>PXQL01000104.1:0-3573 GCA_003021335.1 Halobacteriales archaeon QH_10_67_13
GCTCCCGCCGCGTCTTGTGGCGGTGACGTGCGGGGAGGTCACGCTGAATTAAAGCGTTCGAAAATCGTGATATGATTTTCGAGCACAGCAGAACGCTCTGCGTTCTGCGGACGGTGTGAGCCAGCCGGTCGCCACGGTGTGTTGCCGTGGCGAACGTGCCTCTCCATAGGCCAACGCCGTGCCGGATACAGCCCGGCGAGAGTACGCCCGAGCGAACAGAACAGTTCGCTCTGGCCGAACGCTGTGCGTGCACCCCGCCCGTGACGGTCGTGGAGTGTGGGCCGAAACCCCACCGTGGGGGAACGCCCATGACTTCAGTCATGGGTAGCTTACTAAGCCGACCGCGTACACTCCCATTCGGGGAACCTCGACCAACACGAGACTGTCAAAGGAGGTCTCGCCGCTCGTGAACGACCCGGAGATCTGTCGCACCGCCGTGTGGATCATCCGGACGACCGGCACGACCGCGAGCCCGGCCGAGGCTCCCGAACAGTCGGTGGCCGATCCTCCGCTGGGCGAGGAAGCCGAGTCCGACGATCGCACCGACCGCGATCAGCTGCGCGACCAGCTCGACGTTTGCCGTGTACCGCGCCAGGTTTACACTCGCTTCGTCTGGAACCAATTTGACCTCCTCCACGTCTTTCAGGGCGTGGAATCCCAGCACGGGACTTCGGCTTGGTCGAAGCCTTCGAGATTCCAACCCGCACTCGGAGGGAACCAGGGCACACTGGAGAAGGTCTCCCTTTCTCCCTCGTCGGGCTGTGACCCGGCCGATGAGGCCCCATCGACAGCCATGTCATCGCCGTGGGAACCACCGCTGGGTCGCCGCCCTTTGTGGTTCGTGGCCGGCGTCTCACGGCTGTCGTCGCAATATCAGTAACGCGGGCCACGAGATTCAAACTGTCGGGACAAACGGGCCAGCTGGCGCTCGACCCCCGCCCGGAGACGGGGGTATGCGCTCGTCTCTCTGTCAAAGGTGTGTGAGTGCCCTCGGCGCGTCGCGAATGGGTGTGCCGGCCGGCCCGAGAATCGCTGGGGGGAGTCCCTGACTCTCAGTTCTCTTCGAGGGTCGCGCGGTCGATCTCCCCGAGATACTCCTCGACGCGGTCGTGGCTCCCGGGAGGAAGCTTCTCCGTCAGCGTCTCTTGGAGGGCGTCGTCGTAGTAGCCGCGTCCGACGTGTTCGATCAGTCCTCGGGTCCGAAGCGCCCGGTTGCGGGCGTACGACCGGGTTCGGTCACCGTCGCCGCCGGCGGTTACGTGTGCCTCCTGTGGGTCCACCGGCCCGTCCTCGCGGTAGACCGACAGCATCTCGCGGGTGAGCGTCTCGAGCCCCGCGATCTCGGCTTTGAGCTCGCGGACCGCGACCGGCTCCTCGCGACCCTCGCCGTCCCTCGGACTCGACCCGTTCGCGGGGTGACTGGGGCCCGCGGCGCTCGATGTCCTCGATCGAGAGTTCCGAGGCGGCGTTCAGCGTCTCCAGGATCGCGGCCGCGCTGAACGCCTCGGCCGGCTCGTCGGCGTCGTTTTTGGGTTCGTCACCAGACGCTTCGTCGGTCCCGGTCGCGATGTCGTTGACGGGTTCTCGATCGCCTCCAGACTCGGGTGGGTTTCCGCCGTCGGGCTCGGGTTCGACGGGGGGAGACGCGGCCGTCGTGCCGGCGTCCACGCCGCCCTCGCCGGCGTTCGCTAACGCGCCCGCGCCGGTCGCCGGCTCGCTCGCGGAGTCTCCGACTAGCGTGGGACGGGGCGGCCCTCGCATCCGCTCTTGCTCGGTCCGTCCGGGCGCGGTTCCCTCGACGCCCTGGACGAGCGCGTCGACGAACTCCTCGGCCAGCCGGCGCAGGTTGCGTGCGTCCTGTAGTTCCCGCTCGAGTTCGGCGATCCGGGAGTTTTTCTCGTCGAGCTCGGCCCGCAGCTCCGCGATCCGATCGTCCTCGTTCTCTTCGGCGGGCTCTTTTAGCTCTGCGACGAGCTCCTCGCTGACGCTTTTCAGCTCGGGACGCTCGAAATCGTCCAGGCCGGGCGTGGCGCCGGCGTCGAAGGTCTGCTTGCGATAAAACTGGACCCGCTCGGTCTCGGCCCAGTCGGTCATCAGAAAGCCCTCGCCGTCGGTGAGGTCCTCGACGGCGCTCGCGTACTCGCCGTCGAGCATCCGGCCGACGACGTTGGTGTCGTTGTCCCAGGTCAACCGGTGCCAGAGCAGCCAGTCACACTGCGTGATGAAATCCTTCTTTACGTCGGCGGGGCGCTGGCTAATACCGACGATCCCCAAGCCGTGCTTGCGCCCGCGCTTGCCGATCTTGATGAGCATCTGTCCGGCTTTCCCGACCGAGCCCTTTTCGGGGATGTACTCGTGGATCTCCTCGACGACCACCAGGAACGGCTGTTTTTGTTTTTTCGCCTTCGCGAACAGGTGGCGGGCGACGGCGGTGAGTACCGCCTCAGCCTCGCTCTCGTCGAGGTAACTCGAGACGTCGAGGATGATCGGCACGTTGCGCTCTAAGGCGAGCGTCGCCAGCTTCTCGGCGTGGTCGGGCGTGACCTGGATGTCACACTCCTCGTCGGCGCCGACGTGCAACAGCTCGTACTCCTCTTTGAGCCCGTAATACTCCCCGTCGACGTCGACGATCAGCAGGCCGAACCCGTTATCGAGTAGCTTTTCGGCGATCACACTCACTGAGTTCGACTTCCCGGCGCCGGACTTGCCGGTCGCGAACCCGCGGCCGGTCAGCAGCTCCACCACCGGTAGGGAGACCTCGCTTCCCGGCTCGCCGACGCTCCCGAACCCCTCGCTGACCTCGGCGACGGTGATCCGCTCGGTCTCTGCCATCCTGTTCCGGTGTCCACGACGGACCCACATAACTCACCGTCAGACGGGTGGCACACACCCACGGCGAGCGATAGGCATACGTACGCCTGGCCAAACCCGGGGGTCTGTCGACCGGTCCGGGGACAACGAGCGACCGTGCCGAGACAGGACAGGCTGAGACGAGCTCGAGGAGGCGGTCGAGGCGGCCGACTGGGACGTGCCGGTCCAGGGGATCACTGGCTGGCACCGACACCCCGCCTACACCCGGCTCCGCGCGGAGAACCTTGCCGGGTTTCTCGACGAGCGAGATCTTACCGTCGGCGGTGACACGGCGCTTGTCTTCTCCGCCCACGGCACGCCGGTTCATTACCTCGAAGGCGGCAGCCGGTACGAGGTGTACGTCGAGGAGTTCTGCGAGACGATCGCGGCCGTGCTCGGGATCGATCAAGGGGCCTACGCGATCGGCTACCAGAACCACGAGAACCGCGACATCGAGTGGACAGAACCCGAGGTCGCCGAGCTGGCCGCCTCGCGGAGCTGCGGTACAATCCGCTTGCGGTGGTCTTTCTCGCCGCCGATCACAACCGGCCGGGCAAGGGCTACCAGGTCGGCTACGGCGAGGACCTGCACACGCTGGGGGTCTCCTGGAACGGACAGATGTTCGGCCGGGACGACGTCCAGACCACCTTCCTGGGCGGGATGTTTGAGCCCGAGCTGGTCGAGGAGTTGGCCGATCGGCTCGGAGACATCGCCGCCGCGGAG
>PXQL01000104.1:3583-8011 GCA_003021335.1 Halobacteriales archaeon QH_10_67_13
CTCCGCGGCGGCGATGTCTCCGAGCCGATCGGCCAACTCCTCGACCAGCTCGGGCTCAAACATCCCGCCCAGGAAGGTGGTCTGGACGTCGTCCCGGCCTGATCAGATCTCCTGCACGCGGTCCAGGGCCGCTCGCAGGCGCCGTCGACGGAATCCGATTAAGAGGCCGCTCAGCCCTCGAGATCGAGGAACTTCCGATCGGGGCGGGACTGGTGTTCGGTCCCCGGCACCGAGAACAGCTCGCCGGTACGCCAGTCGTAGGCGGTGAGGTTCCCGCCGTAGACACAGCCGGTGTCGAGTCCGACCGCCCCGTCGCTGACGTACGGCTCTTCGAGGACGGTGTGGCCGAAAAACACCCGCGGCGGGCCGTCGTAGATCTCGAACCAGAACGGACCGTCGTAGCCGTTACCTCGCGGGACCGAGCGCATCTCGAGCACGTCGTCGGGGTCGTGGGCCGCGGGCGCCCACTCAGGGTGAAGGCCGCCGTGGACGACCACCGTGTCTCCGAACGAGATCACGAGCGGCAGCTCCGCGACGGTCTCGAGGATCGGCTCGAACGGCGCCGTGTTGACGGTGCCCCGGAGCAGCTTCGTCTCGTTGTTGCCCCGAACGCTCACCGCGTGGGGGCTCTCGGCGACGAACTCCGTGACCTTCACACTCGCCGGTCCCTTCCGCACGAGGTCGCCGACGAACACCACCAGATCGTCGCCGCTCGGGTCCAGCCGGTCCCAGAGCCGCTTGAGCTGGTCGACGCTCCCGTGGACGTCGCCGACGAGGTATATGTCGTCGTGGTTGGCGGGATCGAACCGCCAGTGGTGTTCGGCGATCGGCTCGTCGAACGCGACCGGTGCCCCGACGTCCGCCTCGGCCGGCACCACGTACCGGTCGGCCGGCGCCGTCGCCCGCTCTCGAGTGCTCATATACATATGAGTGCCGAGAGCTACAAGAGTCGTGCTAGTTTGTCCATACGGTGGTATATAGTGGTATATAGTCCCGCGTCGACCCCGGCTCACTGCCGCGAGCGGTCTCGATCCTCGCGCACTTCGGCCATGAGCGTCGCCTGTGCGTTCCGGACGGATTCCGAGCCGGGCCGGCGCTGGGTGTAGCTGCCGTCCGGGGCCATCTCCCAGGCCTTGCGGTTGTCCGACAACGCCAGCTCCAACACGTGCTCTAACCAGTCCTGCAGGCGGGGGTCGTGGATCGGCGCGACCGCCTCGACGCGGTTGTCGAGGTTGCGCTCCATCCAGTCGGCCGAGCCGACGAAGTACTCCGGATCGCCGCCGTTGTGAAAGGAGAAGATTCGGGAGTGTTCGAGAAACCGGTTGACGATGCTGACCACGGAGATCGTCTCGCTGAGCCCCGGCACGCCGGGCCGGAGCCGACAGATGTCCCGGACCACCAGCTCGATCTCGACGCCGGCTTGGGAGGCGCGGTACAGCTCCGCGATCACCGCCGGATCCTCTAAACGGTTCATCTTCGCCGCGATCCGCGCGTCCTCGCCGGCGCGGGCGTTTGCGAACCGCTCGCGCATGTTGCCCGGCGCGATCAGCAGCTCGCGGTAGTCCTCGTGCAGCGACTGCCCGGGGAAGTAATTAAACAGCTTCACCAGGTCCTGTCCGATGTCTCTGTTCGCGGTGAACAGTCCCAGGTCCTCGTAGTGTTTTGCGGTCTCCGAGTGGTAGTTGCCGGTGCCGATGTGTGAGTACAGCTCGACGCCGTCTGCCTCTTCCCGGACCACGAGGGCCGTCTTGGTGTGTGTCTTGTAGCCGATCGTCCCGTAGGCGACGTGGATGCCCTCCTCCTCGAGCCGTTTGGCCCACTCGAGGTTGTTCTGCTCGTCGAAGCGGGCCTTCAGCTCGACCATCACCGCGACCTGCTTGCCGTTCTCGGCGGCGTCGATTAGGCTCTGGATCACCTTTGAGTCACTCGCCGTCCGGTAGATCGCCGCCTTGATCGCGAGTACGTCCGGGTCCGCCGCGGCCCGGTCGAGAAACGCCTGGACGGTCCCGGTAAAGGAGTGATACGGGTGGTGGACGAGCAGGTCGTCGGCCTGGATCTCCTCGAAGATCGACCGGTCGGCGTGTCCCGACAGCCGCGGGTGCGGTTGGGGCGTCCACTCGGGAAGTTTCAGGTCTGGCCGGTCGGCCTTAAGCAGCTCGTCGAAGTCGCTGAAATCAAGCGGCGCGGGCAGCCGGTAGACCTCCCGATCGCTGACGTCTAAGTTCGTCAGCAGAACAGAGAGCATCCGCTCGGACATCGAGGCCTCGACCTCGAGGCGGACGACCGTCGCGAACCGGCGCTGCTCGATGACCTCCTCGGCGCGCTGGACGAGATCCTCCGCGATCTCCTCGTTGCGCCGGACCTCTGCGTTTCTGGTCACCCGGAAGGTGGCGTGTTCGAGGATCTCGACGTCGGGAAACAGCTGGGGAAGGTTCGCCGCGACGAGCTCCTCGAGCAGGACGTGCTTCTCGTCGACGGTCACGAACCGCGGGCGGTTGCCGGGGATCTTAATCCGGGAGAACGTCGGCCCGTCCCCGGCGTCGGTGAGTACGCCCAGACTGAGCGAGAGATTCGAGATGTGTGGGAAGGGCTTGGTCGCGTCGGCGGTCAGCGGCGTCAGCGTCGGCAGCACCGACTCCTCGAAGTGTGCGTCGAGCTCGGCCCGCTGGGCGTCGGTCAGCGCGTCGTAGGCGACGATCTCGATACCCGCCTCGGAAAGGGCCGGCTTGAGCTCGTCGCGGTAGCAGGTCGCCTGATGGCGTGCCATCGGCTCCGCGTACTCGAGCACCTCCCGCCAGTGCTCGGCCGGGAGCCGGCCGTCCGGGCTCGGCTCCGTGATCTCGACGGCCCGTTGCTGTTTCAGGCCGCCGACGCGTTTCATAAAGAACTCGTCCATGTTGTCCGTAAAGATCGAAAGAAACCGCAGCCGCTCGAGCAGGGGGTTGCGCTCGTCGGTCGCCTCGGCGAGCACCCGCTCGTTGAACCGGAGCTTACTCAGCTCCCGGCTGAGGTAGTACTCCGGCGCCTCGACGTCCTCGACAGGGTCCGTCCGGTCGGTCTCGCCTGTCTCGGTCCCGTCGTCTCCCCCGGCCGCGTCGGTAGCGTCCGCGTCTGCGTCGGTCCCGTTCTCCGAGCGCTCGGCTCGCTGCTCTCCTCGATCGCGGCTTGCCGTTGCGGGCTCGGAGGATCCGTCGTCTGTCATGCGTGGGTTGATTCATTGTTCGTCGGCCGGCGGGCGAAAAAAGCGTGGCGGTCAGGCCGTTCGGTCGCGGTCGATCGCCTTCGCGGTCTCGACGAACGCCCGCACGGACTCGACGGGGGTTATCCTCGTGGACGCCGTGCCCGAGGTTGAGGACGTGCCCGGCCGGCCCGGCGGCCGCGATCACGTCCCGAGTACGCTCCCGGACCGCCTCCGGGGACTCGAACAGCGCCGCCGGATCGAGGTTGCCCTGGACCGCCGCACCGAGGGTCTCGCGGGCCTGTCCCATCTCGACGGTCCAGTCGAGGCTCACGACGTCGGCGCCGGTCTCCTCAAGCAGCTCCAGCCGGCCGCCCATCGAGCGCGTGAACACGATCGTCGGAACGTCGAGATCGGCGAGGATCCGCCGGTGGAGGGGCAGCAACACCTCCCGGTAGGCCGCGGTCGGGAGCGCCCCGGCGTAGGTGTCAAACAGCTGGAGGACATCCGCGCCGTGGTCGCTCTGGTAGGCGAGAAACTCTGCGACGACGTCGGCGATCGCTGCGAGCAGCGTCTCGAAGGCCGCCGGATCCCGTGCCCGGAGCCGGCGCAGCGGCATGTGACTTTTCGTCGGTTCGCCGGCGACCGCGTAGGACGCGAGCGTGAAGGGTCCCACGGCGAAGCCGATCAGCGGCGTCTCGACCCGCTCGTCGACCCGCTCGAGCAGCCGACCGACGTAGGACAGCTCCGTCTCGACCGGTCGGCGGGGTTCTCGATCACCGGGCCGACGTCGGACTCGACGTGATAGGAGAATCCGAGCGGCTCCAGGGCGGTGAGGATGTCCGAGTAGATCACGAGCCCGTCGGGATCGTAGTACTCGGCCGATAACAGCGTGATCTCCTCCGCCACCGCCGGGGTCGTGATCGCCTCCCGGAAACTGTACTCTTCGCATATCTCGCGGTACTCCGGGATGTGCCGGCCGGCCTGGCGCATCAGCCACACCGGCGGTCGCTCGGTCCGCTCGCCCCTGGCGGCCCGGACGAGCAGCGGGTCCTGACCGATCACCGTCCATCCGTGCGCCCGCTGAAAAGTTCTGGCGTCTCTCCCGCGGGTTTGGACAGGCTTTTACTCGCCGGCGGAAACGGCTCGTATGGACGAGCCACGCGTTCTGATCCTCGGACCGCCGGGCGCCGGCAAGGGAACCCAGTCGGGTAATATCGCGGACGCCTACGGGGTCGAGCACGTCACCA
>PXQL01000104.1:8170-26598 GCA_003021335.1 Halobacteriales archaeon QH_10_67_13
TGGTGACGTGCTCGACCCCGTAGGCGTCCGCGATATTACCCGACTGGGTTCCCTTGCCGGCGCCCGGCGGTCCGAGGATCAGAACGCGTGGCTCGTCCAGCGCGACGACGACACCCGCGAGGCCGTCGAGCACCGCCTCGATGTCTTCGAAGAGACTACCGCCCCGGTGATCGACCGGTATCGCGACCACGAAGGGTTCGTCGAGATCGACGGCGAACAGCCTCCCGAGGCGGTCTGTGAGGACATCGAGGACGCGATCCGGTCGGCCGGAGAGTAAAACGTTGATAACCTCCCGGAACCGTACACAACACTGAATGCCCCGCACCGAACAGAAAGTCGAGGACCTCGCCGCCGACGGCGAGCACATGACAGACGCTCTTGAGGCGGTGCTTGCGGTCGCCGACCGGCAGGGGGCGGTCACCTGGAGCGACGTCAGCGACGAGCTCTCGAGCGGCGAGTGGGGCCGGCTGATCGAGAAAGGTCTGCTCGTCGACGCCGGCGAGGGGTTCGTCGTCGACGACCCTGAGGGCGTTCGGGAGGCACTCGACGATGCCGATCCGGCCTCGCTCGATGAGTACGACACTGGGTGGACGAAATACGACAAGGGGGCGGCCGCGGTCGTGATGGTGTTTTTCGTCGGGTACATCTTCCCCTCGGTCCGGTCGAGCGTCGGTGGCACCGTCGACGTGGTCCTCGGACCGGTCGAGGGACTCCTGCCCTTTTATCTCGTGATCATGGTGCTTGCCCTGCTGACCGGCATCCACTCGGCGATCATGCAGGACAACCTGATGAACCCCGAGGTGATGAGCGCCTACCGCGAGAAGAGCCAGCAGCTCAAACAGCGCCGCGACGCCGCAAAGGAGCGGGGCGACGAGGAGGAACTCGAGCAGATCCAAGACGAACAGATCGAGATGATGACCGAGAACCTCAGCGTATTCAAAGCCCAGTTCCGACCGATGGTCTGGATCATGCTGCTCGTGATCCCCGTGTTCCTGTGGCTGTTCTGGGTGGTCCGGGACGTCGGTGTGACCGTCTCCTCTCCGGTGATCGTCCTCCCTTACGCCGGCGAGATCGACAGCTGGACCGCCGGGCTGCTCGGCCCGCTCCAGGCCTGGATTATCTGGTATTTCGTCTGCTCGATGGCGTTCGGACAGATCATCCGGAAGGCAATGAACGTCCGGACGACGACGGGCTGAGTCGCCGGGCCGACGCCCTGACACGCAACGCATTTGCCTCCCAGGTCCACACACTGAGTATGTTGATCACCGTCTCGGGGCCGGCCGGCAGCGGCAAGAGCACGCTCGCGGCCGCCCTCGCCGACCGGCTCGATTACGAGCACGTCTCCGGGGGCGACATTTTTCGGACCATCGCGGCCGAACGAGACCTAACGCCGGTCGAGCTGAACCGCACCGCCGAGGTCGACGACCAGATCGACCGCGATCTGGACCGCCGGCTCCGGAACCTCGCCCGCGAGCGTGAGGACCTCGTGCTCGAGTCCCGGCTGGCGGGCTGGATGGCCGGGGAGTACGCCGACCTCCGCCTGTGGCTCGACGCCCCCTTCGATGTGCGCGTCGAGCGCATCGCCAACCGGGAGGCAAAGTCCCTCGAGCAGGCCCGCTCCGAAACCGAATCCCGCGCCGACAGCGAGCGTCGCCGGTACCGGGAGTACTACGACATCGACGTGACTGACCTGACAATCTACGACCTGATCGTCGACACCGCCCGGTGGGGCCCCGAGAAAACGACCGCCTTCGTGCTCCGGGCGATCGAGTCCTACGATCCCGACGCTGATGAGGGACAGACGCCGGTCGCCGGCGTTCGGTACGAGTTTTAGCCATGCGCGGCCCCCCGGCAGAGCGCTCGCCCGCCGAGTTGCTCGCCTTCGGCGTGGTCAACCTCGACAAACCGCCGGGGCCGTCCGCCCACGAGGTCACCGGCTGGCTCCGTGACGAGGCCGCGGCGACCGTCGCGGCCGCCGCCCCCGAAGGACCGACCGTCGACCGGGCTGGTCACGCCGGCACCCTTGACCCGACGGTGACGGGCTCGCTGCCGGTGTTGCTCGGGGACGCCACCCGGCTCGCTCAGGTCTTCGCGGACAGTTGTAAGGAGTACGTTGCCGTGCTCGAGCTCCACGGGCCCGCCCCCTCGGATTTCTCCTCGGTCCTCGCCGAGTTCGAGGGCGAGATCTACCAGAAACCACCCCGGAAAAGCGCCGTCAGGCGCCGACTCCGGACACGGACGGTCCACGAGCTCGACGTACTCGACCGCCGGGACCGCCGAGCGCTCCTCCGGATCCGGTGTGGAGCCGGCACGTACGTTCGGAAGCTGTGTCACGACCTCGGACTGGCGCTCGGTACTGGCGCGCACATGGGTGATCTCCGCCGGAGTGCGGCCGGCCCGTTCGACGACACCACCCTCGTCACCGCCGAGGCGGTCGTCGACGCCCTGGCGGTCTGGCGCGAGGACGGCGATCCCGACTGGCTGCGCGAGATCGTCCGGCCCGCCGAGCGGGCCCTCTCCGGGCTCCCCCGGGTGATCGTCGCCCCCTCTGCCGCCGAGCAGATCGCACACGGCGCGCCGGTCTACGCGCCGGGGGTGATCGGAACCGAGCCGGCCCCCGGCGGCACACCCGTTCCCGACCCTGGGGACGACGCGTCGGTTGCCTGCTACACGCCCGACGGGGCCGTTGTCTGTCTCGGCCGGCTCGCCGGCGATCCGGGAGCCGACTCCGGCCGTGTCGTCGCGCTCGACCGCGTGCTCGTCTCGCCGTGATCGCCGACGACCCCGATCGAGCCCGCCCTCACGGGCGTCTGCGCGCCGCAGTTCTCGTCGACAGGTTCGGACAGTAGTGTACAGAAAGAGCCACGAGCGGACATGGTCACAACACATTTGAGCCGGCCGGCCGGACCTACGAGTATGGCAACTGACGGAACGTTCGAGGGTTACGGCGGCCGGCACGTGCCAGAGCCGCTCGAGGAACCGCTCGCCGAGCTCGCCGCCGACTTCGATGAAGCGATCGCATCCGAGTCGTTCACCGATCGACTCGAGTACCTGCTCAAGCACTTCGGCGGTCGCCCGACGCCGGTTTTTTACGCCGAGACGCTGAGCGAGCGCTACGACGCGGACATCTACTTCAAACACGAGGATCTACTGCACGGCGGCGCACACAAGCTCAACAACACGCTCGGGCAGGCGCTTCTGGCACAGCGACGGGATAAGGACCGTCTGATTGCCGAGACCGGCGCCGGTCAGCACGGCACCGCGACGGCGATGGTCGGGGCCCTGCTCGACATGGACACCACCGTCTACATGGGCCGACACGACGTGAACCGTCAGGAAATGAACGTCTTCCGGATGCGGCTGCTCGGCGCCGATGTCGAGGAGGTCACGCGGGGCAACGAGGGACTCGCCGAGGCCGTCGACGCCGCGCTCGAAGACCTGGTCGCGAATCAAGAGGATACTCACTACCTGGTCGGCAGCGCCGTCGGTCCGGACCCGTACCCGCGGATGGTCCGGGAGTTCCAGTCGGTGATCGGCCGGGAGGCCCGCGAGCAGATCCAAGAGCTACACGGCGATTTACCCGACGCGGCGGTCGCGTGTGTCGGCGGGGGGGCGAACTCGATCGGGCTCTTTCACGCGTTCAAAGACGACGACATCGAGTTCTACGGGGCCGAACCCGCCGGTAAGGGCCTCAGCTCCGGCCAGCACTCGGCACCGCTGTCCCAGACCGAACAGGACCCCCGGATCTTCCAGGGCATGAAGACGAAGGTCATCAACGAGGAGACGGAGAACCACTCGGTGTCGGCCGGGCTCGATTACCCCGCGGTGGGCCCCGAACACGCCGCGCTCCAAGAGCTGGGCCGGGCCGAGTACCACGGGATCACCGACGAGGAGGCGCTGGCGGCCTTCCGGGAGGTCTCCGAGGCCGAGGGAATTATTCCTGCGCTCGAACCCAGCCACGCCTTGGCGCTTGCGTTCAAGCTCGCCGAGGAGGACCGTCACGATACGATCCTCGTCAACATGTGCGGCCGCGGCGACAAGGACATGCAGACCGCCGCCGAGAAGTTCGACCTGGCCTGACCGACGGTCGCAACTTTTTGACAACCCCCGTGAACTGGACAGACGGTACACACCGGGTCCGGCGATAGTTCCACGCGAATCACACGCGTGTCCGAGGCTGCCGTCGACGACGCCTTTCTCCACGAACTCGTCCGCTCGCGCTCGTGGCTGTGACCGCTATCTCTGCGGTACGGACACGTCCAGGCCACGCCGAAGTCCTCGTTCCGGGAGTCGGTCCCGGCGGTGTTTCGTGAGGTGGTTCCGGACCGCCTCGCCCAGTCGCTCCTGGCCTGGGGGCCCACGTCCTGAACCCACAGTGTCGGCACCGCCACTGGTACACTATCACCGCTAATTTCGAGCGTACTTACAGTAACCAATCGGTCTCAGTACAACGACTGATAACTAGCTCGCCGTCTCGATCGCGGTCCCGTCGGGCTCGGGCCGATCACTCCTCGGTGAGTTCAATCCCGCGGTTGTTGACGGCGTTGGGATCGAGGCCAACCTCCTCGAGGAACTTCTTGTACTCGCGCTCGCACTGTTCTGCGGTCTGCTGGCGGTCGGAGGCGTGATCACACAGCGCGACCAGGTCCTCGGGGACCTCGTTGGTCGTTCGCCCGGGGCATCACCTTCATCACCGCCCACTGGATGTCGTCGAGCTGGCGTTCCGGGGCCTCTTCCAAGGTGGCGTTGACGGCCTTCCGGGGCTCGTCCCACTTGGCCGCGGGCACCGAGACCCCCTCGAGGTCTTGGATCTCCTGGAGGGCTTCGCTCCACTTCTCGGGGGCGGGCTGTGGGTGGACCCGGTACATCGCCTCGACGCCGCGGTCCCACATCAGCTCGTGGGTGACTGCCTTGTTCGCCTTCAGCATCGACTCCTCGATGATGGTGTGTGCCCGATCCCGCCGGGGATTCAACACGAGCGAGCCGTCGGCCTTGCGCTGGTCGTGCATCTGGTCGGTCAGCTCCCAGACGAGCCCGACCTTCTCGCCGAGATTGCCGGTTTCGGCTTCGAGGTGCTCCGCCGCCGCCGCCGGATCGTCGAGAACGGCCTCGCAGTCGGTGTAGGTCAGCCGGGCGTCGCTTCTGATCACCGACTTGTAGATCTCGATCGTCTCGTAGCTCAGATCATCCTTATCGAGGTGCATCTCGACGGTGTGGGCCAGCCGGTCCTCGTGGGGGACGAGCGAACAGACCGTCTCCGCGAGCACCGCCGGGAGCATGTGGACGGTGTAGCCGGGTAGGTAAACGGTGCTTGCCCGCCGTCTGGCGCTTTCCCACATCGCGGTATCGGGGGCGACGTAGTGGGTGACATCGGCGATGTGCACCCACAGGACGTACTCCTCGTCCCGTTCCTTGACCGACAGGGCGTCGTCGAAGTCCTGGGCGTCTACCGGGTCTGTCGTCCAGGCGGTCAGCTCGCGCAGGTCCCGGCGATCGTCGAGCTCCGCCTGGATCTCCTCGTCGATGTCTTGGCTCCGTCGCTCGGCTTCCGCCTGCACCTCTTCGGGGAACTCGTCTGGGATCTCGAATTTCTCGAACAGCTCCTCGCGCTTGTTTTCGAGGTGTCGGGCCAGCTCCGGCGAGACCTCGACGGGCCCTTGTCCCTCTGGAGTGCCCTGTGCTGCCTGACTGTCGCTCATAGGGTTAGTAGGCGGAGCCGGTGGTTAGCAGTTGTGGTCGTCCCCCCGCGATCGCCCCGTCGTCAGGTTCATGACGGCCCGCCCCGTACGATCAGCCAGCGGATGAGGCGCGATAACTTCACGACAGCTCTGACCGACGCTGCCCCGGACAACCCCACGCTCCGTATCGCGTACGACGGACCGGCCGGCGATCTCGCCCGGCGCGCCGAGGTCCGTCCCCTCGGCGAGTTCTTGCTCGAAGCGAACGCTCCGGCCGGACAGGTTCTCGATCTGATCGCCGCGGCCCGAGACGGCGAGGAACAATCATACACCGTCCGTATCGAGGCCGACGGCGTCGACACCGAGAGTACTGACGCCGCAGCGGTCGACGCCGACGACTCGGGACTCTCTTATGAGTTCCAGGCGCTGTTTGTCTACGACACGAGCGGCGAACTGCTCCGACAGCACAGCCTCATCCCCTCCGGCGTCGAGATCTGACCGGACGGGCTCGCGCCAATCCGAACGCTTATTCGCCGCTCGCCCGACTCTGAGCCATGCAGATCGCAGTACTCGGCGGCACCGGCGACCTCGGCGAGGGACTCGTAGTTCGGCTCGCGCCCACCGGGGTCGATCTGACCGTCGGTTCCCGGGATCCGGGGCGGGCGACAGACAGCGCCGCGGCCTACGAGGCGACGCTCGCAGAGCACGGCGTCGACACGTCGATCGGATCGGCGGTCAATCCGGCGGCGACCGTCGACGCTGACGTGGTGATCGCCGCGGTACCGGCCTATCACCTCGTGGAGACGATCGAGTCGGTCGCCGACGAGCTTGGTGATGCCGTGTTGATCTCGCCGGCCGTCGGGATGCGCCACAGCGACGACGGGCTCCAGTACAACCCCCCAGCTGCCGGAAGCGTCACCGAGCTCGCGGCCAGCGCAGCTCCCGACGATACGCCTGTCGTCGGGGCCTTTCACAACCTGGCTGCGGGCCGGCTCGCGGACGTAGACGCCGAGTTGGGCTGGGACGTGCCGGTCGTCGGCGACGACCCCGCGAAGGCGACGATTCTCGAGCTGCTCGAGCCGGTTGAGGGGCTCCGCGGGCTCGACGCCGGCGGGTTGGGTCACGCCGCCGAGATCGAGGCGCTCACGCCGCTTTTGATTACACTCGCCGAGCAAAACGACGGGCTCGCAGATCTGGGCGTTCGGTTTGTATAGAAGGGAGCGTTCGGCTCTCGTCGGGGCTGTTAGGCCTCGGCGCCGGCCTGTGCTTTCTCGAAGGCGTCCGTGAGATCGTCGGCCTGGGTGACGCCGACGAACCGGTCGACGATCCCCTCGTCGTTCTCGACGATTAACGTCGGCAGCGACCGGACCTGATACTCGTTTGCGATCTCCTGGCGCTCGTCGACGTCGATGCGCTCGAACTCGACTCCGTCGTACTCCGCCTCGAGCTCCTCAAGGATTTGCTCTTGGCTCTTGCAGGGTCCACACCAGTCGGCGTAGAAGTCTTTGATCGTAACTGCCATATTTACGGTAGGCGGGCCGTCTGGATAAGGATTATGACAGCCTCAGGGAAGATCGCGCCCCGTGGGGGTGCGGGCGACGAGCCCGCGATCGACGTGCGAGGGAAGGGATTTGAACCCTTGGACCCCTTCGGGAGCGGATCTTGAGTCCGCCGCCGTTTCCAGGCTTGGCTACCCTCGCACGATTGTCTCTTTCGGATCGTCCGGATTGAATTCTCCGGTTTCGGTCTCAGTCCAGGTGTTCCTCGAAGGCGCCGAACCGATCGCGCCACCGCGCGGGCAGCGCCCGGCTCCGGCCGCTCTGTCGGTCGATGTGTACCTGCGTCGATCGGGCGGTCGCGGCGAGCTCGTCGTCGGTGTGCAGTTCGAACCGCATCTCGAAGCTCGTCTCGCCCACGTCGGTCACCGCGACCCCGGCCCGTACCGTCGTTCGGCCGGCGATCGGCGCGTGAAACTCGACAGTAAGCTCCGCGATGACGATCGAGAGGTCCCTGGGCGTCTCGGCGTCTAGGACCGTCGTCAGATACGCGAGCCGGGCCTGCTCGACGTAGGTCGCGTAGACGGCGTTGTTGACATGGCTGTAGGTGTCGAGGTCTCTGTATCGAACCGCGATCTCGGTCTCGAAGGTCGGCGTCGGGTCGGTCACGATCGAGCGTTCGACCCTCGGGGCCGTCCCCCTGTCGACCTCGAATTTCCGTGTCTACTCGTCGGGCTCGAAATCGAGGGCGGCGGAGTTGATGCAGTAGCGCTTGCCGGTCGGTTCGGGACCGTCGTCGAAGATGTGCCCGAGGTGGCCGCCGCAGTTCGCGCAGACGGCCTCGGTCCGGCGCATGCCGTGGCTCGTGTCGACTTGGGTCTCGATGTTGCCCTCGTCGTATGCGTCCCAGAAGCTCGGCCAGCCCGACCCCGAGTCGAACTTCTGCTCTGAGTGAAACAGCTCGGTCCCACAGCCCGCACACGTGAACTGACCGTCCTCCTCGATGTCGAGCAGGTCGCCGCTGAACCGTGGCTCGGTATCGGCCTCGCGCAAGATCCGGTACTCCTCCTCAGTGAGGATCTCTTCCCAGCGCTCTTCAGAGTCGGGAACGTCTTGCTGGCTCATGTCCATACATGCTCACGGAGGCGTATAACGCTGGCTGTCCGGCCTTCACCCAAGAGATCGGCCCCGCAAGCGCCCACACACGATACAAACCGACCGTGCAGTATCGATGTGTTTAAACCGACCGGCCGATCATCTACGGATAGAATCGTGTAGGGGGTCCGCCCCGAGTCCGCCCCGGCGGGCGCGAGTTTGGCCCGCGGTGCCGGCAGACGCCAAGACTGCAGTGTCGTGGTAGCCAAGTGGCCCAAGGCGCATGGTTGCTAACCATGTGGCGTAATGCCTCCGGGGTTCGAATCCCCGCCACGACGTCTACCAGCCATGAGCGCAGACCAACCAGACGCGGACGAGGACGACGATCTACAGTACTTCGTCCGCATCGGACGGACCGACCTCGACGGTACCAAGTCCGTTGAGCGGTCGCTGATCGAGATGAACGGCATCGGTCGGCGAGCCGCCCGTATTATCGCCCGGAAGGCCGGCGTCGATCGGACCGCCACCTTCGGCGCCCTCGAGGAGGAGACGATCGACGAGATTGTCACCCTCGTCGAGGAGTTCGCCGAAGAAGTGCCCGACTGGCTGGCTAACCACCGCAATGACTTCTTCGCGGGCGAGGCCACCCACGAGATCGGCAACGAGCTCGAGTTGACCCGCCGACAGGACATCAACCGGATGAAGATGATCGACTCGTACAAGGGCGTACGGCACAAGCGCGGCCAGAAGGTCCGCGGCCAGCGCACCAAGTCCACCGGCCGGACCGAGGGCACAATCGGGGTCAACGTCGAGGCGATCCAGGAAGAGGCCGCCGAGGCGGCGGAGGAAGAGGAGTAAGATGGCACTCGGAAACAACACCACGTCCTACGAGACGCCCAACCACCCCTACCAAGGCGAGCGGATCTCCGAGGAAATCGGCCTGGTTGGGCAGTACGGCCTGAAGAACAAAGAGGAAGTCTGGCGGTCTCAGTCGGAGCTGCGGTCATACCGCCGAGAGGCCCGCCGGCTGCTCGGCCGCGGGGCCGGCGGCGGCGAGGAGTTTCTCGCCCGGCTGCGCCGAATCGGGCTGTTAGAGGACGACGACGGGCTCGACGCCGTACTGGCCCTCGATGCGACCGATATCCTCGAACGGCGGCTCCAGACGATTGTCTACCGGAAAGGCTACGCGAACACGATCGATCAGGCCCGGCAGTTCATCTCCCACGGACACATTACCGTCGGCGACCGACGGGTTCAGGTGCCCTCCTATACCGTCGACGCGAGCGAGGAGGAGACCGTCGGCTTCGAGGACACGTCGCCGATCTCGGACGAACTGCACCCCGAGCGCGCGGAGGAGTAACCCATGGCAGACACAGACACAACCTGGGGCATCGCCCACGTGCACGCATCGTTCAACAACACGATCATCACGATCACCGACCAGACCGGCGCAGAGACGATCGCCAAGTCCTCCGGCGGGACGGTCGTCAAACAAAACCGCGACGAGGCCTCGCCGTACGCCGCCATGCAGATGGCAGAGACTGTCGCCGAGCAGGTCAAAGCCGAGGGCATCGACGGCGTCCACGTCCGGGTTCGCGGCCCCGGGGGTAACCAGCAACAGAGCCCCGGGCCGGGTGCCCAGGCGACGATTCGCGCGCTGGCCCGGTCGGGACTGGAGATCGGCCGTATCGAGGATGTCACGCCGATCCCCCACGACGGCACCCGCGCGGCGAAAGACGCAGGCTATTGACCATGGCCGAGTACGACGTCGAGTTCGTCGAGCGCGGCGACCGGGAGGCGCGCTTTGTCGTGCGCCCGATCACGCCGGCGTTTGCAAACAGCATCCGGCGGGCAATCATCGCGGACGTGCCCACGCTCAGCGTCGACACTGTCCGGGTGATCGAGAACTCGAGTGTCATGTTCGACGAGCAGATCGGACTCCGCCTGGGCCTGGTGCCCCTGACCACGCCCCCCGGCGAGTTCGAGATCGGCGACACGGTGACGCTGGCGCTCGACGTGACCGGGCCCGACACCGCCTACTCCGGCGACATCGTCTCGCCCGAGCCGGACGTCGAGCCGGCCGAGGAGGGGATTCCGATCATCGAGTTGAAGGAGGGCCAGCGCCTTGAGGTCGAAGCCGAGGCCACCCTGGATCGCGGCCGCGAACACGCTAAACACCAGGGCGGGGTCGCGGTCGGCTACCGACACCTCCAGCGCGTCGAGACCGTCGGCGACCGCGGAGAGTTCGCAGACGAGGATCCGCAGATTCTGCGGGGGGTCATTGAGGAGGCCGCCGCCGAGCACGCCGCTGGCGACGCGACCGACGGCGAGTTGGTCCCGACCGAGCGGTTCGGGAACGACCTCACCGAACGGTACCCGGGCAAGGAACTGGCGGTCTCGGACGTTGAGAACGCCTTTGTCTTTGATCTCGAGACCGACGGCTCGCTCACGATCGACGAGCTCGTGCTTGAGGCTGTCGGCACCATCGAGTCCCGGGCGAGCGAACTCAAACGGAAGGTGCAGCTGTAAGATGGTCCGGGATTCCCCGCGCCGCGCAGAGACCGAAAGGAGTTTGGGGAATCCACCGGAACAGCAAGACACGTGCAGGGATAGCCAAGTCAGGTCAACGGCGCAGCGTTCAGGGCGCTGTCCCGTAGGGGTCCGCAGGTTCAAATCCTGCTCCCTGCACTTTTTCGGAGGTAGGTCATGAGCAAGACAAATCCACGACTGACGAGTCTTATCGCCGACCTGAAGTCGGTCGCGCGAGCGGACGGCGGCAACGTCTGGAACGACGTCGCCGAGCGTTTAGAGAAACCCCGGAGCACCCACGCGGAGGTCAATCTGGGGCGGATCGACCGATACGCGCGCGCAGACGAGACTGTCGTCGTTCCTGGAAAGGTCCTCGGCAGCGGCGTCCTCCAGACGGAGGTCACCGTCGCGGCCGTCAACTTCTCGGGCACGGCAGAGACAAAAATCGAACAGGTCGGCGAGCCGATCCGTCTCGAACAGGCACTCGAAGACAACCCCGAGGGATCGAACGTGCGGGTGATTCGATGAGCGCGAGCTTCGATCCCGATGTCGTGATCGACGCCCGGGACTGTGTCGTCGGCCGGGTCGCCTCGGAGGTGGCCGAGCGCGCGCTGGCGGGTGAGCGTGTCGCCGTGGTCAACGCAGAGCGGGCCGTCATCACCGGCCGGGAAGAACAGATCAAAGACAAATACAAACAGCGCCGCGAACACGGCTCCGATCGAGGCCCGTACTACCCGAAACGGCCCGATCGGATCTTCAAGCGCTCGGTCCGGGGAATGGTACCGTACAAGCGCCCGCGGGGCCGGGAGGCCTTCGAGAACGTCCGGGCTTACGTCGGCAACCCCTACGACGAGGAGACCGAGCTCATCGAGGACGCCTCGCTTGACCGGCGCTCGACGATCAAGTTCGTCTCGCTGGGCGAGATCAGCGACACGCTCGGAGCAAACGTCACATGGTAACGAACACATCCGGCAAAAAGAAGACGGCGATCGCGCGCGCAACAGTCAGAGACGGCACCGGAAAGATCCGGATCAACACCCGGCCGGTCGAGCTGGCCGATCCAGAGATGGCCCAGCTGAAGATGACCGAGCCGTTCCGGGTCGTCGAGACGGACCTGCGAGACGGGGTTGACATCGACGTGACCGTCGAGGGTGGCGGCGTCATGGGCCAGGCAGACGCCGTCCGGACCGCTATCGCCCGCGGGCTCGTACAACACACCAACGACGCCGAGCTCCGGGACGCCTACATGGCCTTCGACCGGTCGCTGCTGGTCAACGATGTCCGCCAGAGCGAAGCGAAAAAGTGGGGCGGCCCCGGTGCTCGGGCCCGCTACCAGAAATCCTACCGGTGATCACACATGATGGTACCAGTTAGGTGTTTCACGTGCGGTCGCGTCATCGGCAGCGACTGGGAGGAGTTCAAGGCCCGCACCCGCGAGGCCGAGAGCCCCGAGGACCCGGAGAAGGTCCTCGACGAGATGGGTATCGACCGACACTGCTGTCGGCGAATGCTGGTCTCGCACAAGGACCTCGTCGACATCGTGGCACCGTACCAGTAATGGTCCGAGACAACCGCTACGAGAAAGCCCGGATCCTCGGGGCCCGCGCCCTGCAGGTCGCCTACGGCGCGCCGGTGTTGGTCGACACCGAGCAGTCCGAGCCGATCCTCATCGCCGCCGAGGAGTACGACGCGGACGTGCTTCCCTTTACCGTCCGGCGGGGCGATCACCAGTGACGCTGGTTACGGATCTCGGCCTGCAGCGGGTGCTCGACTCCCGGGGCAACCCGACGGTCGAGGCCGAGGTCCGGACCGAAAACGGCGGCCTCGGTCGCGCACAAGCCCCCTCGGGAGCGAGTACCGGCGCCCACGAGGCCGTCGAGCTGCCGGCCGGGGAGGCGATCGCCGCCGCCCGCGAGCACGCGGTCCCGCGGCTGGTCGGCGAGGTGTACGCCGGTGACCAACGGGCGGTCGATCGGGCCCTACGAGCGGCCGACGACACCGAGCAGTTCTCGACGATCGGGGCGAACAGCGCGGTCGCGATCTCGATGGCGGCCGCACACGCCGCCGCCGACGTGTTGGGCGCGCCGCTGTTTCAGCACCTCGGGGGCACCTTCCGCGGCGAGACGCCGGTGCCGCTGGGCAACGTGCTCGGCGGGGGCGCCCACGCGGCCGGCGGGCCGGACATCCAGGAGGTGCTCGCCGTTCCCGTCGGTGCGCCCTCCGCCGAGGACGCCGCCTTCGCGAACGCCGCCGTCCACGCGGCCGTCGGCGACCGGCTCGCCGACCGCGGGCTCGCCCCCGGCCTCGGCGACGAGGGAGCCTGGGCGCCCGCGATCGACGACCGGACCGCCCTCGCGGTGGTTGACGCGGCGGTCGAGGCGGTCTCGGATGAGGTCGGCTTCGAGATCGGCCTCGGCGTCGATATCGCCGCCACCGAGCTGTACGACCCCGAGGCCGAGCGGTACCGGTACGCCGACCGGAGCCGAGACACCGACGAACAACTGGCCTACGTCGCGGACCTGATCGACGAACACGACCTGCTGTACGTCGAGGATCCGTTCGCCGAGGAGGCCTTCGAGGCGTTCGCCGCGCTCGACGACCGGGCGGGCGAGGCGCTGATCTGCGGCGACGACCTGTTTGTCACCGACGCCGGCCGGATCGAACGCGGCGTCGAGCGGGGGGCGGCAAACAGCGTCCTAATCAAGCCCAACCAGGTCGGGACCCTCTCGGGAGCCGTCGACGCGATCGAGCTGGCGACCCGAGCCGGGTACACCCCGGTGGTCTCACACCGCAGTGGCGAAACCACCGACGCGACGATCGCACACCTCGCCGTCGCGACCGGCGTGCCGTACATCAAGACCGGCGCCGTCGGCGGCGAGCGCACCGCGAAGCTGAACGAACTCATCAGGATCGAACGCAACACATGAGCGAACGCGATACAGACGACCCGGAGGACTCGGCGGCCGCGGAGACGGCCGCGGAGGCGGCCGGGACCGACACCGACGCAGCGACCGCCGGCGACGAGCCGGCCGAACAGACCGACACGACCGACGACGAGCCGGCCCTCGACGAGGACGTGCTCGGCGACGAGGAGGCGGACCTGCTGATCCCCGTCGAGGAGTACCTCGGTGCCGGCGTTCACATCGGCACCCAGCAAAACACCAAGGACATGGACCGGTTCATCCACCGGGTCCGGACCGACGGGCTGTACGTGCTCGATGTCTCTCAGACAGACAGCCGGATCCGGACCGCCGCGGAGTTTCTGGCCGGTTACGACCCCGAGCAGATCCTGGTCGCGTCCTCGCGCCAGTACGGCCGGTACCCCGCCGAGCAGTTCGCCGACGCCGTCGGCGCCCGCGCTCGAACCGGCCGGTTCATTCCAGGGACGCTCACCAATCCCAAATACGACGGGTACATCGAGCCCGACGTGGTGGTCGTCACCGACCCGATCGGCGACTCCCAGGCGGTCACCGAGGCGATCACCGTCGGCATCCCCGTCGTCGCGATGTGTGACTCGAACAACACGACGAGCAACGTCGATCTGGCCGTTCCCACCAACAACAAGGGTCGCAAGGCGCTGTCAGTGGTCTACTGGCTGCTCGCGAACGAGACCCTCGACCAGCGGGGTGCAGAGCCCGCCTACGCGCTCGAGGACTTCGAGAGCGCGATCTGACCGGGCACCGTCGACCCGTATTAATACGTCCTGACACACCCCGAATTTCGCATGAGTGACACGCTCGCAAACGCACTCGTCGGCGCCGTCGTGACGACCGTCACCGCTCCGATCGTTCCGGGCGCGCCGCTCGTTGGGGGCCTGGCGGCGGGGTATCTCCAGCGGGGCGACCGGACCGACGGCGTCCGTGTCGGTGCGCTGTCCGGTGGGCTGGCCTTTCTCCCGCTCGTCTTTCTCGCGGTCGTGTTCGGCGGACTCCTGTTAGGGCTGGTCGGTGCGGGACCCCCCGGCGCCAGCCTCCTCGGCGGTCTCGGTGTCGCGGTACTGTTCCTGCTGGTCGTCGTCGGGCTGGCATATCTGGTTGTTCTCGGCGCCGTCGGCGGGTGGGTCGGTGCCTACATCGCGGCCGAGACCGACATTTAAAACGCCCTCGGGGCCAGATCATCGACAATGAAGACGTCGAGTGCTCCCGGCAAGGTCTACCTGTTCGGGGAACACGCGGTCGTGTACGGCGAGCCCGCGGTGCCGTGTGCGATCCGGCGCCGAGCTGAGGTCACCGTCCGCGAGCGCGATCACGGGCTCCGGGTCCAGGCCGGTGATCTCACCCTCAGCGGCTTCGCCGTCGAGTACGACAGCGCCGAGGCCGACCGCCCGGATCTCGACGCCCCGGATGCGCTGGTTGATGCGGCCATGGGATACGTAAACGAGGCCGTCGCACAGGCTCGGGATGCGGCCGACGCCCCGGAGGCCGGCTTCGAGGTCGTCGTCGACAGCGAGATCCCGCTCGGCGCGGGGCTCGGCTCCTCGGCGGCCGTGACCGTCGCCGCGATCGACGCCGCGACCCGCGAGCTCGGCGTCGAACTCGACCGGACGGCGCTCGCGGACCGGGCCTACCGGGTCGAAAACGCTGTCCAGAACGGTCAGGCCTCCCGCGCCGACACCTTCTGCTCGACGATGGGCGGGGCCGTCCGGGTCGAGGGGGCGGACTGTCGCGCAATCGACGCGCCGGATCTGCCCTTCGTGATCGGGTACGACGGCGGCGCCGGCGACACCGGCGCGCTGGTCGCGGGCGTTCGAGAGCTGCGCGAGCGCTACGAGTTCGCGGCCGACGCGGTCGCGGCGATCGGCGACCTGGTCCGGCGCGGCGAGCGGGCGCTGGCGGCCGGCGACCGCGCCGAGCTGGGCCGGCTGATGAACTTCAACCACGGGTTGTTATCGGCGCTCGGGGTCTCCTCGGGGTCGCTCGACGCCATGGTCTGGGCGGCCCGAGACGCCGGCGCCGCCGGCGCGAAGCTGACCGGCGCAGGGGGCGGGGGCTGCGTGGTCGCGCTCGACGAGACCGACGAGACGCTCACCGCACTCGAGTACACGCCCGGCTGCGAGGACGCCTTCCGGGCGGCGCTCGACACCGTCGGCGTCCGGGAGGAGTCGTGACGACCGTCCTCAAGCTCGGGGGCAGCGTCATCACCGACAAAGGCGAGCCCGAGACGATCGACCGCCCGGCGCTCGCGAGCACGGCGGCCGCGCTCGGCCGCGCAGACCCCGGGCGGCTCGTGGTCGTCCACGGCGGCGGCAGCTTCGGCCACCACCACGCCGACGCCCACGGCGTCTCCTCGACGGCCAGCACCCGCGAGGCCGCGGCCGTCACCGCGATCCACGACGCGATGGGCCGGCTCAACGCCGCCGTCGTCGCCGCCCTCCAGGAGGAGGGGCTGTCCGCCGTACCGGTCCGTCCGCTCTCGGCGGCGGTCAAGTCGGACGCCGACCCGACGACCAGCTCGGAGAGCGGCCGGTCGCTCGGACTGGCGACCCGCCCGGTCCGGGCGCTACTCACCGAGGGGTTCGTCCCCGTGTTGCACGGCGACGTCGTCGCGACGCCGGGGGCGGGCTGTACCGTCGCGAGCGGCGACACGCTCGTGGCCGCGCTCGCCGACCGGCTCGCCGCCGACCGCGTCGGGCTGTGCACGACGGTCCCCGGCGTGCTCGACGCCGACGGCGCGGTAATCGAGGAGATCGACGGCCGCGAGGCGGTCGCCGATGTCCTCGGCGACGCGACCGGAACCGACGTCACCGGCGGGATGGCGGCGAAGGTGGAGACGTTACTCGGGATCGACTCTCCGGCCTCGATATTCGGCCCCGACGCCCTGTCGCGGTTTCTCGAGACCGGGACCGCCGGCACCGTCGTCCGGTGACCACCGGTCGACCGATCAACGTGTTTTTACACGTTGCGATCGGACATAAATACAACCGAGTATACGGTCGCCCGGGGGTTGGGTGACCGGTCCGCGGCCGGCCGACGGTACCACCGCCACACGGCGGATCGCTCGACGGCGGCGGACTACAGCCGGCATCATCCGGCTAGTCAGCCGACCAGCCCCGTGGCGAGCGCCTCGGAGTGATACATATGGAAATCGAAATCGCAACGATTGGCGGTTACGAGGAAGTCGGTCGGCAGATGACTGCCGTCCGGGCCGGCGACGACGTGGTCGTGTTCGACATGGGATTGAACCTCTCGAAGGTGTTGATCCACGAGGACGTCGAAACCGAGCGGATGCATTCGCTGGATCTGATCGACATGGGCGCGATCCCGGACGACCGGGTGATGAGCGAGCTCGAGGGTGACGTGCAGGCGATCGTCCCGACCCACGGCCACCTCGATCACATCGGCGCCATCTCGAAGCTCGCCCACCGGTACAACGCGCCGGTAGTCGCGACGCCGTTCACGATCGAGCTGACCAAGCGACAGATCCAGGGCGAGGAGAAGTTCGGCTTCCAGAACGATCTGATCAAGATGGAGGCCGGCGAGCAGATGCGGATCGGCGAGGGGCTCGATCTCGAGTTCGTCAACGTCACCCACTCGATCATCGACGCGATCAACCCCGTGCTGCACACGCCCGAGGGGTCGATCGTCTACGGGCTAGACAAGCGGATGGATCACACGCCGGTGATCGGCGACCCGATCGACATGGAGCGGTTCCGGGAGATCGGCCGCGAGGGCGAGGGCGTGCTCTGTTACATCGAGGACTGTACCAACGCCGCGAAACAGGGCCGCACGCCCAGCGAGTCGGTCGCGCGCCGGCAGCTCCGGGACGTGATCCACAGCATCGAGGACTACGACGGCGGGGTCGTTGCGACGACGTTTTCCTCGCACATCGCCCGGGTAAAATCGCTCGTCGAGTTCGCCGACGACATCGGGCGCAAGCCCGTTTTGCTGGGCCGCTCGATGGAGAAGTACTCCGGTACGGCCGAACAGCTCGATTTCGTCGAGTTCCCCGAGGACCTGGGGATGTACGGCCACCGCAAGTCCGTCGACCGAACGTTCAAGCGGATCATGAACGAAGGCAAGGAGAACTTCCTGCCGATCGTGACCGGCCACCAGGGCGAGCCACGGGCGATGCTCACCCGGATAGGGCGGGGCGAAACGCCGTATGACCTCACTGAGGGTGATAAAGTGCTGTTCTCCGCGCGGGTGATCCCCGAGCCGACAAACGAGGGCCAGCGCTACCAGTCCGAACAGCTGCTCCGGATGCAGGGAGCGCGCATCTACACCGACATCCACGTCTCCGGGCACCTCCGCCAGGAGGGTCACTACCAGATGCTCGACGCGCTCCAGCCACAGCACCTGATCCCGGCCCACCAGGAGATGCGGGGCTACTCGCCGTACGTTGATCTCGCCGAGAACAACGGCTACGCCGCCGGCCGGGATCTCCACGTCACCCGCAACGGCAACACAATCCAGCTCGTCGAGTAACCCGCCACCGATGAGCCACCAGCAGACCGTCGAGCGGGCGATCGAACGGCGTCGACAGATCGTCAACGACGCAATCGGCGTCGACTTGCCGGTCGAGGAGCCGACCAAGCTCTACGAGGCCTCGCGGTACCTGCTCGACGCCGGGGGCAAGCGGCTCCGCCCGACAGTCCTGCTGCTCGCCGCCGAGTCACTCGCCGATATCGAGC
>PXQL01000104.1:26688-35059 GCA_003021335.1 Halobacteriales archaeon QH_10_67_13
CGACAGTACGACCTCTCGACGGCGATTCTCGCTGGCGACACACTCTACTCGAAGGCCTTCGAGGGCATGCTCTCGACCGGCGCCTCGGCCGAGCGGTCGGTCAAGGCCCTCTCGGAGCTGGCGACGACCTGTACGGAGATCTGCGAGGGACAGTCTCTGGACATCGACTTCGAGGCGCGCCGGGCGGTGACCCCCGACGAGTACCTCGGGATGGTTGAGCTGAAGACGGCGGTGCTGTACGCGGCGGCGGCAAGCATCCCGGCGATACTGCTGGGGTACGACGAGGCCGTCGAGCCGCTTCACAGCTACGGGCTCGACATCGGCCGAGCCTTCCAGATCCAGGACGACCTGCTCGATCTCCTGACCCCGACAGAGACGTTGGGCAAACAGCGCGGCAGCGACCTCGTGAAGGGCAAACAGACGCTCGTCACCGTCCACGCCCGCGACAACGGCGTCGATGTCGACGAGCTCGTCGAGACCGACAGTATCGAGGCGGTCACCGAGGCCGAGATCGACCGCGCCGTCGCCGAGCTTGAACGGACTGGCAGCATCCGGTACGCCAGCGAGACCGCTACGGAGCTCGTCGAGAGCGGCAAGTCACACCTCGATGCGCTTCCGAACAACCCCCCGCGAGACCGACTCGAGGAGATCGCCGATTACCTCGTCGAGCGTGAGTACTGACGCCCGCGTTTCACCCGGCGCCCCCGCCGGCCGGAGGATCGCTACGCTCATGGCCGGTCGGGGCCGCCATCTCGCATGATCCGGGTCGCCTGGGGAGCGGGCGCGGCCGAGACGCCGATGGCTTCTCTTGACGCGGCGCTCGCGGAGGCGGGCGCCCACCAGTACAACATCCGTGAGCTGTCCTCGGTCATCCCCGCGGGCGTCGCGGTCGAAACGCCCGGCCGGCTCCCGGCGCTGGGTGCTCCCGGGACAGCCGTAGACGCGGTTCTCGCTCGCCGGACCAGCCCACCGGGCGAGCCGGCCGTCGCCGGGCTGGCCTGGGCCCGGGGCGCCGAGGAGGACGAACCGCTCGGTGTCGGGACCTTCTACGAGACGGGCGGCACCAACCGGGATCGAGTCCGCGAGCGGCTCCGGACCGGCATCGCTCGCGGCGCCGCGCTCAGGGATATCGACCCCGTCGAACCGGAGTTTCGCGTCGTCGAGACCGGCCCGACAGAGCACCACGTGAGCGCGGTCGCACTTGCGGCCTACGGCAACGCCGAGCCACTGGTGTGAGCCGACCGACCTGCGAGTGAGTATGCGTCCGGGGCTACCGCTGATCGATTGGCACGAACGCCCGGTCGGCCGGGCCGACGTACCGCGCCCGCGGCCGGATGAGCCGGTTCGTGGCCTGGTACTCGAGTACGTGTCCAACCCACCCGCCGACCCGCGACATCGCGAATATTGGCGTGTACATGTCCTCGGGGATCCCGAGCTTGTGATAGACCGCCCCCGAATAGAAGTCGACGTTCGGGGCGATTCCTTTCTCGAGAAACGACAGCTCCCCAGTGAGGTGTGTCTCGATCCCGCGGGTGTACTCGAGCCAGCGTCGGTCGCCGTCAGCGGCGCTCAGCTTCCCGAGCCGCTCCCGAAGAATCTCCGCCCGGGGATCGGTCACCTCGTAGACGCGGTGGCCCCAGCCGGGGATGTGCTCGCCGGCCTCGACGCGGTTTCGCGCCCACTCGGTGGCCGACTCCTCGGCTCGGTCGATCTCCGCGAGCACCTCAATCCCGTCCTGGTTTGCGCCTCCGTGGAGCGGCCCCGAGAGGGCCCCCACGCCGGCCACGGCCGCGCTGTAGATATCGGCGAACGTCGAGGCGACGGTGATCGCGACGAACGTCGAGGCGTTGAACCCGTGATCGGCGTGCAGGGTCAGCGCCATGTCGAAGGTGTCCGCGGCCACCTCGTCCGGGGGGTGGCCGGTGAGCATCCGCAGGAAGTCGGCGGCGTGGCCGTACTCCTCGTCCGGGGGGATCGGCCGCTCGCCGCGGCGCAGCCGGTCATAGGCCGCCAGGATCGTCGGCATCTTGGCGGCGATTCGGCGGCCCCGCTCGCGGGTCTCGGCGGCGTTCTGTGGCTCGCCGCCGGCCGAGGGGGCGGTCGCAGATAGCGCCGAGACAGCCGTCCGTAGCGCCGCCATCGGCGTCTCCCCCGCCTCGGCGAGGTCAGCGAGCAGATCCTGCACGGCGGGCGCGAGCGCGCGGTCGGCCGCAAGGGCGTCCCGAAAGTCTGCGAGTTCGTCCCGGGTCGGGAGCCGCTCGTGCCAGAGCAGGTACAGGACCTCCTCGAAGCTCGCCGACTCGGCGAGATCGCCGATCTCGTAGCCCCGGTAGACGAGCCGCCCGGCGCTCCCGTCGACGTCACTGAGCGTCGTCTCGTCGACGACGACGCCTTCGAGTCCACGCCGGAGCTCGTCGTCCATGTGCTTTGATTCGGCGGCGAGGACAAAAACCCAGCGCGGCCGTTCCCTTCCGGGACCGAACCCCTGAAGAACGTGGCACGACCACCAACAGTAATGACGCAACTGGGCACGGCCGAGGCGGCCCCGGGAGAGACCGACACCGGGCGTCTCGGGATCGGCGAGACGCGCGACGGGAGCCCGGCGGGACTCCCGGTCGCGGTCGTCAATGGCGCCGACGCCGGGCAGACGCTGTACGTGCAGGCGGCGAGCGACGGCGACGAGCTCAACGGCGTCGGCGTGATCCGCCGGGTCGTCCCGCGGCTCGACCCTGCCGAACTCTCCGGGACGATCCTCATCGTCGGCGTCGCGAACCTGTTTGGCTACCGGGTCGGCGAACACCGCAACCCGATCGACGACACCAAGCTCAACCGGGCGTATCCGGGGTCGTCGGAGGGTTCGACGACCGAGCGGATCGCGGCCGCCACCTTCGATGCCGCCCAGCGGGCCGATCTCGCCCTGGATCTCCACCAGGGCTCTACCTCCCGGATGATCGAGGAGACCCGGATCCGGTGTGGCCGACGCCACCGGCTGCACGACCGGTGTCTCGACCTCGCGAAGGCGTTCGGGTGTGGACACGTTCTCGACCAGAAAGGCCCCGACGGACAGCTCGCCCGCGTGGCGCCCGACGAGGGGATCCCGACGATCGACCCCGAGCTTGGGGGCTCGGTGGGGCTCGACGAGGCGAGCGTCCAGATTGGCGTCGACGGCGTGTTCAACGTGCTCCGGTCCTACGACTTTCTCCCCGGACGGGCCACAACCGGGCCACAGACCCGCGCGACCGGCTTCGACCAGTACGGCGCCCCCGCCGGCGGACTGGTCGACTTCGAGGTGAGTCTCGGCGAGCGGATCTCCCGCGGCCGGACGCTGTTTACCGTCACCGACGTGTTCGGCCGGCAGAACGCGACCGTCACCGCCGACTCCGACGGCATCTTCTGGCGGACCCGCCGCCGCCCGCAGGTCGCGACCGGTGAGTACGTCTGTTCGGTCGGGACCGACATCGACTCCTACTGAGACCGTTCGGACGGCGCGATATTATCCCGGACAGTAACTTCCATCCCGTCTACACCGTACTTATAAATTTCTACATCTCGGAACGTAGTATTAAATCGGCGGTTGGACCGGTTTCTGGTATATACGCCAATCAAATCGTCGCACGGTCGGACGCTGGTGCTCAGGTACGCGGTCACCGGCAGCGCGATCACGGCTGTGAGGATCGTAACTGGATCGACGTCGTCGTGCTCGCCGACGCGGCGATGATCCTCGCTGGGCTCGGCGCGACACTCGCGACCGGCGTCGGAACCTGGGTTGGGTTCGATGTCTCGGCGGGCTTTCACGTGGTGTTGCTCGGCGTGTTGTCTCTCTCTTTGCCGAGACGCCCAGCGCTGGCCCTGCTCTCTCGGACCGACGGCGAGTTGCCGTCCTCGTCTCGATCGTACGCTCCCCCGAACTCCCGAAACCGTCCGTAGATTTAATTAATGGGACGAACAACCACACGAGTGACACACTTGGGGCGTGTGGGGTCACGACGAGTCGTCGCAGACAGCCGCCAGCGAGATCCGTAATATCCAGTTATTTTCTGTGGGAAAATATAAGAAAGATTTAATCAAGTGCCAGCTGATATGTTAGGTGTACCATGGAAGATAGCAAGGTCCGGGCATTCCTTCGGGATCACCCCAAGCTGCTGGGCGCACTGTTCGGAGCAACCGTTCTGCTGTCGCAGGCTGGCTCTGCACTCGCTGGAAGCGGTGCGACCATCTCTGGCCCTTAGCGTAGCAAAATAACTTATTCTAACTCGTCAATTACAAGCGATGAGCTCCAGGTTAGGTTATTATCAATTCGTGTCGGGTGCTCTTGCATCTGGAGGAAGTCCTCTAATTGTGTCTGAGTTGGAGTAAACTCACCAATTACTCCAGAATTAAGATAGTATTTATTTTTATTTTGTATATATGGTACATAAACTGATCCTATATCAGCTTCGCTAGTCGTGTATGCATGAATAGATATGTTAAGCTGATCTGATTTTTTTGAGATATCTAGTAGTATCGGTGTCCGACTCGGTGCCTGCGTCACCGTCGTGTTCCCATTGCCGACGATCATGTACTGTCCGCCGATAATGCTCTCCTCGCTTGCGATGTCAAGCGCCGCGTACAGCGGAAAGCCCTGGTTGAGCAGCTTCGCGATCGTCTCGCCCATCCCGACGGCGCGGTCGCTCAGGATCTCGTTGAGCGTGACGATCCCGCCGACGGCGCCGGCCTCGATCAGCGCCCGGCCCTGACGATACGAGTTACAGGCGTTCAGCAGGAACGACTCGACGCCGACCGAGTCGATCGTCGTCGCGTCAAGCTTGCCGTCCGTACAGACCAGGCCGTCGGCCTCGATGTGACCGATGTAATGTAAGAACTGCTGGTCACCTTCGAGCGTCGCCCGGAGCTGCTCTGCCGTGAGGTTCCGACGAACGGTCACCTCGAAGGGCAGCTCCTCGCGGTCGCCGTAGACCTGCGAGACCAGGTCACGTTCTTCTGCCATCCTGGTGTCGTTCGAGACGACGGTAATCGAGATGTCGCCCGCGGTCAGCTCCCGGTCGAAGCGGTTGTGAAAGGCCGCCGTGAGCAGCTTCGTGCCCCCGATCGGGACTCCCTCGCCGATGAACGCCTGCTCGATCGCATCGGTCCGATCGAGCTGGATGTACTCCTCGTTGGTGACGGTCTCGCTCGCCCCACGGGTCAGTCCTGACGCTGCCCCGCCTGCCCCGCGGGAGTGCGATCGGCTGGCTTCGAGCTCGGCTTCGGGAGGGCCGTCGACTTCGGTCTCCGGTGCGACGGCCGCCCCCGCCCGGTCGGTCGTCTCCGCGGTCGTCCGGACGATCCCGAGATCGTTCGCCACGAAGGGGAGCCGCTCGATCGCCTCGGCGGATGGCTCCACGTGCGCGGTCAGGCGCCAGTCGGGCACCGCCGGCGCGACCGCTTCGAACGGCACCGAGAGGTAGGCCGCGAGCCGCTCGGACAGCGGTCGCTCGTACAGTTCTTCGAAGGCGAGATCCGTCTGCTCTTCGAGCTGCGCGCGCTCGTGGAGATCGATCTCGTACAGCCCGTCGGTCCGGGTCGCGCAGTCGAGGACGAACACCTGCTTGAGCGTCCGCTCGACCGCCCGCTCGAATTCCGGCGCCGTCAGGTCGTGTTCGAAGTCGGCCGCGGGTGCCCGCAGCGCTGGCCGCTCGCCGGGGACGACCCGGGCGCCCAGGTAGTAGGCGAGCGACGCGACCGGGAGAACGTGCCTGTGCGTGGCCGGCACCGCGATCTCGACGCCCGTCTCGGGCGGGCGAGCGACCTCGGGCACGGCGAGTTCGTCGCCGAGCTCGACCGCCGGCGGGTGCCCACGCAGCGTCGGCCAGGACCGCTCGGGACTGGTCGTTTTCAGCGCCGATCCGAAGGCGCCGATCGCGGTCATCAAGTCGGTCGGATCCGCGGTCGTCGTGATCGTCGCCGCCGGGCGCTCGTGTCGCGACCGGGCGCCGACCCGGATTGTCCGCAGCCCGTCGAACTCGATGTGTGTCTCGACGGCGAGTTGGGTGATCGTCAGGGGACCGTCGAGCTCGAGGTAGGTCTTGACCTGTGTGCTCAACTCGAGGGCGTACGATCCCTCGCCGAGCTCGATGTCGTCGAGCTGGTCGACCTTCGCGACCATCGTCCCCGAGCCGTCCCTGACGATGACGGCCACGCTGGGGGTCGGCAGCGTGACCGCTCCGGCGGTTATGCGGACGCCGCTGTCGACAGGATAGTAAAACGGCTCCGGATCGACGGGCGCCGGGGTCGTCGGCCGCCCGGTTTCGAGCCGCGCTCTGGTCTGTTCGAGCGTGTCGACGACCGTTAGTCCGGTGTCGTCGGGCTCGAACGAGAGGATCGATTGCTCGTCGTCCATTCCGACTGCCTGAACTAACACACGCTGGCGGTAGAATAAAAGGGTTCGGGCGTTCCGCCGCCCTCGTGAGACGGCCGTCAGTTCAGGCTGCCGACGCCGCTGGGGGCCTCCGGGAGGTCGTTGGGGACGACCTCGATTCCGAGCTCCTCGAGGGCCTCGCGCATGTGTTCGGTTTTGGCGTACTCGGCGCCGGCGGCCTCGCGGATCCGCTGGGTTTCGGCGAGCACATCCCCGCGACGATCGTCCGGGAACTGGAACTTATCGGCGGTGAGTTCGATGATCAGCCCGTCGTGGTCGCGGGTGTACAGCGATAGGAACACTCCCCGGTCGAAGACGTTGTACGACCGGCCGGCCGCTTCGAGCGCCTCGGCGACCTCGTCGAAGCGCTCGGGAACGACGGTGAAACACAGGTGATGGACGCCGCCGACGCCGGTCCGCTGTGGCCCCTCGTTCGATTGCCGGTCGTCGCTGACGAAGAAGGTGAGGATGGTCCCGTCGCCGGTGTCGAAAAACAGGTGGGTCTGAGAGGGGTCGTCGAGGTTAGGCTGGCGGAGCACGAGCGGCATGCCAAGCAGGTCCCTGTAGAACTCGACGGTCGCCTTGGCGTTGCTCCCCCAGATCGTGATGTGATCGGTCCCGGCGGTCCGGAACGGGCTCTCCGGCGGCGTCGCGGTGACCGGCTGGTCTGACATACCATTGGTTGGAATCGTGCAGTATTATGCCCGTCGGCTCCGCGGACCCTCAGGCGGCCCCGACGGCCGCGAGCAGCGCGAACAGGGCGTCGCCGTAAGTTAGAGAGACGATCAGCCCCGCGAACAGCGGCACGAGAAACGGGATCCCCGGCGAGATCCACACGACCTCCTCGCTCGTGAGCGTCTCCAGGCCCTCCCGGAGCTGGTCGGGCGTGGTCCCGTAGGCCGAGCCCTCGATCGAGTCGAGAAACGCCTCTGCACCCCAGGGATCATCGTACTCGCCGGCGCCGCTCGCCGGGACCGTTCGACCGTCTGGGTCTTTCGTGCCGCCGTCCGCGGCGATCGAGCCGTCCCCCGGCGGGTTCGGTTCCGCCGGGAGCGAATCGGGGTCGCGGTACCGCGCCGGCGCATCTCGGAGCTCGGCCAGCGAACTGCCCCGCCAGGCTAAGTACATCCGCAGCGCATCGAGATCGAGGTGCCGCCAGCTGAAATACGCTCGCAGCCCCGACGGTGAGAGGTCGTCTCGCAGCCGTCGGTCGGGAAACTCGAGCAGGCTGCCGTACCGCTCGGTGGCCTGGTCCCACGAGATCGGCGTCGCGACGAACATCCCCGGCGACCGGTAGCCCGTCGCGGCGTTTTTGACCGCGAGCCCGAGCGGGTAGGCCGCCCCGGCCAGGACGGCGTTTGCCAGGATCGTCAGCGAGAACACCCCGATCGCCGTCTCGACGACCGGCACCGTACCGACGGTCTCGAGTCCCGCGGCGCCGAGCCTGTACTCCGGGAACGTCGGAAAGAGCACGGCGATTACGAAAAACGCCTTTGCGTCGGCCCCGCCGAACCCGCCGAGCCACCAGAACGCGTAGGCAAGCGGCACCATGAACCCGACGCTGATCGCCACCCGGAGGAAGAATCGCTGACGCTCGAGGCTACTCGCCCCGCCGAGCGCGAGCAGCTCCCAGGCGAGCAGGACCGCCGCGAGCCCGGCAAGCGGGAGCCACAGTCGGTTCGGAATCCGCCGGGTGCGGACATCCCGCCAGGCGACGTAGCCGAAGTACGGCAGCGCCAGCAGGCGAAGCAGGTCGGGGCCGCTGGCGACGCTGAGCCCGAGCACACCGAGCGTGTGCGCCGGGCCGTGTTATCGTTTGCGTCTCCGGGGTCACTTCGCCCGGCCGGTCAGGGGAACGACCACGGACTCCCCCGACTCGATCGCCCCGCGATCGCGCAGCGCGGCCAGGGCCGCCGGCCCGACCGCGCAGGTCGGCTCGACCGTGAGTCCGTTATGATGGAGCCGTTCGAGGTG
>PXQL01000105.1 GCA_003021335.1 Halobacteriales archaeon QH_10_67_13
CGCCGACCTCGAGGCGACCCGTGTCTTTCTCCCCCGGACCCGCGCTCGCCGTTCCGACCGTCGTCACCCCAGCGATGGCACCGCGCCGAACGGGCACGTCGAGCGCCGCCTCGACGGTCTCGGCAGCCTCGTCTGACAGCTCCGGGTGGACGTATGCGCCGGCGTCGTTGGCCAGGACGACGTTGCCGGCGGCGTTGATCCGGCCGGGCAGCTCGGTGACCGGCACCTCGACGGCCGCGGCGATCCGGTCGCGCTCACGCTCGCTGATCCGGCCGCTGACCAGCAGGCCGTATGCGTTGCCCGTCGCGAGCGCGCCGACCGTCCCGGCGCCACCGATCCTCGTCTCGACCGCCGAAACCGACAGTTCAGACCGGAGTCCGTCGAGGCGGTCGGACTCGAGGTCAGGACGGACGAGTAGACAGTCGTCGGTCGCACGTGCGAACACGCCAACGTACGGCGAGCCCGAGAAGGCGGCGCGAAACACCGTCAGTCGGCCAGCTCTGCCTCGACAATGCTGTCCTCGTCCTCGTCGAAGCGAGCCGCCCGAACACGGAGGGTACTCGGCGGGTTCGACCGGCCGTTCGACCAGACCGCCTCATTAATCGAGGCGTCAATGCGGACGGCCGACTCAGGGACCGAAAACTGGGTTGCGAGGTGCTCCCGGACGATCGACATCGCGGCGTTGGCCAGCTCTCCGTTCGGGGCCGAACGCGCCTCGCGAAGCGGCACCGTGACGATCCGCTCCTCGAATCCGTCGGCGCTCATTCGTCGGTGTCACTCCGCCGCCAGTTGCGGCGCTTGGGGTTTCGCATCACGTCCCGGTCGGTCTTGACGATTACCCAGGCCGGCACGCGGCTGTTCTGGTCTTCGAGCTTTCCCAGACGCTTCTTTTTAGCCTTCGATTTCTTTCCCATATCCGTGTTTTTTCGGCCGAGCGTAAATGTGTGTTCCTTTCGGTCGTTTCGCCGGGTTTGGGCGTTCACGACGGCGCCAAAGAGAGCAGTCAAGACGAGAGCTCGACTGCCGCGACAGTGTCGTACTCAGACCCCTCGGAGCCGAGTCGACTTTCCGTGAGCCGGATCTCCTTGACCCGGACCGTGCTGGCGTCGGGATCACGGGTCTGGATGACTTCCTGGACGAGCTCCTTCCCGCCGGCGTGGTCCATCCGGGCGAGCGTCGCGTGGGGAGTGAACTCGTGGTCGTCAGGCTCGAAGCCAAGCGTCGTCGTCCGCTCCTCGACGGCCTCGTGCAGCGCTCGGAGCTCCCCCGCGCCGCCGTCCTCCCGGATACCAACCCAGACGACCCGGATGTATCCCGGGTGCGGGAAGACGCCGAGGCCGCCGACGGCCGCCCGAAATGGTTCGACGCCGGCGTCCTCGACGGCCCCGCGGAGGGCGGTCTCGATCTCCGGCACACGCTCGGGATCGGTCTCCCCGAGGTAGGTAAGCGTCACATGGGCCTGCTCGGGGTCGGTGAACCGCAGCCCGTCGGCCCCCTCGAACAGCGATTGGAGCCGCTCGATCTCGGGGGCCAGCTCGCCGAGATCGACGCTGACGAACAGTCGCACGCCCCGATGTTCGGGACACAGCTCTTAATGCTCGCGGTCGTAAATCAGTAGTATGGCAAACGACCCGGAAGACCACGAGTTCTCCGAGGGCCAGGGGTTCGACGATCCCTACGACCCGTTCGACATCGATCCCGAGCTCGATCCCGAGGCCGACGCGGTCGATCCTGCTCGGGGTGGGTCTCGAGTACGTTCGGATCAACCGCCACGAACAGGCCACGGACACCTTCGAGCGGGCCGCTCGGTACGCGGACGACGACCGCGTCGCCCAGGAGGCCTGGGTCAACAAGGGCGTCGCACACGCCGAAGTTGAGGAGTACGACGCCGCGATCGGGGCCTACCGCGAGGCGATCGACATCGACGGCGACGCGGATCACGCCGCGACCGCCGAGACCAACCTGGCGTACGCACTCTGGGAGTTCGGCCGCACCGAGGAGGCGCTCGAACACGCAGAGCGGGCCGTCGAGATCGATCCGCGGTTCGGCCAGGCCTGGTACAACCGCGGATTTTTCCTCAACGAGCGGGGGCTCGCGGAAGAGGCGCTCACCGCCTTCGACAACGCCGTCCGGCTGGGCTACCGGAGCGCAGACCTGCTCGAGGAGAAGGCGATCGCACTCGAGCGGGTCGGCGAAGACGAGCGCGCCGAGGAGATCGCAGAGGAGGCCGAACAGCTCCGCACGAGCAACGAGCAGGAGCTGATCGACGGGGAGCTACAGGAGTGAGATGCCCGCACTGCTGCTCACCGAGCGGGACACGCCCAAGGGACGGATCGTGGCGGTCTGTGACGCGGACGTGCTCGGCGAGCACTTCGAGCGCGAGGACGCCTCCCTGACCGTCGACCCCGACTTTTATAATGGCGAGCGGGCCGACGAACAGCGCGTCGTCGAGAGTCTCACGCGGTGTACGACCGCCAACCTGGTTGGGGCGCGGGCGGTCGGGCTGGCGATCGAACACGGGCTCGTCGAGGAGGAAAACGTCCTCGAGTTCGACGGCACCCGGCACGCCCAGCTGGTCTGGATGTAGGCAGCCGCGTCTGCCGTCCGGAAGCGGTCGTCGGGACCGCCGCGAGACTCTGTCGATCGAAATAGTGTTGTTCCCTCGGTGCCTCTCCCACGCAATGGCAACGACTGGCTCCGATGGGCAACTTGATGTCGCCGAGCTCCGCGAGGACTTTCCGATCCTCGAGCGGGAGTTCGGCGGCGAACAGCTCGTCTATCTTGACAACGCAGCCACGGCCCAAACTCCCGACCGGGTGATCGACGCGATCGCTGAGTACTACCGGGAGACGAACGCGAACGTCCACCGCGGCCTGCACCAGCTCTCCCAGGAGGCGAGTCTCGCCTACGAGGAGGCCCACGACCGGCTGGCGGAGTTCATCGGCGCCGACGGCCGCGAGGAGCTGATCTTTACGGCCGGCACGACCGAATCGGAGAACCTGGTGGCCTACGCCTGGGGACTCAATGAGCTTGGCCCGGGTGATACGGTCGTGCTGACCGAGATGGAACACCACGCCTCGCTCGTTACCTGGCAGCAGATCGCCGAGCGGGCCGGCGCCTCGGTCGAGTACATCCGCGTGACCGAGGACGGCTACCTCGACATGGACCACGCAAAGGAGCTCATCGGCCCGGAGACAGCAATGGTGAGCGTCGTCCACGTCTCGAACACGCTCGGCACGATCAATCCGGTCGAAGAGCTCGCGGAGCTGGCCCACGATAACGGCGCCCACATCTTCGTCGACGGCGCCCAGGCGGTACCGAATCGTCCGGTGGATGTCGAAGAGATCGGGGCCGACTTCTACGCGTTCTCGGGACACAAAATGGTCGGGCCGACCGGAATCGGCGGGCTGTACGGCCGGGAGGCGCTACTCGAGGAGATGAGCCCGTTCAAGTACGGCGGGGAGATGATCTCCCGGGTCAGCTTCGAGGACGCGACCTGGAACGAGCTCCCCTGGAAGTTCGAGGCCGGGACGCCGCCAATCGCGCAGGCGATCGGCCTCGCCGAGGCCGCCGAGTATCTCGACGAGATCGGACTGGCAGCAATCGAGCGCCACGAGCGGGAGCTCGCACAGTACGCTCTGACCGAACTCAAGCGGTTCGACGATATCCGCGTGCTCGGGCCGCCGGCGGGCGACCCCCGCGGCGGGCTGGTCGCGTTCGACATCGAAGGGGTACACGCACACGACGTCTCCGAGATCCTCAACGGGCTCGCCGTCGCGGTGCGGGCCGGCCACCACTGCACGCAGCCGCTACACGACAAGTTCGGTTCGACCGCGACCGCCCGGCCTGACCGTCCGGGGGGAGCCGGACGACATTTGTAGGGGCCGGTCGTGGTGTCGGCCATGGACGCCGAGTTAGGCACCACCCCGATGGGACAGACGGGGCTGTCGGTCAGCGAGATCGCCTTCGGAACCTGGCGGTTCGGCCGCGAGACCGCCGCAGGGCGAACCGAGACGACCCGCGAGCGGGCCCACGAACTGTTGGACGCGTACGCGGCCGGCGGGGGCCGGTTCATCGACACGGCCGATGTCTACGGCGGCGGAAAGAGCGAGCGCTGGATCGGCGAGTGGCTGACAGAGCGCGACCGCGAGGCGTACGCGCTGGCCTCGAAGGTCTACTGGCCGACCCGCGAGGACGACCCCAACGGCCGGGGGCTGGGCCGCAAACACCTCCGCCGGCAGCTCGAGCTGATCCTCGATCGGCTCGGCACGGACTATCTGGACGTGTTGTACATCCACCGGTGGGACGACCAGACGCCGGCCCGCGAGCTGATGCGAACGCTCGCGCGGTTCGTCGACGAGGGGCGGGTACACTACCTCGGCGCCTCCACGTTCCAGCCCAACGCCTGGAAGATCGCCCGCGCCAATGAGCTGGCCCGCCAGCAGGGGCTCGAGCCGTTCACCGTCACCCAACCCCGGTACAACCTCGTCGACCGGGAGATCGAGGGCGAGTACGCCGAGATGTGTCGCGAGCTCGGAGTCGGGATCTGTCCGTGGAGTCCGCTCGCGCAGGGCTTTCTCACCGGCAAATACGAGCGCGGCGAGGATCCTCCGGAAGACTCGACGGCCTCCGACGGCGAGGGCTGGGCCGACCGGTATCTCACCGCCGAGAACTTCGACGTGCTCGATGTCGTCCGGGCGGTCGCAGAGGAGACGGAGGCGACGCCGGCACAGGTGGCGATCGCCTACCAGATCCGCCACCCCGACGTCACGGCGCCGATCATCGGCGCCCGGACCGTCGACCAGCTCGAGGAGAACCTCGGTGCGGCGGCCGTCGGGCTGACCGACGACCAGTTCGACCGCCTCGAATCGGCCAAGGGCGGCCCGTTCGCAGACCTGTGACGACGATCGCGGAGGCGGCCTTCGATCGGGTCGCACTGCCGCTTGCAGAGACGTTCACCATCTCTCGGGGGAGCACGGACGCCTCCGAGGCGATCACGGTCGCGCTAACCGACGCTGAGGGTCGGGCGGGCTACGGCGCCGCCGGGCCGTCGGCGTACTACGGGGAGACCGCGGACAGCGCCGCCGCGGTCCTGCCCGAGTTGCTCGCGGCCGTCGAGGGCGCCGATCCGACGAACCAGCAGCGGATCGCGGCCGAGCTGGCGGAGATCGCTCCCGAACAGGCGGCCGCCCGGGGTGAGGCTGCGCTGCAGTGCATCCGGCACCGCGGGCATCGAGCCTGTGACCGCGATGACATCGAAGGTGCGTCCGCCGTCCCAGCCGCCGGCCGCATCGCCGACGGCGAGGTCGACGTTATCGCAGCCGACCGCGGCAAGCTGGTCCCGTGCGGCGGCGGTAAACGCCTCGTGGATATCGACCGTCGAACAGCCCATACCGGCCGACGACCTCGAGGGACTCGCGGCACTGTCGGATGGACCGCTGCCGATCGCGGCCGACGAGTCCTGCGTGACCGCGGCCGACGTGCCGCAAGCGGCCGGAGCGGTCGACGTGGTCGTAGTGAAGCTGATGAAATGCGGGGGGATCCGGCCAGCCCTACGCCAGATCCTCGCCGCGAAGGCCCACGGGCTCGAGGTTATGATCGGGTGCATGACCGAGAGCGCCGCCTCGATCGCTGGGGGGTGTCACCTCGCGCCGCTCGCCGAGTACGTCGATCTCGACGGCTCGCTGTTGCTCGCCGAGGACCCCTACAAGGGCGTGCCGATGCCCGACGGCCGGATCGACCTCGGGGCAGTCGCGGCCGGGACCGGCGTCGCGCCGGCCGAGTAGTCCCGGTCGCTCGAAGATCGGGCGCCGACCGCGACCACACTCGGCGGTCCTGAACACCGATACGCTCATGCTCGGGCCGGAGTCAGGTGTCAGCGTGTACGTCCTCGAACTCGCCGGGACCGACGACGCCTTCGCGACCGCGGAGGCCGCCGAAGTACTCGAAGGCGTTCAGACGGTCGCGCCGGGGCTCGCGACGGCCCAAACGATCGCGGGTCTCGATCGGCTCGCCTTTACCCACCGCGCGAGCGAGCGACTTGCCGGGAGTGTGGCGACCGTCGAGGACGCGCGGGCGGCGTTGCGGGCGGCGACGATCGATCGGGCCCGGACGAGCGCGGCCGTCCGGGCGGTCGACGTCCGCGGGACGACGGGCGTCGACACCCAGCGGGCCGAGCGGGTCCTCGGTGCCGTCCTCGTCGACGCGGGATTCGAGATCGATCTTGAGGAGCCCGACCACGAGCTCCGGGCGCTGTTCGCGGGTGAGCGAGCGGTGCTCGGCTGGCTCGCCGGCGCGACCCCGCGGGGCTACGACCGGCGTCGGCCGACCGACAGACCCTTTTTCCAGCCGGGCAGCATGGATCCGATGCTCGCACGCGCGGTCGCGAACATGGCCGGGGCGGCGCCGGGACGGCAGGTGTTGGATCCGATGTGCGGAACCGGCGGGATCCTGATCGAGGCCGCGCTGGTCGGGGCCGACGTGCTCGGACTGGACAGCCAGGCAAAGATGGCGGCGGGAACCCGCGAGAACCTCGCCGCCATCGCTGGCGTCGCTCAGCCGACCGTCTTTCGGGGTGACGCGGGTCGACTGCCACTCGGCGCGGGGACCGTCGACTGCGTGGCCTTCGACGCACCCTACGGCCGCCAGTCCCCGATCGCGGGCGAGCTGGAGACGCTGGTCGCCGACGCGCTCGGCGAGGCACGACGGGTGGCAGACCGCGGGGTGATCGTCGCCGACCGCCCTTGGCACGCGGCGGCAGAACGGGCGGGCTGGACGGTCACGGCGGCGTTCGAGCGCCGCGTTCACCGGTCGCTCAGCCGGCACGTACTCCTGCTCCGGTGACTCGGGGCGAACCTACGGCCGGGGCTCACCGAGTGCCGCGAGAACCGGATCGGGATCGCCGTCCATCCGCGAGAGCAGCCCTCGCACCCGGTCGCGAGTCCCTTCGTCGACGGCGACCGCAACGACGCCCTCGCCAGGTTGGCCGTAGAGGACGACCGCGGCCGCGGGCGCCGCCAGGATCGCGGGGAGGGCCGCCAGGTCTTCCTCGCCGTCGACCCGGATCAACGCCGGTTCGTCCACGAGAGCCGTCCGGATTGCCGCGGCGAGCTCGGCGGTGATCGTCCCCGGAGGGTTCGCGGCGGTCAGCTCGGTCGAAAAATCGCCGGCAGCGAGTCGGTCGGCGACCCGATTGGACACTGCGGCGCGCTCCGTTCGGCCGTCGACGACCGCGACTGCCGGCGTGTGCCCGGCCGCGAGCAGGTCGCTCGTGACGACATCCCCGACGGCGACCACGGACATCTCGGAAACCTCCGAGTCGGCCGCAGTCTTGAGGGCCGCGACCGGATCGGCGGCGATCGGCCCCAGCGGGTCTTTCAGCGCGGAGCGCAACGCCGGGGGCAACTCGAGTGTCACGGCCGGCCTACCGAACTTTCAGGGCGTACTTGCCGGCGTCTGTGACTTCCATCTCGACGGCAATCTCGCTTTCCTCGGGGTGTGCGATGATCACGTACCCGGCCCAGTCCTCGGTCAGCGAGGTCGAGCCACAGGACTGGCAGGCCTCGGCCTCCTCGGTGTCCTGAACGCGGTGACGCTCCCGACAGGCGAGGCGATCGGCCATCAGCTCTCACCCGGCTCGGGTGCCTGTGCGGTTCGCTGTTCGTGTTCGGCCCGGAGCCAGCCGTGTTTGCCGAGGCCGACCTGTTTCGCGGTGAGACCGATCTTCGAGTCCCGCGGATTGCGCTCGTCGATGCTTTTGGTGACGATCCGCGCCCGAACGCTATCGCCGACGCCCAGGGTCCGGTTTGACTCCCGGGAGGCGAGCTGCTGGTTTTCCTCGTCGTAGGCGAGATACTCATCGGAGATCTGCGAGACGTGGAGTAGTCCGTCGACGGGACCGATCCCGACGAAGGCGCCGAAGCTGACCACCTCGACGATCTCGCCGTCGACGACCTCCTGCATCTGTGGATCGAAGGTAAGCGCGTCGAACTCGGCCTCGTAGTAGACGCCAGGCTCGTTGGGAACGACCGCACCCGCCCCGACGTCCGTGACCTCGATAACCGAGACCACCGAGCCGACGGCCTCGTCGACTCGACCCTCGAGTTTCTCTTGGAGCAGCTGCTTGACCAGCTCCGGCGTGACATCCGCGAGATGCTCCGGCGGTACCTCGACCGTGTCGCGTAGCGTGACCCGTTTGTACATACTAACTCAGTCGCTGTTACGGTTCGGTGATCGCGAGTACGTTCTCCCCACGTAAACTAATTACCGGTACGTCCCGGGCGAGCAGCCGCTCTGCGAGCGGCCGATCGTTAGTGACGGCGTAGGTCTCCTCAACCCCCTCGGTCAGTGCCAGCTCGAGGACGGCGTCGTCGGCGTACTCCGCGTCCGTCTCCCGTCGGGTACACCGATCGGCGAGATCAAGGCCGACGCGCGCCGCCGTGGCCGGTTCGCTCGCCCCGTCGGCGAGGTCGGCGAGCTCTTCGAGAACGGCCCCGGGGACCAGCTGGCGGCGGTCGCCGACGAGGCGGTCGAGCTCCTCGAACAGTCGGAGGTCACACTCGACGGGCATCATCAGGGCGTTCGTGTCGAACACGACTGTCACCGTCACCGGAGGGTTCCGTACCCGATCAGCCGCCACCGCGCGCCGACCCGGCGGTTGATCGCGATGTTCACGCCGGCGCGGGCACACACCGGCCGCTTGAGTCGCACCTCACACTCCTCGCCGCGGGCGCTCGTGACCGACCCCCCCGTCGTCGCGGTCCCGATCGTCAGCATCAGCGGCTCGCCCGTCGAGACCGGCTCGACGCCGTCGTCACCCTCGCCGACGATCCGATCGAGAAGCGAGACATCCATCGTGAACGACTCCTGGATAGGGGGCAGCGTGCCCGGCGGGCCGGCGACTTGGCCGGCCAAAGCGTCGCCTTTTGCCGCGGCCGGATCGAGCCCGGTCCCGACCCCGAGCAGCCCGCCGGGGGTGGCAGTCTCGACCGTGTCGCCGCCAGCCTGGAGCGAACGTACCGTCGTCTCGACGGGCTGCCACTCCGAGCGGCCGCCGGTCTCGGTCTCCCGGCCCCCCGGGCGGTTGATATCAAAACTTCGGGCGACCTGAAACTCCGCCCCAGCGTCCGGATCCCGGTCTGGCGTGGGGATCTCCTCCTCGATGGCCTGGATCAGCAGGTCGATGTTGATCCCTTGCTGTGCGCTCACGGGCACGATCGGGGCGCCCTCTGCGACGGTGCCCTCGACGAACGACCGGATCTGGTCGTAGTTCTCGCGGGCCCGGTCGCCGTCGACCAGGTCGATCTTGTTCTGTACGATGACAATGTTGTCGATGTCGGTGATGTCCAGTGCCATCAGGTGTTCCTGAGTCTGGGCCTGTGGCACCGGGTCGGTGGCCGAGATAACGAGCACGGCGCCGTCCATCAACGCCGCCCCCGAGAGCATTGTCGCCATCAGCGTCTCGTGGCCCGGCGCATCGACGAACGAGACGGTTCGCAGGACCTCGCTCTCGGAGCCGTTCTGACCGCCGTAGGCGGCCGGCAGCTTGCCCAGCGCCAACGGCTTGATGCCCCGCGGGTCGCGCACCGCCAGGATGCGGTCGCCGACGACCAGCACGAGGCTGTAGGCGCCGACGATCTGCTTCATGACGCGCCGCATGGCGCGCACCGGCGAGTTGGCGTTCGACAGCTCGTTGGCGAACAGGCGAACGATGACCTCGCTGTCGTTGTCCGTGATGAACGCCCACCCGCTCTCCTGCAGATCCTCGCGGATCTGGTCGGCGTTCACGATCTCGCCGTTGTGACCCAACGCGATCGAGCCCTGCGCGCTGGACACGCACACCGGATGGGCGTTCTCGAGCCGCGAGGTGCCCGCGGTCGAGTACCGCGTGTGCCCGAGCCCGACCTTGCCGGTCAGCTGCTCGAGCTCCTTGGCCTGGAAGATGTTCTCGACGAGCCCCATGCCTTTGATCGTCTGGAGCCCGTCGTCGTACGTTGCGATCCCG
>PXQL01000106.1:0-3953 GCA_003021335.1 Halobacteriales archaeon QH_10_67_13
GAGCCGGTGCTCGAGGCCTTCGCCGAGGTCCGAGCCGAGGCCGGCATTCCCGAGGCCGAGGTCGACGCCTTCATCGACGCGATGCTCGCGGACATCGACACCGACCGCTACGAGACCTACGAGGCGCTCGCGAGCTACATGCGGGGCTCGGCAGCCGCGGTCGGGAACATGATGCTCGCGGTAATGGGAACTGACCACCCCGACCGGGCCCGCACACACGCGATGGCGCTCGGAAACGCCTTTCAGTTGACCAACTTCATCCGAGATGTCCGCGAGGACATCCGCGATCTCGACCGGGTGTACCTGCCCATGGACACGCTCGGGCGGTACGACGTTACCGTCGACCAGCTCCGCCGCGAACAGCCCTCCGAGGGTTTTCGCCGGGCGATTAAGTTCGAGCTCAACCGCACCGAGCAACGCTACCGCAAGGGCGTCGCCGGCATCGAGTACCTGCCCGAGGGAGGTCAGTTTGCGGTGCTTCTGGCCGCGGTGTTGTACGCCGAGCACCACCGGCTGATCCGCGCCCAGGAGTTCGACGTACTCTCGACGCGCCCGGAGCTGTCCCGGGCCCGGAAGCTCTGGCTGGTGGCCCGGACCTGGTGGAACTGGCGTCGGTTCCAGGACCCGGTCACCGTGTTCCGGCGGGTCAGCGCTGTTCCAACTGACGGCGGCGTCGCCGACGGCCCCGAGCACGGCGTCCCCCACCCGGAGTAACTACCGTTCGGGTCGACCGTCCCGACTCACCCGGCCTCGTGGCCGCGCGGATCGGGACTCCGGGCCCGCCGCCGGAGCGCAGCCGCGCCGAGGGCGATCAGAACGCTCCCGAGGATCCCTGACAACACCAGAAACGTCACTGTCCACCCGAACTGATCGGCCAGCAGCCCGACCCCGACTGACCCCGAGGCGCCAAAGACCATGTAACTCGTCCGGACGAGGCCAAAGCCGAGTCCCTCCTCCTCGGGGGCCATGTAATCGAGAAACTTTGGGAGCATCGTCGCGCCCCAGCTCATCGCGATCCCGATCAGGACCGTCGCAACGAGGACGCTCCCGAGTCCGGGGCCGACCACGAACAGCGCGTAGCCGGCGACACCGGCGGCCATACAGACGCTCATCGCGGCGTCGCGACCGATCCGATCCGAGAGCCAGCCCATCGCCGGTTGGCCGGCCCCCTGGACGAGAAAGTACCCCGAAAAGACGGCTCCGGCAAGCGGTGCCGAGTAGTCTCGCTGTTCGACCAGAAAGGTCGGGAGAAACGAGGCGGTGCCCTGCCAGACGAAGGCCCCGAGCACCGACATGGCGAGCGTGCCCGCGATCGGCGGCCGCGAGAGCAGCTCCCCCAACGCGGCAGGGCGAACCCGGTCTGTGATCGGCTGCTCCGGGCGGGCGGCGGCCGTCCGCGGGAGCCCGACCGCAACCAGCCCCAGCGCCGGGACCGCCGCGGCGACGCCGAGGGCCACGGCCAGACGCCACCCGAATGCCGACCCGACGGCGGCGGCGACGACCGGGACGATCACCCCGGCGACCGGGGCGCCGGCGCTGTGGATCCCGATCGCCGTTCCGGTGTTGGTGAACGTTCGCGAGAGCAGCGTCGTCGCGACGCTGTAGTGCAGCCCCGCGGCCCCGCCCAACAGGACCGTACAGAGCAGAAAGACCGCAAACAGCGGCGAGAGGGCGAGCAACAGGCTCGCGACGGCGGTCCCACCGACCGCGACCAGGATCACCGGTCGTTCGCCGAACCGGTCCCCGAGCAGCCCGCTGGGAAACTGTGCGAGCGCGTATGCGAGCCACATCCCCGACAGCGCCAGCCCGACCTGCCCGTTTGAGACGTCGAACTCCGCGGAGATGGCGGGCACGACGGGACTGATCGCGAGCCGGGCGGCCATCGTAACGAAAAACGCCGTCGTGGTGGCGACCAACACGATCCGGTTCGTCGATCGTTCCATCCTCTCGGGGTCGCCGTCGGGCCGGCAAGTAGCCCACGGTTTCGGCCGCTGTCTCCGCTTGACTACCGCGATACGGGCGCTAGACCGACGAAGTCGAACCGGTCCAGCCGGACCAGCCCGACCGCGAACAGCCCCGCGATCGCGACCGGAATCCACGCCCCGTAGAAGGCGCTGACTGCTCCCCACAGGACGACGAAACTCACCATATCATCGAGGATGTACGAACACTCCTCGACCCGCGCGAGCAGCGCCGTCCGGTCGAAGGCAAGATCGATCAGAACCGTCGCGACGGCCGCGCTGAGCACCCAGCCGGCGTAGTTGGCGTAGGGAACGCCGTAGAACTCCTCAGTCCCGAACTCCCAGAACCCAAGCGCGACTGCCGCCGGATCGAGCACCAGGTCGACGGTCACGACGACGGCGGCAACGGTCGGCACCCGGATGAGCGCCGACCCAGCCCGCTCGCCGAGCAACAGCACCGACAGCAGGTAGCTGTTGAGCACCAGCGGGATGAAAAACACCGGCAGCGCGACCGGGATCAGCCCGAACAGCATCGGCCCGAGCGCGACCTCGTAGCTGAACTCGCCGTAGGGGATCCCGGTGCTCGCGCCGACGAACTCGACGGCGTAGGTGTAGGCGATCAGCGCGCCGAGCGCCGCCACTCCACGGCGGTCGATCAGCGGGACGATCCCCGAAACCAGTGGCAGTCGCATCACGAGCACGCCCGAGAGTATCAACAGCGGGTGGAAGGCGATCGGGTCCGGCAGCAGTCCCTCGGCGCTCGCGAGCAACAGCGCCGCGCCAGTGATCGGAAAGACGACCGCGATGGTAAACCGGTTTTCCGCGACGATCCGATCCAAGAGTGCTTCGGCGGCCCGGCGGTCGGTGACCGCCCGCACCAGCTCCTCGCGGCTCGGGACCGGCTGCGAGAGTCCTGGACCCGGCCCGTCGCCGCTCATGTTCCGGCCGCCTGACTGACAGGCGATCGGTCGCGATCAGCCATACTGTATCACCCAGATCCCGCCGAGGGTGAACGCGGTCCCGGCGAGTGTGTTCAGGATCGGGAACCACCAGTACGCCCGGGCGATGTCGACGTCGGCGGCGACGATCGCGGCCACGAACACGGGGTAGACCCCAAGCACCGCGCCCAGGTACGGGTGGACCAGCCCCATCAGGACCGCCGCGATCAGCCAGACCCCGGCACAGTAGCCCAGCGTGGGACGCTCGTCAAGAAGCGTCGCAGTCGTCTGGACCCCGGCGGCGCGGTCGGGCTCGATGTCGGGGATCGCCGAGAAAGTGTGCATCCCCATCGCCCAGACCCACCCGCCTGCGATCGCCAGCCCGGGCGGAAACTCCCCGGCGACGGCCGCGTACCCGACCACGCCCGGCGTGACGTACAGCCCGTTCGAGACCGAGTCGAGGATCGGCGTCGTCTTGAACCGTAACGGCGGCGCGCTGTAGGCGGCCCCGAGCAGGAGAAACGCCGCCATGCCGGCCAGTCCCTCGGGGGGCAGCGCCGGGGCGAACGCGAGCCCGAGGACCGCGGCGGCGAGCACGGCGACCCCGACGCCGGTGCCCCCGGTGTACCGGACCTCCCGGCCTTCCTCGGCCTTCTTGGGATTGAGCCGGTCAATGTCGGCGTCGAAGATGTCGTTCACGCCGTAGAGATAGACATTCGCCGGCACCAGGAAATACGCGAACAGGGCGACGGTAATCGGCTGGAAAAACTCCGTCGGCGCGGTCGCGGCGAAGACGACCCCGACGGCGACCGGACCGGCAAGATACAGCCAGAACCGCGGCCGGGAGAGCCAGAACAGGTATCCCAGGAATGTCTGCTCGGAGGGGGCGAGCCCGGCGAGTCGGTCCGTCACGTCGGTCACGCGTGACTCGTTCGGGGTTCCGTGCTATTGTTTCTGTCCTTCCGTGCGAACCGACCGCCCTTGGACCCGCCGAGTTACCGCCGGAGCGACGACGAGCAGACAGCCCACGAGCGCGAAGACGGGGACCCTCCAC
>PXQL01000106.1:4154-7875 GCA_003021335.1 Halobacteriales archaeon QH_10_67_13
AGCCGGTGGCGCCGCCGTCCGATCTCGAGGTCGACCGCGACCAGCCCCCAGAAGACCGTCGCGGCGATGGTGTGTCCGCTCGGAAAGGCGTCGCCGGTCGCCGGCTCGGCGCTGGCGTACAGCGGTTCGAGCACCGTCGGTAACGCCGCCTCGGGAAACGGCGGCGCGACCATCGGTCGCGGGGTCCCGAAAAACGGCTTGGCCGCGGCCATCACCGCGTAAAACCCCGCCACGATCCCGATCCAGGTGGCGGTCGTCCGCCGGTCGCCCAGCAGGTACGCCGCGGCTGCGGCCGGCCCGATGACGACGGCGCTCCCGGCAAACGAGCACACGAGAAACGCTGCCGCCACGGGGTCCGGCGTCGCCTCGACGACCGCCTCGACGACTTCCGGATCGAACAGCATTCGCCTTCGGTTGGCCGCCGATCGATTAACCCGTTGTGGTTCGCACGCCCGGGATCGCGGCCGGCGTCTCCCGCCTCCGGCGACGGGTTTCGAAATCCTGATACACGCGAGCACCGCACCGAACGATGATGGGTCGCCTGCGGCGAGGCTGGCGGACGCTAACCGACTCCGACCGGCGCCGCGAGCGACTGGCACTGGCCTTTGGCATCCTCACCGGGCTGTTCGGCATCGCGATCAGCGCAAACGAGTTCGCGAGCTCGCCGGAGCTGGATTTTCAGGCGTACTATTTTGCCGGACAGGCGGTGCTCGACGGCGAGGCCTTCGTCGGCCCGGCGATCAAGGAGGGGAGTTTCCTCACCGACAAGGAGTACGTGTACGCGCCGATCACGGTGTTCGTGTTCGTGCCCTTCGGGGCGCTTCCCTCCTGGCAGATCGGCTACCTGCTCAACGTCGGTCTGTTGACCGCTGTCTTCTACCTGATCGGCCGGCTCAACCTCGAGTACCTCGAGGGCCGGGGGGTCGCCCTCGAGCGGGTCGACCGGTGGCTCGTCCTCGGCTTCTGTCTGTTCTCGGGGCACGCAATCTTGGGCGTCTACCGGGGCAACGTCGACCCGATCATGCTGCTTTTGATCGCCGGCGGCTTTCTCGCCGTCGAGCGGGGCGATCAGCTCCGGGGCGGCGCGCTGTGGGCGGTCGCGGCGCTTTTCAAGCTCTTTCCGGCCTTCCTGGGGATCTGGCTGCTCTACCGGCGGGCCTACCGCGCGATCGCAGCCGCCATCGTAGTCGGGCTCGGCGGGCTCGCGGCCGGCGTTCTTGTTTTCGGGATCGACGCCCACGTCCGGTTTTTCGAGTTCATTCTCGAGGAGCGCAGCCGGGCGCCGGCCTTCGAGGGCGGGCTCGATCCCACCTACAAGTGGTTCACCGTCCGGCGCCCGCTCTCTCAGATCGCCGCGGTTCCCGGAAATCTGCTCTTTGTGCTCTCGGCGGCCGTCGTTGCGCCGGTGGTGTACGTCCTCTACCGGGACGCCGACTCCGAGACCGACCGGCTCGTCGCCTTCTTCGCGACGATGGCGGCGCTTTTGATCAGCGTCGTCCCGTCGACGCTGAACTACGTGACCTACCTGTTCTTTCCGCTGGTCGCGCTGTTGTACTTACTCGAGGACCGACGGGCCCGCCGGCTGCTCGTCACCGGACTGATCCTCGTCAGCGTCCCCGTCTATCCACAGGAGATCGCGTTGCTCGTTGATATCGCACCGGTTCCGCCGGCGATCGGAGACCCGATTGTCGCTGGCAGTCGAGAGATTCTGACCTACGCCTCGGTGCCGCTGGTTGGCTTCCTGTGTTTCTTGGCCGCGGCAGTCCGTCAGGTTAGGACCGTTCCGCCCGCCCGCGACGGGACCGACCGACCCGTTCGGGGCGACTGATTCGTTCTCGACCGGTCGGCGGCGGGCCGTCGGCGTTCTCTTTGCGCTCGTCGAAACCGGAAAACAAAACCCTCATGGGACTCCTCGCGGACCTACGCGCATGGACGCCCCGAACGTGCTCCTCGTCGTGCTCGACACGGCCCGGGCCTCACGGGTCTACGACGCGGAGCTCATGCCGAACGTCAACCGGCTCGCCGGCGGGGCCGCAACCTACGAGTCCGCCTACACGACCGCGCCGTGGTCGCTTCCCTCGCATGCCTCGCTGTTTACCGGCGAGTACACCGGCGAGCACGGCGTCCACGCCGACGCGCGACAGTTCGCTCCCGACGAGCCGCCGCTTGCTGCCCGGTTCCGGGCGGCGGGATACCGGACGCTCGGGTACTCGAATAACTTCTGGATCAGCCCGAGCTTCGGATTCGACGCCGGCTTCGAGGAGTTCGAGGTTGGCTGGGAGCTGTTCAGCGGCGGCGAGGGCTTCGCCGAGGTCGGCAAGGAGCAGGCCGGACTGCTCGGCCAGCTCCGGGCGTTCGCGCCGAAGCTGCTCTCGCTCGACGCGCCGAAGACGCTTCTCAACGCCGCATTCCTGGCGACGGTCTGGGACCGCCACGACAGCGGCGCCTGGTTCACCACCCGGCGAGCGAAGCGGTGGCTCGACGGCGACGAGCCGTTTTTTATGTTTCTCAACTACCGCGAGCCCCACCTCGCCTACGAGCCCCCCGCGGAGTACATAAGTGAGGTTACGCCCGAAGGGGAGACCCCGCCCGACCCGGGGGCAGTCAACCAGGACCCGTGGGCCTACGTCACCGGCGAGGTCGAGATGGACGCGGCGGAGTTCGAGAAACTCGAGATCCTGTACGACGCAGAGCTCCGATACCTCGACGCCCGCCTGGGACAGCTGTTCGAGGCCCTCGACGACCGGGGGCTGCTCGACGAGACGATTGTCGTGGTCACGAGCGACCACGGGGAGAACCTCGGCGAGCACGGCCTGATGGACCACCAGTACTGTCTGTACGACACGCTGTTGCACGTGCCGCTCGTCATCCGCGGTCCCGGCGTCGCCCCCGGGCGCAGGGAGGGGTTGGTCGAGCTGAAGGACCTTCACGGAACGCTGCTCGCCGCCGCGGGACTCGAGGCCGACCCGACGGTCGATCTGCGCGGCCGTCCGGACCGGGAGGCGATCGCCGCCGAGTACCGGGCGCCGATGCCCTCGATCGAGCGGCTCCGGACCGAGTACGGCGAACTCCCCGAGTCGGTGTTGACCTACGACCGCGGGCTCCAGGCGATCCGGACCGACGACTGGAAGCTCATCCGTGGGACCGACGGCTCCGAGCGGCTCTACGATCTCCGGACCGATCCCGGCGAGCACGAGAACGTGAGCGCGGCCGCCTCGGAGGTTCGCGACCGGCTCGCGGACCGGCTCCGCGATCGGCTCGTTCCGATCGCCGACGACGAGTCGACCGAGACCGACGCGGACGTGCCCGACGCGATCGAGGACCGACTCGAGGACCTCGGATACCTGCAGTGACCGTCACTCCAGGAGACTCTCGACGTGTCGCCGGAGCTGGCGGCGACCCCGCCGAGTGTGCGTGTGCCGCGCCAGTCGACCGACGGACTGACCGAGCCACGCCGCCTTCCAGAGCCCGGCGACGGTCTCGTAGCCCGGCGGCAGGGGTCTGTGCGCCCGGTAGCCGGCCCGCAGCGCCGCACGGAGCCGATCGCGCTCATCGGCCGGCGGGCGAAACCAGTCGACAAAGCGCATCTCTGCCCGTGCGATGGCGTACCCCGGCGTCGAGACGTGTGCGTTCCCCCAGTCGAGTAGCGCCGTGATCCGGTCGCCCTCGACGACCGGGGGCTGCTCGACGAGACGATTGTCGTGGTCACGAGCGACCACGG
>PXQL01000106.1:8073-10538 GCA_003021335.1 Halobacteriales archaeon QH_10_67_13
CCGTCCGGACGCTCGGCCCGCCGATCTTACAGACCGCCCGCTCCGGGGCTGACTCCCCCGAGAACCCGAGCACGTGCGTCTCCGCGACCCGGCCGCCGGTGGCCGGCTCGCTTGCGGTCACGACGGTCTCGGCTCCGAAGGCAGCCTCGGCGATCCGCTCGATCCGCGTCGCCATCGACTCGTGGTGACGGCCCCGGGGGTTAGTCTCTGGCGGGATCGTCTCGCAGCCGTCCCTCGGCGATTTTCGGCCCCGAGCCCGAGTCGTAAAAGGTATCGCAGTCGGTCCTGAACGGCGAAGAGAATGATCAGTCGACGGCAAGCGGCCATCGGCGTCGTCTTCTGGCTGCTCATTTTCGGTGGCTTCGTCGCGTTGGCCGGCGTCGGTGATTTCATCGAGACGGCGAGTCAGATCTCGCCGTCGCGGTTCGCCGTGATGCTCGGCGCCAACGGCCTCGGGGTGCTCGCGATGGGACTGGCGCTGTATGTCATTGCACACAACGTCGGCCTGGGATTCTCGGCGATCGAGAGCGTCTTTCTGAACACGACTGTCGGGCTCGCACACAACCTGACACCGTTCGGGCAGGCCGGCGGGATCCCGGTTTCCGGGGCGATCCTCTCGCGGCAGACCGACCGTCCCTACGAGGAGTGTCTCGCGGTGCTCTCGGCCAAAGACATCGTCGGGTTCGTCCCGGCGATTCTCGTCTTCGTCGTCGGTGGGGGGTACCTCGCGCTGTTCGGCCGGTCGGTCCCGGGACGACTCCGCCCGCTGGTCGCGGCCTTTAGCCTCTTCGTCGTGATCGTCGTCTCGGTCGCGGCACTGATCTACCGGTACCCGGAACCTGCCTACCGCGTGTTGAGCCGGCTCGTTGCCTGGATCAACCGCACGGTCGCGCGACTGCCTTTGATTCCGAGCCTCGACCCGACCGAAGTTCAGACGACGACGACCGCCGTCGGCTCGCAGGGGATCTTACTGTGGCTCACACTCGGGGGTGTCGGAGTGGAGCTGTCGCCGGTGCTCACCGTCTTTATCATTCCCGTGTCGCTGCTTGCGTCCGGACTCCCCCTGCCCGGCGGGAGCGGCGGCGTCGAGAGTTTGCAGGTGCTGTTAGTCGTGGCGGCCTCGGGAGCGGCGGCGTCGACGGTTATCACCGCCGTTCTCGTGAGCCGCGGGCTTGTCTACTGGACGCCGATCATCATGGGCTCGATCACGCTTTTTGTTATCGAGGTCCGCGATCGACTGGCCTGACGTCACCGATACTCTCCTGTCCCGGAGCGGGATCGACTCCCCCGTGTCTGCCTACCGTCACCCGTGATCGCTCGGAAGTCTCGACCGTTCGGCCGCCGCGAGACGGCCGCGGCGGTCGTGCTCTCCGGGGGACGGTCTTTGGACGAAGACGGCGCTTGGCTCGCCGACGCTGGTCGGCATGTGGGCCCGAACCCGGACGTCGGGGCCTGAAACGCGTGGTCAGCCCGACACGGCGGGATCGACACGAATATTTCCCCGGGTCCGCTCGGCAGACGTAATGGCCGATCACCAGTTCGTTGAATCCGACTGGGATTACGCGATCGTTCTCGACGCCTGTCGGTACGATGTGTTCAGCGAGGTCTACGACGAGTACCTCGACGGAGAGCTGACCAAGCGGACCTCGCCCGGGTCTTCGACCCCAGAGTGGGCCTACCGGACGTTTCAACGAGCTCAAGTGGGGGGCGAGTTGCGATTACGAGTGGTCCGCCGACGATCACATCCAGACGGTAATCGACGTCTGGAAACACGGTTGGGACGACGAGCTCGGGACCGTCCCGCCGGAGAGTCTCGCCGCCTCGTTTCGCGAGCGCCGGACGACCGCCGCCGATCACGAGCGCACAGTCCTGCATTACATGCAGCCCCACGCCCCCTTCCTCGGACGGGGCGACGGGCGGAAACTCACCACGATCCGCGAGGGGATCAAGCGTCAGGGCGACCGCGAGCGGGACGACCCGGCCGCGGACGGCGGAACGGTCCTCTCTGCGGTCGGCGATCGCGTCCGGCCGGCCGTCGAGTCGGTCCTCGAGGGGAGTTCGCTGGCGATGAAGGCCGGTCTGTTTCTCGAATTGGACGCCGCAGAGGCCCTCAGCGGCGGGACCCGCGAGACAGCACTCCGGTACCACGAGGAGAACCTCCGGATCGCGCTCGAGTCCGTCGCCGAGCTGGTCGAGGAACTCGACGGCCGCGTCGTAGTGACCGCCGATCACGGCGAGGCCTTCGGCGAGCAGGGGATCTGGGAACACCACATCGAGACACACATTCCGCCGCTGATCGAGGTCCCGTGGCTCGAGCTCGAATGATCGACCGACGACGCCGGACTCCGGGTCTCGCCGCTCGCCCGGCGGTTCGCCCCGGGAGGTGACCGGTCGGTGAGGATCGGCTTTTTCACCGACTCGTATTTCCCGCGGATCGACGGGGTTACCTACACGCTCTCGCTGTG
>PXQL01000107.1:0-12527 GCA_003021335.1 Halobacteriales archaeon QH_10_67_13
CAACGAGACCGGCTCGACGATCGCCTTCTTGGGAGCCGGCGAGACGGTCAAAGACATCGAGCGGTTCGAGGCATCGAGTTTTGTCTCGCGGCTGCTCGGGATGGGGGATCTCGACCAGCTCGCCGAGCGCGTCGAGCGGGCGATGGAGGAAACCCAGGAGGAAGACGAGGACTGGGAGCCAGAGGACATGCTCGAGGGGCAGTTCACGCTGAAGGACCTGCGAAAACAGATGGAGGCGATGAACCGGATGGGCCCGCTCGATCAGGTGATGGACATGATCCCCGGGCTGGGCGGGGGCATGATGGACGAGCTGCCGGAGGACGCGATGGACGTCACCGAAGAACGGATGCGGGATTTCGAGGTCATTATGGACTCGATGACCGACGAGGAACTCGAAAACCCCCGGACGATCGGAGCAAATCGCACAAAACGGATCGCCCGGGGCTCGGGCAAGCCCGAGGAACGCGTCAAAGAACTGCTGCGCCAGCACAAGATGATGGACCGGACGCTCAAGCAGTTCCAGGGTATGGGCGACGCCGATATGGAGCGGATGATGCAGCAGATGCAGGGCGGCCAGGGCGGCCAAGGCGGTATGGGCGGACTTGGCGGCGACAATCCGTTCGGAGACTGAGGACCCGTCCAAGAGCTCGTTCGGTTCGAACCCACGAATTCAGTCACCGGTGAACGCGAGCGGTTCGTGTGCCGGCACTCGGGCCCGTTTATTCTGGTACGGGCGAGACTGACGAGGAGTTTCTGGTGGGGGGCCCACGCGACCACTGAAAAGACACCGGTCACGACGACGCACGGGACGAAACCGCCGCGCCGGCCAGAATCACAAGTACGATGCCTGCGAGACTGCGGTTTGCGAGCACCGCGGTCGTCGAGAGCCCGCTGGGAGTCAGGATCGAGAGCCGGTCGCGTCGAGACACGTGGGCGGCTCGTCTCAGAGGCAGGGTAGAGGGATCCGGACGCGACGATCGGATGCCGTCACAGAACGCGAGGGAATTGTCTCACGAGGACGACAACTGCCAGGCACATCGTGAGTGAAAAAATTCACCAGGTTATGCAGTAGAGGCGACGGTCTCGATCAGAGCTCGACGCCCCCTGGTGATCAGTCACCAGGGCGTGGGTTCGGACCGCTGCCGACATCGACATCTGCGTCGAGCGCTCGGCCGGTGATCGAGCGGAGGCGATCGACCAGCGAGTCTTTCTCGGGCTCGCCAGCGAGCGCCACGTCGAGCACCTCGGAGAGGTGCGTGACGGGAATGATCTCGATCTGGTCTTCGAACTCGTCTTCGACCATCACGTCCTGCTCGTTCGCGGCGGGGGGAATGATGATCGTATCGATGCCGGACTTGGCGGCGGCCTCGATCTTGTGCGTGACGCCGCCGACCGGAAGCACGTCACCCCGGACCGACAGCGAGCCCGTCATCGCGACGTTTTGCTTGATCGGGATGTCCTCAAGCGCGGAGATTACGGCCGTCGCGACGGTGATCGAGGCCGAATCGCCGTCGACGCCGCCGCCCTGGCCGGCCTGGACGAACTGGATGTGGATGTCCCTCTCGGAGATGTCCTCGTCGGAGAACTTCTTGATGATCGCCGAGACGTTCTCGACGGCCTCCTCTGCCATCTCCTTGAGCTGGCCGGTCGCGATCACCTGGCCGGGGCCCTGGGAGGGGGCGACCTCGGCCATCACGGGGAGGACGATGCCGGAATCCTCGCCCATCACGGCCAGCCCGTTGACGCGGCCGACCATGCCGCCCTCGGCGACGGTCAGGTCGTACTCCTTGCGGCGCTCGATGTACTCGTCGGCCAGCTGCTGTTCGATCGACCGCGAGCGGTCCTTCGCCGCGAGGACATCCTCGCGCTCGGTGAACTCCTTGTCCTGGGCGCGAGCGATATCGCCGGCGACCCGGACCAGCCCGCCGAGATTGCGCAGCTTGAGCGTGAGATGCTCTTTCCGGCCGGCCCGGCGCTGGGCCTCGAGGATCATCTCCTCCATGGCCTCTCGGGTGAACTCCGGCAGCCGGCCGTCCTTGTCGACCTCCTGGGCGACAAAGCGGGCGTACTTGCGGCGCATCTCCGGGGTGTCATCGATGGTGTCGTCCATGTATACCTCGTACCCGTAGCCTTTGATCCGGGAGCGAAGCGCCGGGTGCATGTTCTCCATCGCGTCCATGTTGCCCGCCGCGACCATGATGAAATCGCAGGGAACGGGCTCGGTCTGGACCATCGCCCCCGAGGAGCGCTCGCTCTGTCCGGTGATCGAGAACTCACCCTCCTGGATCGCGGTCATCAGCTTCTGCTGGCTGCGGATGTCGAGGGTGTTGATCTCGTCGACGTAGAGCACGCCTTTGTTGGACTTGTGGATCCCCCCGGCCTCGACGCGGTCGTGGGAGGGGGTCTCCATGCCGCCGGACTGGAACGGATCGTGGCGCACGTCACCCAGAAGCGCCCCGGCATGGGCGCCGGTCGCGTCCTCGAAGGGGGCGGTCTGCTGGTCTGCGGTGTCGACCAGCAGGTTCGGCACCATCGCGTCGTTGCCGCGGGACATGTACCGGAAGGCAATATAGACGACACCCGCGGCGATGATGCCGATCAGGAGATTCTGCATGATAATAAGCGAGTATCCGAGCACCAGCGCAATAATAATCCACATGATGAAGGTCCGCATCTGGTTGCGCTTGCGGGCCTCCTCCTTGTGGGCCTCGACGATCTGTTCGCCCTTGCCTGAGGGGACCGTGCGGACCTTCGGCTCGTTGCCGTCGTCGGGGTTGTGATAGACCAGCACGTCCTGCAGCTCCTCTTTGGGGAGGAGCTGGCTCATCGCCTTCGCGAGCATCGACTTACCGGTTCCCGGCGAGCCGATCATCATCACGTGCCGGCGCTGTTTCGCCGCCTTCAGCACCGTCTCGCGGGCGTGATCCTGTCCGATTACCTGATCGACGAGCCGGTCGGGCACCTCGATCTCCGCGGAGGTGTCGACCTTGAGCCCGCCGAGGAGGTCATCCTCCGCGATCTCCTCGTCAACCTCCATCTGTTCGTCGACATCGCTGCCGAGCGCCTCGTCAAGCAGGTTCTCCTCGTCCGGCTCGCGGCCGTTGGTCCGGTCGTCTCGACCGGGGGGCCCGGCGCCGTCGTCGTCGACTCCCGAGTCGGGATCGACGACAGAGGACTCCTCGGGGATCGACGACTCCGTGGCCGTCTCGTCACCGGCCTCGCCGTCGACCACTTCCGGGTCCGACGTGGGGTCTGGCGTCTCGTCGCTGTGTGTATCGTTGCTCATGCGAGCGTCGTTGCCAGTATTATAGAGGGACTGTCGATTGATATACTTTCTCCCCCCTCGCCGCCGGGTCGAACGACAGAATCGAACGACAGCGCTGGGATGAGACGCGGATCCGTCGACGGCACGGTATTTATTACCGCGAGTCGGCTACGGTGACCGATGACAACCGAACGGGGGTTTTTTATCGGCCGCTTCCAGCCGGTCCACGACGGGCACCTCCAGCTCATCGAACAGATCGCGGGTGAGGTCGACGAGCTGGTCGTCGGGATCGGGAGCGCCGGCGATTCACACAGCGTCGGTGACCCGTTCACAGCCGGCGAGCGGGTCATGATGGTAACAAAGAGCCTCGAGTCGCTGTCGATCACCACCTACGCCGTGCCAATCGAGGATCTGAACCGGAACGCGGTCTGGGTGAGTCACGTTCAGAGCATGGCTCCCCGGTTCGACGTCGCGTACTCGAACAATCCGCTCGTGGTCCAGCTGTTCACCGAGGCCGGCGTCGAGGTCCGGAGCACGGGGCTGTACGACCGGGACCATCTCAAGGGAAGCAAGATCAGACAGCTAATGATCGACGGCGACGATTGGCGCCAGTACGTGCCGGCGGCCGTCGAGGACGTGATCGAGGAGATCCGCGGGGTCGAACGGCTCCGGCAGGTCGCCGAGCACGACGACTTCTGACTTACCCGTCGCGGTCTTCGAGATCGGCGAGCAGTTCCGAGAGCGCCCGGGCCGCGAACGCGCGCTTGCACTCTGTCCGATCGCCCTCGGTCTCGAACCGGTCGGCCCGAACCGTCTCGCCGGGCGCCGATCCCCACGGAGCGGCGTAGGCGACCCCGACGTAGACCGTTCCGACGGGCTTGTCGGGAGTTCCGCCGGTCGGACCGGCGATCCCGGTCGTTGAGACACCCCAAGTCGTGCCGGCGGTGTCGCGGACGCCGGCGGCCATCTCGCGGGCGACCGGCGCGGACACCGCGCCGCGTTCGAGCGCCTCCCGGGAGACGCCGAGCAGTTCCTGTTTGGCGTCGTTCGAGTAGGCCACCACGCCGCGATCGAAGTACGCGCTCGCCCCGGGAACGTCGGTGAGCAGGGAGCCAACGAGCCCGCCGGTCGCCGACTCGGCGACGGCGACGGTCGCGTCGCGGTCGACTCTTCGGGGCACATACAGAATCTGGGAGTCCAACTGAAAAGAATGCGGCGGAACCGATACTTGCCGGACACGCGAACCGGGGGCCGATAATCACGCTGAGTTCGGACTTCGGCACACCCTATCCGGCAGCGATGCAGGGGGATCCTCCAGGCCAGCGACGCCAGACTGGTCGACGTCAGCCACTCGTTTTCCCGACAGGACGTTGGGGAGCCGCGTTCTGACTCCGGGAGATCCTGCCGTACTTTCCGTCGGCGGTCCACCCGGTCGTCGTCGACCCGGGCGTCGGGACCACTCGGGACGACGGCTCCGAGCGCCTGAACCGGCCGGGCGTATCCTCTGTGTACGCCGCGGAGAGACCCGCGACTCGAGGATCGGCGCAGTTCGTGGCGACCTGAGCCAATAATAAAAGTTCGGAGCGCTGTGCCGGAGTGGTGCGATTACTCGGAGGCGATGATGTCGTCGATCCGGACGATCATCGTCGCCGCCTCGTTCGCGCTCTCGAGGGCTTCGTACTTGACTGCGGCGGGATCGAGCCCGCCCAGATCGACCGGGTCGTCGACGGTGCCGGTCTGGCCCTCGCTGATCACGCCGGCAAGAGTGCCGGCGTCGTGTTCGGCGCGGAGATCGACGAGGGCGTCGATCGGATCCAGCCCGGTGTTCTCCGCGAGCGTCCGCGGGATGATATCAAGCGCGTCGGCAAACGCCTCGACAGCCAGCTGCTGGCGGCCCTCGACGCCGGCCGCACTCTCACGGACGTGGTTGGCAGCCGACACCTCGGTCGCGCCGGCACCGGGGACGACCCCGCCGGCCTCGACCGCCGCCGTGACGACATCGAGTGCGTCCCGGAGCGCCCGCTCGAGCTCGTCGACGACGTGCTCAGTGCCTCCGCGGGCGAAGATGGTGACGGCCTCGGCCGCGTCGCCGCCCTCGACAAAGACCTGATCGTCGTCGCCGTGGGTCTCGACAGAGACGCTGTCGGCCCCGCCCAGATCGGCGGCCTCGAGAGTGTCGGTCGAGCCGACCCGGCTGGCGCCGGTTGCGGCGACGACCGCCGAGGTGTCGCTCTCGTCGACGCTCTCGAAGGCCAGCACGCCCTCGCGGGCGAGGTAGGTCGCGACCCGGTCATCGATGTCGCCCTCGATGAAGGCGACATCGGTCCCGGCCGCGGCGATCTCTTCGGCGTAGGTCTGGAGCTGCTCGCCCTCGGCGTCGATCGCGGCGTTGAGTTGGTCGACGTTGGTGACCTCGTACTCGGCGTCGATCTCGGTCTCGGCGACCTCGAGGTCGGCGTCGATGATCGCGACCGACGGATCGGACACCGACCGGGGAGCGTCGTCGCTGACCGGCTCCTCACCAACGATGACTCCCTCGACGAGCTCGGTCGAGCTCGAGGAGGCACCGGACTGGGTGTAGATCGTGACGTTGTCTCGGTCGACGCCGGCGTCGGTGTGGACCCGCTGGATCGCCGCGACGACCGTCTCGGCAAGCGGCGAGGCGGCGACGTCGCCGGTCCCCTTGCCGGTCATGCTCGACTCGGCGACCTGCTGGAGTTGTTCGTCGTCAAGATCGGTCGCCACGACGGCGTCCTCGACGGCCTCGCGGGCGAACTCCGCGGCCGTGTAGTACCCTTCGACGATCGTCGTCGGGTGGACATCGTCCTCAAGCAGGTCCTCGGCGTTCGAGAGCAACTCGCCGGCGAGGATCGCCGCCGTCGTGGTGCCGTCGCCGACCTCCTCCTCCTGGGTCTGTGCGACCTCGATGAGCATCTGGGCCGCGGGGTGTTCGATGTCCATCTCGTCGAGGATCGTGGCGCCGTCGTTCGTGATCACGACATCGCCGTCGTCCGAGACGAGCATCTTGTCCATCCCGCGGGGGCCGAGCGTCGTGCGTACGGTCTCGCTGATCGCCTTCCCGGCCGAGATGTTCGATGACTGTGCGTCCTCGCCCTGTGTTCGCTCCGTGTCCTCGCTGAGGATAAAGAGGGGCTGTCCGCCCATGCGTTGCTGACCAGACTGTGACATATGTTGTACCTCACAAAAAGATCGTTTGCGGTTCTACATAAACGTTGCTTCTCGGCGCGTCGGGGGGACGGGCCCGAGGCCGTAGCGACTTAACCGCGGGGTGGGTAGTGTAGATCGATGCTCGAACTGGAGCACGGCTTCCGGGTGATCGACGCCCACGTCGAGCTGGAGCCGGACCAGGCTCGGCGCCGGCCGGACGGCGCCGGTCCGGAGCAGATCGAGCGCGAGCTCCGGCAGGCGGGGATCGTCCGGGGGCTCGTACACCCGCCCGCGCGAGCCACCGCCGAGCTGCGGGAGAGAAACAGCTACCTGCGGACGAACAACGCAATCGCGCGGATGGCCGTCGACCGGTCGTTCGACGCGTTGGCCCGGGTCGCGGGCGGGAGAGCGCCCGGCTCCGGGCCGGGTGCACGGCTCCGGAACGTGGCCCGGTCGCGGGAGAGCTGGCAGACCAGCCCGGGGGATATCGAGCAGTACGCCTACGACGAGCGGTTCGCAGGGTTCATGCTCGACCCGACCGCCGACGGGCTGCCGGGTCCCGCGGTCCTCGAGCGGTTGGCCGAGGTGGACCGGCCGGTGCTCACCTACGGCGGGCGCGGGTTTCCCCCCGAGAGAATCGAGTCGACGCTGCTCGAGTACGAATTTCCGCTGATCGTTGCCCACTTCGGCGGGTACCCGCTCGACGAGGAGCTGATGGGGGCGGCGATCGAGCTGCTCGGCCGCCATGAGCGGTGCTTTCTCGACACCAGCTACGTTCGCCTCCGGGAGTATCTCGAGCGCGCGGTCATGGAACACCCCGATCGGGTCGTCTTCGGGAGCGGGGCGCCGGCAGCGCACCCGAACGTGGCCGCCGTGGAAATCCTCACGCTCGACGTTCCCGAGGACGCGATGCGTAAGATCTTCGCAAAAAACCTCGAGCGGGCGTTCGAGGGGGCCGCCTCAGAGCTGTAGTCACCGTCGACCGGCCGCGACGGCGAGACTCACCGCCAGTCGTAGACCGTCACCGCGGGGTCGGGGCGGGACGAGCGCCCCCGGGGGTTGCGCCGCGGGCTCCGGTCGCCGAGCCGGGCCCGGAGTCCGGCGCCGGTCCCCCCAGCCAGGCCGGCGAGGACGGCCCAGTTAGTCTTGAACCACCACGAGACCGGGCGATCGCCCCGGGAGATCGACCGAACGCCGTCGACCGCCTCGCGGCCGGCGTGAGTGAGCAGCCGCCAGAACACGGCCGGGCGGGGGCCGTAGTTTTTCGCAAGCCGGTAGGCGAGCGAGCGGTGTTTCGGGGCCGGATCGGTGGCTGCGTCGCCGCCATCGGTGCCGACCGTCCGGCGGGTGCACATCGACTCGCGCCAGGACAGCTCGAACTCGTTTGCGGCCATCCGGTGGGCGAGATCCCGCGAGCCGCCGACCGAGAGGGTCTCGTCGTAGCCGTCAAGTGCGTCGAGCAGGTCCCGCCGGAAGGCGACGTTTCCGGGCGTGAAGTAGGTTACCTCGCGGCCGGCGATCGTCCGTCGCTCGTGCGAGGAAGTTCCGTCCGGACCCGTCGTCGGCCCGGTCACCGCGTCCGCACTCATTAGGGCATCGGCGACGGCTTCTGCCCAGCCGGCACACACCGCGACGGTGTGATCGACGACGGCGATCACGTCGCCGGTAGCGCGGTCGACTCCGGCGTTGCGGGTCGCGTTGACTGCCCGATCAGCGAGCTCAACGAGCACGTCGACATCTCCGCGCTCGCGGACCAGCCCCGTGGTGCCGTCGGCCGATGGGCCGTTGACGACGATGATCTCCGCCTTGGGGGCGTGCGCCGGGAACGGGCCTCTCGGTCACCCCAAGGCTCAGCCGCGAGCCCGGGATCTTTTACTCGCCGGTCGTTACGGAGGAGTATGACAGAGCGAGTCTTAGTGCCGATCGATGGGTCCGAGTCGTCCTGGGCGGCACTCGAGTACACCTTCGGACACCACGACGACAATCCGATCGTCGTACTGTACGTCGCGGATCCGTCCGAGCGGGCCTACACCGACCGGTCCCGGGGCGACGAGGACGAGCCCGACGGAGAAGAGGACTCGACGGGGGAGTACTCCGTCGAGTACAGCAAGGAGCTGTTCGAGACCGCCCGCGAGCGGGCCGACGCGGCCGGCGTCGAGGTCGAGACCGAAACCACGATCGGGAGCCCGGCCGACGCAATCCTCGAGTACGCTGAGGACAACGAAATCGATCACATCGTGATGGGCTCGCGGGGACGGTCGGGACTGTCGCGGCTGCTGCTCGGCAGCGTCGCCGAGACGGTCGTCCGTCGGTCATCGGTCCCAGTGACGGTCGCCCGGAACGCCGAGTGACTACTCGCCGGCCCACTCGCCGAGCGCGTCGAACAGCCGACACCGAACCGTTCGCTCGACGACTGCGTCCCCGCCCGTCTCGGCGTCGGCGATAAGTCCCAGCGGGATCTGCCCCCCGGCCATGTAATCGTGTCCGCCCGCGCTGCCGACATCGCCGAAGGCCTCTTCCAGGCGGCGGCCGAGGCGGAGCGCCGGGTTCGTCGTGCGGGCGCTCAGGTGAACGCAATCCTCGACGACGCCGTAGACCGCGGTCGTCGTCACCCCTTCGAGTTTGAGCAGGTACTCCGCGGCCTGAGGGAGCACCTCCTGGGTCGCGGGGTGGTCGACGCCGGAGACCAGACACGAGCCCTGGACCTCGCGGCCGGTGATCGCCTCGCCCAGCGCCGACAGGGTCTCGGGGGTGAGCGCCGCGCCCCGGAGCTGTGCGATCAGTTCGTAGTCGGCCTCAGGGTGGAGGTAGATCGCGGTCCGGTGATCGGCCCGGGTCGTGCCGCGGGCGAAGCCGTCGGTTTCGGTTTGGATCGCAAACAGCAGCGCCGTCGCGAGCCGGGCGTCGATGTCATTCGGGAGCGCGCGGAGGTGCGCGCCGACGAGCGTCGCCGTCGCGCCGACCGACGGGATCTGCTCGACGTAGGCTCCGGTCACCGCCTCCGTGGAGTGGTGATCGATGATAATATCCGGACCCCGATCCGCTGACACCGGGTTGTTCCGGCCCGGGACGCTGTGATCGACGAACGCGACCCGGTCGTAAGCGTCGAGATCGACCGCCGAGACGGCCGCGAGGTCGATCTCGAGGGCGTTGACCATCGTGCGGTTTTCTTGACGGGAGAGCCCTCCGCCGTGTGCGACGACGACCTCCTCGACTCCGACGTGGGTCGCGATCCGCCCGAGCCCGAGCGCGCTGGCGATGGTATCGGGATCGGGATTGTCATGACAGACGACGACCAGCGAGGCCGCCGGAGCCAACGCCGCGCGTAGCCGCTCCGTCCGCCCGGTCAGGGCGGTCCCGGTCCCCGCGGGCAGGGCGCGAGCGGCGTCTGAGTTTGACATACGTATCACTCCCGGCGGTGTGCCGAACTCAATCTTATCCGCGTGGAACATAACTCTTCTGCCGCAACCGACATATTTAAAAACATGCGAGCGAGCCCCGCGGGAGTTTTGTGCTCGGTGGCGGGAGTACGGGCGTGAGCCAGATTACGTTCGGGACCGATGGCTGGCGGGCGCCGGCAGCAGAGTTCACCGCGGATCGGGTTCAGCGGGTCGGACGCGCCGTCGCGAAACACCTCGACGCGCGGACCATCGAGGGACCGGTGGCAATCGGGTACGACGCCCGCGAGCACTCCGAGACCCACGCGGAGACTGGCCTGGACGGTCGCCGAGGGTGAGTACGCGGGCGGGCTGATGGTGACGGCCTCGCACAACCCGCCCGGGTACAACGGCGTGAAGTTCATTCCCACAGACGGCGCGCCCGCACCCCAAGCGGAGACCGACGACATCGAGAGCCGGCTCGGCGACACGGCGGCCGGCGGGGCGTTCGAGCGACGGAACTTCCGCGAGTCGTACGTCGAGGCGGTGCTCGGAGCCGTGGACGCGGACCTGACCGGCCGGACGATCGCCTACGACGCGATGCACGGCAGCGGTCGGGGGGTGACCGACCGGGTTCTCGAGGCGGCCGGGGCGACGGTCCACAGGCACCGCTGCGAGCACGAGCCTGCGTTCGGCGGGACCGCCCCCAATCCGGGCCCCGAGCGGGCCGCCGGGCTGGTTGAAGCCGTTACGAGCGGCGCGGTCGATCTCGGGATCGTTAACGACGGCGACGCCGACAGGGTCGGGCTGGTCGCTCCCGGGGTGGGCTACTTGGACGAGAGCCTCGTGCTCGCGGTGCTGTACGAGTTTCTCCTCGAGCGGGCGACCGGCGACGCGGTCCGAACGGTCTCGACGAGCAGCCTCGTCGACGGCGTCGCGGCGGCGGCAGGTCGGGCGGTCCACGAGACGCCGGTTGGGTTCAAGTGGGTCGCAGAGGCTATGGCCGAGACGGACGCGCTGATCGGCGGCGAGGAAAGCGGCGGGTACGGGCTTGGGTCGCATCTCAGGAATAAGGACGGCGTGGTGACGGCGCTGCTGGCCGCGGCCGCCGACGCCGAGCGACCGCTCGCCGAGCGGATTCGGGAGCTGCGGGCGAGCCACGGGCCGGTCCTCCAGGATCGAACGAGCGTTCCGTGTCCCGACGACCGCAAGGCTACTGCGATGGAGGCGCTTGTCGGGGATCCCCCCGAACGCGTCGCCGGACGGGCAGTCACACGTCACGAGACCGTCGACGGGCTGAAGCTGTATCTCGAGGGAGGAGCGTGGGTGCTCGTCAGGCCGTCGGGCACCGAGCCGAAGCTCCGGATCTACGCGGAGGCAACCGACGCGGAGACCGTCGGGGAGCTCCTCTCGGACGCCCACGAGCGCGTCGAGGGGCTCACCTCCTGACCCCGCGCAGGCGGTCCCGGCCGTCGACGGGCTCGATCGCGAACCCGAGCGACGCCCAGAACGGGCGCACCGACGGGTCAAACCGGGCGGTGAGTCGATCGCGTCGGCGGGCGGCGGCCGCGACCAGCGCCGTGCCCACTCCCTGCCCGCGCCGGCGCGGACGGACCGCGATCGCCGCGATCCGCTTGCCGTCGAGTACGAGCGCTCCCAGGAGTGGCTCTCCCCGCGAGTCCTCGCCGCCGGACTCGACGGCGGCCAGGATCGTCCGCTCGGCGAGCGGGTCGGGAATCTCGAGCGCGCCGGCGTTGAGAAGCCGACGCACGTCGAGGCGCTCCCCGGGCGCGGCCAGCCTGACGACAGGGTCTCGTGTGGCCACGCCGGTCGTTGGTGGCCGGCGACTACAGGCTGTCGGTACCGCGGGCGAGGGGAACAGAACGGTTTATGATCGGCCCGACACTGGTCGGAGTATGAGCGGAGGCGAGGGCGAACCGGCGACGGTTCGCGAGGAGGTCTGGCTGGAGCAGTACCGTCCGCAGCGACTCGAAGACGTCGTCGGGCAGGACGCGATCACCGAGCGCCTCCAGACGTACGTCGATCAGAACGACCTCTCGCATCTCTTGTTCGCAGGGCCTGCCGGCGTCGGGAAGACCACGAGCGCCCTGGCGATCGCCCGCGAGCTGTACGGGGAAGATTGGGAACAACACTTCTTAGAGCTCAACGCCTCCGACGAGCGCGGGATCGACGTGATCCGCGAGCGAGTAAAGAGCTTCGCGCGGACCGCCTTCGGCGGCGCGGAGTACCGGATCATCTTCCTCGATGAGGCAGATGCGTTGTGTGTGCCGCCCGGAACGGAGGTCGTCACCGGATACCCATCTGCTCCGGAGGTAAAGCCGATCGAGGACGTCGACCCCGACGGCGAGCCTATCCCGTCGGTCGACTTCGAGACAAACGAGATTCAGTCTGACACGGGCAAGCGGGTGGACTCTGGCGTCGCGGATTTCTTCGAGGTTGAGTTAGACGACGGGCGAACGATCCAGGCGAGCCTCACGCACCCGTTTTTCGTCGTCGGCGAGGACGGACGACTTGTCGAAACAGAGCTTCAAGCGCTGTCGCAGGGAGACGAGATAGCCGATTTCAAAGAACAGATCGGTGTCTCTCGGTGTGAGGTGTGTGGAGCCTGGACCGCGGGGCGATACTGTTCCGTCGAGTGCAAAGACGAGGGCCACAGTCATGAGATGCGATGTGAAGGAAATCCGATGCCGATGGAC
>PXQL01000107.1:12536-14710 GCA_003021335.1 Halobacteriales archaeon QH_10_67_13
TTCGAGCCCGGTATCGTCGCCGACGGGGGAGCGTCTTCTGTCCGGACCGCGACGATACAGGACATTGAGTACAGCCACCGCGGCGAGGCGTACAACATCAGCATGGACGGAACGCCGAATTTCATGCTGGCAAACGGAATTTTGACCCACAACACCTCGGACGCACAAGCAGCACTCCGCCGGACGATGGAGCAGTTCTCGGATAACGTCCGGTTCATCCTCTCGTGTAACTACTCCTCGCAGATCATCGACCCGATCCAGTCGCGGTGTACCGTCTTCCGGTTCTCGCCGCTGTCTGACGAGGCGGTCGCGACCCAGGTGCGAAAGATCGCAGACGCCGAGGACATCGGGCTGACAGAGGACGGCCTGGACGCGTTGAGCTACGTCGCGGGCGGGGACATGCGCGCGGCGATCAACGGGCTGCAGGCGGCCGCGACCGCCGGGACCGTCGACGAGGAGGCCGTCTTCGAGATCACGAGCACGGCCCGCCCGGAGGACATCGAGGAGATGGTCACGCTCGCCCTCGACAACGATTTCACCGCCGCGCGGTCCCAGCTCGACCGGCTGCTCACCGAAGAGGGCATCGCCGGCGGCGACGTCATCGATCAGCTACACCGCTCGGTCTGGGAGTTCGACCTCGGCGAGGCGGCCGCCGTCCGGACGCTCGATCGGATCGGCGAGGCTGATTACCGAATCACCGTCGGGGCCAACGAGCGGATCCAACTCGAGGCGCTGCTTGCCTCCCTCGCGCTCGAAAACAGTGACTGACCCGACCGACGCGGCGGGCTCGGAGGAGGCAACACACCTCAGGAGTGCGATCGAGCTCGCCGCCGCGGCCCCCGACGGTCACCCGTACGGAGCGGTGCTGGTCGACGAGACCGGAGCCGTGGTCGCGCGGGCGAAAAACACCGTGCCCAGCGACGGACTGGCCGCGCACCCGGAGCTGAAACTCGCCGAACGGAGCACCGCGCTCGCCCCGGAGCGGCGGGCCGGGTGCACGCTGTACGCGAGCACCGAGCCCTGCGAGATGTGTACGGCCGCGATCCACTACGCCGGGATCGGACGAGTCGTGTTCGGGGTGGCCCGCGCGACCCTCGCCGACCGCCAGGGGACCGCGCCGGGCGTGTCCTGTCGGGAGCTGCTCGATCGGAAGGGGAGCGCGACGGTCGTCGAGGGACCGCTGTTGCAGCGAGAGGCGCTTGCCGTCCACGACTGAGTCGGTCGGGACCGAGCCGTTTTGTTCGACCGGGACCGACCCAGAGTATGCACGTCGCGATCGTCGTCTTCGAGGGGTTCGACGCGATGGACGCGATCGGGCCGTTCGAGGTGTTCGGCCACGCACGCGAAGAGGCCGATCTCGAGGTCGGCCTGTACGCCCGCGGACCCGGTGGCGTCGTCTCGAGTCACGGACTGCGGGTCGAACCAGAGGGGACGCTCGGAGAGCTCGGGAGCCGGCCGGACGTGCTGATCGTCCCCGGCGGGGGATACAACGACCGCGCCGAGGCCGGGGTCCGAGCCCAAATTAAGGGACCGCTGTCCGAGCGGGTCAGAGAGTACCACGCGGCGGGGACGCTCGTTGCCTCGGTCTGCACGGGCGCGATGGTGCTGGCCGCCGCCGGGCTGACCGACGGTCGGCCGGCCGTGACCCACCACGGGGCGCTCGCGGATCTCCGGGAGTCCGGCGCCGCGGTGCGGGAGGCCCGCGTCGTCGACGACGGCGACCTCGTGACCGCCGGCGGGATCACGGCCGGGATCGACCTGGCGTTGCACCTGCTCGAGCGACTCGTCGGAGCGGGCGTCGCCGTGTCGGTCGCGGACACGATGGAGTACGAGCGCCGGGGCGAGGTTCTGATTGACTGACCCCGATCCGAACGGTCTCGGAGGAGGGGACTCGGAACTGTTTTACCCCGCGCTGGGCCATATCCCGGCAACATGAGCGACCTCGAGGCGGAGTACCAACTCGAGTACTTCGAGGAGAACGGCTTCCACCGCGAGCGGTGTCCGGAGTGTGGCGATCACTTCTGGACGCGGGATCCCGACCGAGACATCTGCGGCGAGCCCCCCTGCGGTACCTACGAGTTCATCGACGAGCCCGGGTTCGATGAGTCCTACACGCTCGGGGAGACGCGCGAGCGGTTCCTCTCCTTTTTCGAGGAACGGGGCCACGAGCGGAT
>PXQL01000068.1 GCA_003021335.1 Halobacteriales archaeon QH_10_67_13
ATAGAGGAATGTGAAGGTCCCCGCGAGCACGAGCATGAATACCCCGACCACCCAGAAGGCCTTCGAGGTCAGCGAGTCGAGGATGAACGCGATATCGTAGTAGTATCCGCCGATGTCGTCTTCGGTGGTCTCCTCCTCGGTGAACGGATCGACGATCCCGGCCGTGGTCTCGGCGAGCAGCCCCGAGTCCTGATTCTCGGCCTCGCCTTCGTCGCCGGCCTCGGCGGTCTCGCCTGCCTCACTCGGGGAGTCTTCGGGATCGTCGGCGTCGCGCTCGTCCAAGCGGTCGAGAATCGCTCGAGCGGTCGCGGGCCGATCGGCGTCGACGGCCTGCTGGGCCTGCGCGAGGGCCCGATTCTCTTCGATCGCGGCGAACCGGTCCTCGTCGAGACTCTTGACCGCGGCCGCGTCCATCCCGGCGAGATCGAGCGACTGCTCCTCGCTTTCCTCGGCATCGTCGGCGCCGGTCAGGCGCTCAAGCTCGACGATTCGGAGATAAAAGAGTGCGAGCCCGGCCGCGAGGAGTCCGGCGGCGGCGGCGAGGGCGCCGGCAACGACGCCGGGCGCGAGGCCGAACGCGCCGAGCCCGTCGGCGACGGGGAACCGGCGGGCCGAGCCCGACCAGGACAGGGCGTCATTTGTCGCCGCGAGCCCGCCCTCAAGCAGAAAGAGGTAGACTCCGAGGCCGACAGCGACGGCCGTCCCGGCAAGCAGGTTCCAGCGCTCGCGGGCCACCGCGGGCGTCGAGACCCGCTGACCGGCCCGCTGTGAGAGCACGGCGAGTTTGGTCACGCCGAGGCTGATGAAATACAGCGCCACCAGCGGGACCCCCCACATGAGCTGGGTGAACGGATCCGGCGGCGAAAAGAAGGCTCCGAACACGAAGATCCCGACGACGGCGTAACGCCACTTGTCCCGGAACGTTTCGTAGGGGACCACGCCCGTCCGCGCGGCGGCGGTCATCGCGAGCGGGAGTTGGGCGGCCAACCCAAACGACAGCGAGAGAAAGAACACGAAGTCCGTCCACATAACGATCGACCAGGTGGGGTTAAATCCCGAGTTGATCGCGATCGTCGCCAGGAACTCGAACATGACAGGAAAAAAGACGAAGTAGGCGTAGGACACTCCGCCGGCAAAAAGCGCCACGGTCGCGAGGCCGAAGGCGCCGAGTTTCCAGCGGGGAACCGTACCCGAGGGCCAGAACCCACGGCGCTTGAGCCCCGAGCGGCCGTACCAGACGACCGCCGGCAGGGCCGCGAGTATCCCGACCGCGAGGCCGATTTTCGCCTGCAGGAGGATCACGTTGAACGGATCGGTTACGACGATGTCGGTCTGGCGGGTGATCTCCCCGGACATCCGGTTGAAGACCAGATCCGCTTTGAGCCGGTCCCAGACGAACGCTCGCATAGTATAAAAGGCAAGCATGAAGAAGGCGACGAAAACCAGAAAGATCCGCTTGAGTTTGTCCTGTGCGTTTCCGAGGACGGACACGACTGTCTGGCGGCCGCTTGCGAGCGTCTTCGCGGTGTCCTCGTCGAGGGCCCCGGCCATCGGTCTCTACTACAGGGTTGCCGACTGGCGGTTATCAATCTATTCATACGGTATACGAGAAGGCTTACAACGGCCCACGCGCAACGTAGCTGCGATGACCGCCGGAGGCGACGACGCGGCGGCAGTCGCCGGAACAGAGTCGGTCGGGGAGTTCGACGGCGCCCCCGACGACGAGGAGATGCCGCTGAGCGCGCACATCGAGGAGATGATCCGGCGGCTGGGAATCGTCGTGGTCGTGCTGGCGGCGGTGAGTGCCGTTGCCTTCCTGGACGCCGACCGACTGATCAACTTCCTGTGGTACTCGTACCTGCCGGGCGAGCCGGCCGCCTGCTCGGCCCGGCCGGCCTACGAGACGACGCCGGCCTACGCGGTCGTCCACAGCCTGCCCGAGTCTGGGTCAGTCGCCTGTCCCCGGGTCTATCACCCGCTCTCGCTTGTACTGGCCCGCCTGAAAGTCGCCTCGCTCGTCGGCTTCGTTATCGCGCTGCCGGTGTTCGTCTACCAGACCTACCGGTTCATGCGACCGGGGCTGTACCCCCGGGAGCGACGGTACTACCTCTCGTCGGTGCCGACTAGCCTGCTGCTCGCGGTCGTCGGGGTCGCGTTCGCGTACTTTCTGATCTTGCCCTTTATTTTCCGGTACTTCCTGTTTTACTCGGAAGACGTCGCCGGGATCGCGTTCGGGCTCGGGGACACGTTCGATCTCATCCTCCTGATGATGGGGCTGTTTGCCGCCATCTTCCAGATTCCGCTCTTTATGATGCTCGGCGTGTTGATGGGCGTGGTGAGCCGGCGGTGGTTCGAGGACAAGCGCATCCTCTTTTGGGGGCTGTTCGCCGGGATCGCGTTCCTGTTTAGTCCCGACCCGACGGGCATGGCCCCGGTGCTGGTCGGCCTGACCATGGTCGGGCTGTTCGAACTGACGTTGCTCCTGCTCCGGTGGACCGGCCGGTGACGCCGGGGATCGGCGAACCTGACGCGCGCCTGGTTTCCCGGGGAGAGCCGGCCCAGATATAAAATAATTTTACCCGTACCGTCGAATTTTGTACGTTCGTCGTTCGTTTCGGAGAATAGCTGCAGGTTTTGCCCACACAGGACGGATATTAAGTGACGATCACGTTGTCACGAACGAACACAGATGTCACCGACGCTCTCAGAGGACGAACGGGCGGTACTGGACGCGATCGACGAGGAGGGAATCGACTTCCTGCGGCTGCAGTTTACCGACATTCTTGGCGTGGTCAAGAACGTCTCGATCCCGGCGGGGCAGGCGGCGAAGGCCTTTGAGGAGGGAATCTACTTCGACGGCTCCTCGATCAACGGGTTCGTCCGGATCCAGGAGTCGGATATGCGCTTAGAGCCGGACCCGAGCACGTTCGCGGTGCTGCCCTGGGGGGACGGGCAGGCAGACAGCGCGCGGCTGATCTGTGACGTCCACGACACCACGACCGGCAAGCCGTTCGTCGGCGACCCGCGGCGGGTGCTGAAAGACGCGATCGACCGGGCGGCCGAGCTGGGGTACACGGTAAATGCCGGGCCGGAACCGGAGTTTTTCCTCTTTGAGGAAAGCGAGGACGGGACGGCGACGACGACCACCCACGACGCCGGGGGATACTTCGACCTGGCACCAAAGGACCTGGCCTCGGACGTACGGGGCGATATCATCTACAGCCTCCAGGAGATGGGCTTCGAGGTCGAGGCCAGCCACCACGAGGTCGCCCGCGGGCAACACGAGATTGATTTCAAGTACGACGACGCGCTCGGAACCGCGGACAACATCGCCACATTCCGCGCGGTGGTGCGGGCCGTCGCCGCTCAACACGACTTACACGCCACGTTCATGCCGAAGCCGATCGCGGAGATCAACGGCTCGGGGATGCACACGCACCTCTCGCTGTTCGAGGACGGCGAGAACGCCTTCTACGATTCTGACGGGGAGTTCGCCCTGAGCGGGACGGCTCGGAGCTTCATCGCGGGCGTGCTCGAGCACGCGCCGGCGCTGACGGCGGTCTGTAACCCGACGGTAAACTCATACAAGCGGCTCGTGCCGGGCTACGAGGCGCCGGTGTACGTGGCGTGGTCGGACGTCAACCGGTCGGCGCTGATCCGCAAGCCAGCCGCTCGGACCGCCGACGCCGCGCGGATCGAGCTCCGGTCGCCGGACCCCTCGTCGAACCCCTACCTCGCCCTGGCGGCGATGATCCAGGCTGGGCTCGACGGCGTCGAGCGGGGACTCGACTGTCCCGACCCGGTCCGGGAGAACATCTACGAG
>PXQL01000069.1:0-9447 GCA_003021335.1 Halobacteriales archaeon QH_10_67_13
AGCTCGCGAGCGTCGGCTCCGACCCCGAGCTCGTCGTCGTCGAGGAGGCGAGTTTCGCGGCCATAGAGCGGGTCAAACGCGTCGCAGAGTCGGTCGATCCCGGCTACCTGGTCGGCGTCGGCGGGGGAAAAGCCATCGACGTCGCGAAGATGGCTGCCGAGGACCGGGCGATCGGCTTTGTCTCGGTGCCGACCGCGGCCAGCCACGACGGAATCGTCTCCGGGCGTGCGTCGGTCCCGGACGGCGATACGCGTCACAGCGTCGCCGCCGAGCCGCCGCTTGCGGTGGTCGCCGACACCGAGATCATCGCCGCGGCGCCCTGGCGGCTGACGACCGCCGGCTGTGCAGACATCATCTCGAATTACACCGCGGTCCGGGACTGGCAGCTGGCCCACCGCCTGCAGAACGTCCGGTACTCGGAGTACGCCGGCGCGCTCTCGGAGATGACCGCCGAGATACTGGTCGAGAACGCCGACTCGATCGTCGAGGGGCTGGAGGAGTCGGCCTGGATCGTCGTGAAGGCGCTTGTCTCCTCGGGGGTCGCGATGAGCATCGCCGGCTCCTCCCGGCCGGCAAGCGGGGCAGAGCACCTCTTTTCCCACCAGCTCGATCGGTTAGCTCCCGGCGCGGCGCTGCACGGCCACCAGGTCGGGGTGGGCTCGATCGTGACCGCCTACCTGCAGGGCGGCGAGAACGGCTGGCGGGAGGTCCGGGCCGCCCTTGAGGCGATCGGCGCTCCGACGACCGCCGAACAGTTGGGCATCGCGACGGTTACCGGCGTCATCTAATCGTTATCGTTCGTGTGTCGTCTGTTGCCGTGAGTCGTCGACCGATCAGACCGAATTACGCGAGATTCTGCGTAGTGCCCAGTATTCCACCGAGTGCGACGAGCCCTATACCAATCCAATTCATCGGGACGCCTGCTAATTCACCACTCAGTGGACGCGAAATGAGAAGAACTACGATTACGACCACAGCCAGTATCGCAGGCCCGAACGTCTCGAAGTCGATCGGATCCGTTCCAGACATCAAAAGAAACTGTCGCCGCCGAACAGACCGCCGCTCGTCCCGTCCTGGCCACCCTCACCGAAGGTACCGCGACGTTTGATGATGAATTGGTACTCTGTCATGTCCATCACGCCGCGATTCTGTCGCGAGAACTTCTGTTCGACCTCGTGCCACCCGTCAGTGTCCTCAACGCCACAGGCACAGGCGATCACAAAATCGTAATTCTCAGCATAATCTTCCAGCTGCCCGCGGAGCTTGCGTTTTTGTGAGTTTGAAAAGTTCCGCTTCAGCTCGATGCCGACGGTATCATCGACGACCACATCACCGTAAGCCGTTCCACGCTCCGTACTCACGGCATGACCGCCACCAGCACCCACGCCAAAATCAATACCCATCCCACTGCTCTCGTTTAATTCCCGATCAAGATATTCCTGTAGCTCCGATTGATACTTCCTCTCGTGATCATAGACCTGTGATGGGTTCCACCGCTGAATGAGGTCCCAGACCTCGGAACCAATTCCACCAATCATATCGGCTACTGAGAGCGCTAATCGAATAAATTTGGTTGCTGTAATACAGGTTCTCGGGTCTCCCAGCAGTGCTCACCGACTGAACGCCGAATCACACTACGACACGACTGTTCCCGGCGACATTCTACAGTCGATTGCGGTGAGGACTCGCTCGCTGTTTCGTATCGACTCCGGCCCATACCTACGTCGCCGTCTCACTCGCGTTCGACACGGGTCACGTCCGCCAGCGTCTCCCGGCGCCTGAGCAGTTCTGGCTCGCCGTCGACCGCGACCTCGGCCGGCCGGGGCTGTGAGTGAAACTGGCTCGCGAGCTCGTAGCCGTAGGCGCCGGCCATCCCGATCGCCAGCAGGTCGCCCCGTTCGGGGCGTGCGACCGGCCTGTCGGTACAGAACACGTCGGCGCTCGTACAGCAGGGTCCGCCGACCGAGACCGGGACCGACTCTCGGTCCGGCGCCGAGAGGTTCCGTATCGGGTGATACGAGTCGAACATCGCCGGCCGAACGAGCGTCGCAAGCGAGGCGTCGACCCCCACCACCGTCGTCGAGGGAGTCTCCTTGACCGTGTTCACCCGCGTCAGGATGCACTCGGCGTCAGCGACGACGTACCGGCCGGGCTCGACAACCAGCTGGGCCTCGACGTCTGCGGCCGCGCGGATCCGATCGGCGACGGTCTCGATCGCGAGCGGCGGCTCGTCCTCGCGGTAGGGGACGCCGAACCCGCCGCCGATGTCGACGAACTCGAGATCGCCGACCGTCGACCGCACCTCGCGGGCGATCGCGCTGATCCGTTCGACGGCCCGGCAGTGCTCGCCCAGGTCGTCTTCGAGGACGCCGCTGCCGACGTGTGCGTGAACGCCGACCAGCTCGAACCGGTCTGCGACCGTTGCCGCGGCCTCGGCGGCGCGCTCGGCGGGAATCCCGAACTTCGCGTCCGCGCCGGTGGCGACCTTCTCGTGGTGACCGGTTCCGATCCCGGGGTTGACACGTACTGCGACCCGCCCGTCGTACCCCCGGTCCGCAAGCCGGTCGAACGTGTCGAGCGCGCCGGCTGTGATCGTAAACCCCGGCGCCGACGCGCCCAGCTCGGCGGCGTAGGTCAAGTCCTCGGCTGGCGGGTTCACAGCAGTGTACTGAAGCTCGTTCGGGTCGGCGCCAGCGGCGATCGCCCGGTCGAGTTCCCCGGCGGCGGCACACTCGATGGCCCCGCCCGCTGAGAGGACCGCCTCCAGTACCGCCCGTCCGGCGTGGGCCTTCGCGGCGTACATGACACGTGCCTCGGGAAAGGCGGCGTCGATCCGGCGGTAGTTGGCTCGCACCCGATCGCGGTCGAGCGCGTACAGCGGCGTCCCGTGCTCGCTCGCGGCCGCCGCGAGTCGCTCGCGGTCCCAGTCGCCCAGCCGTCGGACCGGCGGCGTCTCGCTCACCGGTCGCGTCTCGCTCATTGTCCCGTTATTGGCCGTGTGCCGGTTTAGGGTGTCGGTCCCGACTCCCGGAGGGTCTGCTCTCGCTCGGTCGCGGCGAGCGTTTCCCGGCCCAGCTCGGTCGCCACCACCGCGGGCTTGTAGGCCCCGCCCTCGAACAGCTCGTGTTCGCCGATCGAGGACTCCACGTAGCGGGCGAAGGCTCGCCGTTCGGGCGGCAGGCGGCCGTACTGGACTGTCTCCTCGACGAGATCGTACACCGGGAGCCGCGGGGTCAACAGCGTGTTCTCCGCGACCACCGAGTCCTCGCCGACGACGAACCCCGAAGTCACCCGACAGCCCGCCCCCAGGGAGACGCCGTCCTCGATCACGACCGGCGCGTCCTCAACGGGCTCGAGCACGCCGCCGATCAGCGTGTTCGCGCCGAGCTTGACGTTCGCGCCGACCTGTGCACACGAGCCGACGGTCGTACACGAGTCGACCAGCGAGCCGTCCCCGACCCGGGCGCCGACGTTCACGAAGGAGGGGCTCATCAAGATCGCGTCAGCCCCGACCCGAGCGCCCCGGCGGACGACGGTCCCGTCGGGCGTGTTCCGGGTTCCCCGCTCCCGGAACTCGGCGGTCTCGGCCAGGGGCACGACGTCGTTGTAGGTTGTGTCGCCGTACTCGTACCCCGAGATCTCCCGGAGCGCGAAGTTGAGCAAGATCCCGTGCTTGACCCAGCCCCGGGCGCGCCACTCCCCGTCGACGCGTTCTGCCGCTCGGATCTCGTCGCGCTCGAGCGCGGTGAGAAACTCATCGAGGACGCTCAGCTCTTCGAGTCCCGACGCGTCCAGCTCGCCGGCCTCCCGCCTGGCCCACAGCCGCTCGATCCGTGCCCGCAGGTCCGAATCCTGGTCCATACCAGTGGCTGGTCGCCCCGAGGCTTGTCCGTTCCGTTCGGCGACGTTACTGCTCGTTGTCGCTCCCGGGCACGACGCGCCCGGTGTGGTTCGGTTCCGGCGGCTCCGGTCGTCCGCCTGTCGACACCTGCTCACGGGCCCGCAGGTACCAGACCGCGCCGTAGACCAATCCCGGAACGACGAGTATACTCGCGACTGCAGCGCCGATAAGCGCTCCTGTGCTCACACTTAACCACCCCACCTGGTCGTTTTCGTGATAGAATAAAACAATATCGATGTCGGCCCGTCAGTCCGCGACGACATCGGTGAACGCGTACGATCCGGGCGGGCGGCCGGCGATCCAGACGGCCGCGTCGAGGGCGCCGGCGGCGAACACGCCCCGGTCCTCGGCGCGGTGGGTGAGCGTGAGCACCTCGTCGTTGTCGGCGAGCAACAGCTCGTGTTCCCCTCGGATCGTTCCGGCCCGTCTGACCAGCACGCCGACCTTCTCGTCGGTCCGGTCGTGGGTCCCCTCCCGGCCCGGGACGCGGTCGAGTTCGCGGTGGTCCGCGACGGTCTCGAGGATGGTCTCTGCCGTGCCGCTGGGGGCTTCGCGCTTGCGGCTGTGGTGTGTCTCGAGCAGCTCGACGTCGTACTCCGGCAGCGCCGCCAGTGCCGGCTCGAGCGGCCCGGCGGCGGCGGCCGCGGCCGGCACGCTGAAATCCACGAGCGCGTCCGGCGCGTGTCGATCGAGCGCCCCGCCGAGGTCCTCTGGCTCGACGACCGGAACCTGCGCCGCGGCCGCCTCGGGCTCGGGCGCCACCCCGAGGACGGCCTCGATGTCGTCCCGCTCGGCAGCGGCCGCGAACACCTGCCCTCCCATCTCGCCGCCGGCGCCGTTGACGGCGACTCGCGTCTCGGCCACGCTTACAGCTCCGGCGCGGGCCGTCGCTCGCGGTGGTGGTCGGCCGTCTCGGGCTCGTCGTATTCTGCGAGCAGCGCCGCCAGCTCCTCGCGCAGCTCCGGCGACAGCGGCGTCAGCGGCGCCCGGTGTCGGCCGTTGCCGTGGCCGCGGATCTCCACGGCCGCGGTGACCGGGATCGGGTTGGTCTCCCGGAACAGCGCCCGGAACAGCGGTCCCAGCTCTTGGTGGCGCTCCCGTGCTCGGCCGTACTCCCCGTCCAGGGCTGCCCAAACGAGCGCTCCCATCCGCTGGGGCTCGACGTTCGCCGCGACGCTGATACAGCCGGTCCCGCCGACCGAGAGGATCGGCAGCGTCTCGGCGTCGTTGCCCGAGAGCACGTCGAAGGTCTCGTCTCGCGTTCGCTCTACGATCTCGCCGATCCGACCCAGGTCGCCGCCGGCCGCCTTGTATCCCCGAATGGAGTCGTGGCCGGCGAGCTCGACGACGGTGTCCGCGGTCAGCGACCGGCCGGTCCGGGAGGGAACGTTGTAGACGATCTGTGGCAGGTCGACCGCGTCGGCGATCGTCTCGAAGTGCTCGCGAAAGCCTCGTTGCTCGGGCTTGTTGTAATACGGCGCGATCATGAGCAGGGCGTCGGCCCCGGCGTCGGCGGCTCGCCGGGCGAGCGACGCCGCCTCGCGGGTGCTGTTCGAGCCGGAACGAGCCCGTCAACCCCGGCCGCCTCGAGCCGGCGAGCGTCCGCGCGCAGTTGGTCGAAGTCGATGCTCCCGTCCTCGTCGAAGGGTGTACACATCGCCGGGTACACGCCGGCGAAGGTGTCGTAAGTCGTGTCTGTCATCTGTCGTGATCCGTTGGCTGGTCGGTCAATCCACCGAAAACAACCCACGACGGAGCGCCACCTCCGCCGCGAGCCGGCGCTACGCGCGTTTATCGCCGGCTTTCCGACCGCGACCGTCGGCTGGCCGATCCGAGAGTCGCGCGCCGATACCGACGATCCGTGTCACATTAAAGCGCTCTACCGGGGAGATATTATATGTTGCGCTGTTTTCGTTGTGGCTCTGAGACGACACCCGGTAAAGCGCACATTTTTTTATTCCTGGCTGCTTAATATGCGCTAATGGTAGGACACAACGGTCTTCGACTCCGGATGCTGCTGGCCGGATCAATCCTGTTCGGCTTTTACGCAGCGCTTGCCGGAGCGGTCATGTGGAAGTTCGGCACCGGTACAACCGTGCTCGCGCTGTTGTTGCTCGGGAGCCTCGGCTTCGTCGGCTTCCAGTACAAGTTCGGCAAGTGGATGGCGCTCCGTAGCGTCGGCGCCGAGGACATGCCCGAAGGTCGGTCCGGCCGGCACGATTACGGCCGGATCCACCGCTCGGTCGAGCAGCTCAGCGAGGACATGGGCATCGAGAAGCCCCGACTGATGGTCGCGGAGATGGGCGTCCCAAATGCCTTTGCCGTCGGCCGGAAAGGCGCCGGCGTGGTTGTCGTCTCCGAGGAGATCATCGACCTCCTCGGCCACGACGAACTCGAGGGCGTGCTTGGCCACGAGCTGGCACACATCAAAAACCGCGACGTGGTGCTGATGGTGCTCGGGCAGTCGATCGCCTCGATGGTCGGGATTGTCGTCCAGTGGGCGTACATCCTGGGCGGCCAGCGCAACATCGCGACGTACTTCGCCGGGATGATCCTCGGAACGATCGCCCAGATGATCGTGATGATCTTCGTGATGGCGATCTCCCGGTACCGCGAGTACGTCGCCGACAACGACTCGGCAACCTACACGAACAACCCCGACGCGATGGCGCGGGCCCTCGAGAAGATCAGCGCCGGCAACAAGAGCAAGGAGATGAAAGGCCAGGAGACGGTCAACGCCTTGGCGATCTCCGGCGAGGGCGCTCGCGGCGCGCTGCAGAAGATCTTCTCGACGCACCCGCCGACCGAAGAGCGGATCGAGCGGCTCCGCGAGCAGTCCCGCGGTTACTGAGGACCGGATCCCGCCGAAACTCTTCTCTCTGCGTTCGAGCCGTTCCCGACGAGTTGCGTTCCCGCAGAGCCCTGCGATCGGGCCCGTCGGGTGTCAGAACCCGGCGACCTGACCGTCCTTCCGGGGTTCGGTAGCGCCCGAGAGGGTGTCCCCGTCGTCACGAACCGCCTGCGCGCCGCCGAACAGGCCCGGCTGGAGGACCCGAACGTCGTGACCCCGGCGGTCGAGCTTTGGGGCGATCCCCGTCGAGAGCCGGTCCTCGACGCCCAGGGACTCGTCGGCCCGGTAGCGCCACCGCGGCGCGTCGAGCGCCGCCTGCAGGGGCATCTCGTAATCGATCAGGTTCGCGAGCACTTGGACGTGGCCCTGGGGTTGCATGTACCCGCCCATGACGCCAAAGCCGAGCCAGTCGCCCTCGTCGAGGCGGGCGAGTGCCGGCACGAGCGTGTGAAAGGGCCGCTTGCCCGGCTCAAACCGGTTGGGGTGATCGGGATCGAGCGAGAACGAGGCCCCCCGGTTCTGGAGTGCGATCCCCGTGTCGCCGGCGACGAGCCCGCTGCCGAAGCCGGCGAACCGCGAGTTGATATACGAGACGACGTTGCCCGCGCCGTCGGCGACACACAAAAGCGCGGTGTCGGCGTCCTCGCCGGTCGCGGCCGGCGTCCCCACGTCCACGTCAGTCAACGGCTCCTCGCCGATCGCCGCGGCGCGCTCGCTGGCGTAGGCTTTCGCGTGCAGCGGCGGCACCGACTCGTACTCAGGGTCGGTCACGTGGTAGTGGCCGTCGGTGAATGCGAGTTTCATCGCCTCGGCAAAGGCGTGGACCCGATCGGCCGAGTCGTACGGGTGTTCGCCAGCGCCGATCTCCTCGGCGATGTTGAGCGCCTCGAGTGCAATCTGGCCCTGGTTGTGCGGGCCCATCTCGAAGACTTCGGCGCCGTTGTAGGTCGTCGAGAGCAACTCGGGCCACTCGACCTCGAAGCCGGCGAGGTCGTCGACGGTCATGAACCCGCCTTTCGACTGGATTTCCGCGGCGATCGCCTCGGCGATCTCGCCCTCGTAGAGGACGTCCGCGCCCCCCTCGGCAATCCGCTCTAGTGAGGCGCCTAGCTCCGGGAGCCGGACCGTCTGACCGACTGACGGGGCTGCGCCGTCAAAGAGATACGCCTCGCGGGCGTGCTCGTCGTCGAACAGCTCCTCACCGTGTTGCCACTGCGCCGAGACCACCTCCGTCACGGGGTAGCCCTCAGTAGCGTACTCGATGGCCGGCCGGAGCGTCTCGGCCAACTCGAGTCGACCGAGCTTCTCGACGGTTGCCTCCCAGCCGCGTGCGGTGCCCGGTACCGTGACGGCGTGAGGGCCGTGCATCGGCATCGAGACCTCTTCCGGATCCGCGTCACTCCCGTCGGCCACCCGTTCCCGTACCGCCTCGAGGCTCGCTTCCGCGGGTGCGCCGCCGCTCGCTCGCATCGCGCCAACGTCGCCGTCGGCGGTCCGGTAGGCCGCGAACACGTCTCCGCCGAGCCCGGTGCTGGTGGGTTCGACGACGTTGAGCGCCGCCGCGGTCGCGACCGCCGCGTCGAAGGCGTTCCCGCCCTGTCTGAGTATCTCGACGCCCGCCTCCGCGGCGAGTGGCTGGCTGGTTGCGACGACCCCCTCCGGCGCGTACACCGTCGAGCGCCGGGAACCGAATCGATCGAGATCTGGCGACTGTATCGGTGCCATGGCACCCGTTGCGCCCGGGGGTACTTGGCTCGCTCGACTCTCCCGTTTAAAAATACCTCCGCACTCGGATCGCCGACCCCGAGCTACGACTGGTCTTCTTTCAGCTCCTCGAGTTCGGCGTCGACCTCGCTCTCATCGACGGACTTCTCGAGTTCCTCAAGCTCGACGTCGGCCTCGGCCGGATCGACCGCCGGGTCGGCCTCTGCGCCGTCCTCCTCGCTTGCGTCCATCTCGGATTTGAGCGTCTCGAGTTCGCGATCGACCGAGCTATCGGTCGAGAGCTGTTCGAGCTCCCGGTCGAGATCGCTCTTATCCGAGACCGCGTTCTCCAGGGCGCCGCTCTCCCGTAACTCGTCGAGCGCCGCGGCGCGGGTCATCTCCTCGCCGGCGCCGGTCACGGCCTCGTTGACCCGCTTTTGTGCCTCGGCGGCCTCGTAGCGGGCCTTCATCGTCTCCTTTTTTGTGCGGAACTCCTCGATTTGCTTTTTGAGCTGGTCTTTCTGCTCGATCAGGTTCTCCTGTTTCTGTTTGAGATCGTCGATCTGGCCCTCCAGATTCTCGATCTGGGTCATCTTTTGTTTCTTCTTTTCGAGCGCCCGCCGCGCGAGGTCGTCCCGGCCCTGGTCGACGGCCTGTCTGGCCTGCTCGTTGTGTTTCTCGACGTTCTGTTCGAGCCGGCGTTTTTGAATCTCGAGACGTTTCTTCTGGGTGGTCAGGTCCGCAATCCCCTGTTTGACGTTCTGCAGCTCGTCGCGCAGCTGCTCGTAGGAATAATCGAGCGTCTCCCCGGGGTCTTCTGCCCTGTTGAGCAGGGCGTTGAGTTTTGACCGCACGACATACGAGGCGCGCGAAAGGATTCCCATACATACACCAGGGTCGTCGAAACTTAAAATTCTTACATCTGGGTTGCCGGGCGTGCGTATGGCTGACCGCTCGGAGACGCCGGTTTCGCTTCCTGGAGGACGCGATC
>PXQL01000069.1:9534-10841 GCA_003021335.1 Halobacteriales archaeon QH_10_67_13
ACTGGACGTTCCCGGGGCAGTCTCTACGCTGACGGTGCCGCTGCAGGTCGTCTACGGCACCCGCGACGACACCGCAGACGCCGCCCCGGTGGCAGACCGGGCCCGCGAGCGCGGCGGGTCCGTCGAGACACTCGCGGCCGATCACTTCTTTGTCGGCCAGCGCGAGCGCGTCGCCGAGTTCGTCGCCGAGTTTGTGACCGCTGGCTGACCGTCCGCCGGCGATTGCGGCTCCGGACGATGTGTCCCACAACGGGCGCGCCCTCGGGATTTCGCGCTGTCGAAACGGTTTTGATCGTGCCCGGCACACGGTCGGTATGCCAACAGACGAGTACGACCCGAGCCTGGGGGAGAAGTTCGTGTTCGTCACCGGAGGGGTGATGTCCGGCCTGGGAAAAGGGATCACGGCCGCCAGCGTCGGACGCCTGCTCGCGACCGCCGGGTTCGACGTCACGGCGGTCAAGATCGACCCGTATCTCAACGTCGACGCCGGCACGATGAACCCCTTCGAGCACGGCGAAGTGTACGTGCTCAAGGACGGTGCAGAGGTCGATCTCGACCTGGGCAACTACGAGCGGTTCTTGGGCGTGGACATGACCGCCGATCACAATATCACGACCGGCAAGGTCTACCAGCACGTGATCGATAACGAACGGGCCGGGGAGTACCTGGGACGGACCGTCCAGATCATTCCCCACGTCACCGACGACATCAAGCGCCGGATCCGCGAGGCCGCGGCCGGCAGTGACATCTGTATCGTTGAGGTTGGGGGCACCGTCGGAGACATCGAGGGGATGCAGTACCTCGAGGCGCTGCGGCAGTTCGCCCACGAACAAGACGAGGAGGACATCATGTTCGTCCACGTCACGCTCGTGCCCTACTCCCAGGCCGGCGAGCAGAAGACAAAACCCACCCAACACAGCGTCAAGGAACTCCGGAGTATCGGTCTCCAGCCAGACGCGATCGTCGGCCGGTGTGCCGACCCGCTCGAGACCGACACCCGCGAGAAGATCGCCCTGTTCTGTGACGTTCCCACCGACGCGGTCTTTTCAAACCCCGATGTCGAGGACATCTACCGTGTGCCGCTCGTGCTCGAGTCCGAGGGCGTCGAGGAGTACGTGCTCGCCGAACTGGATCTGACCGGCGCCGCCACGCCCCCAGAGGACCGCGAGACCACCTGGCGCGACCGGATCACCCGCGATTCGACGGCGGACGTCGAGATCGCGCTCGTGGGCAAGTACGGCCTCGAGGACGCCTACATCTCGGTCCACGAAGCGCTCAAACACGCCGGCCTGGAGCGGCGGGTCGCG
>PXQL01000069.1:11072-11632 GCA_003021335.1 Halobacteriales archaeon QH_10_67_13
TCCGGCCGGCGGATGGAGATCCTCGAGCTGCCGGAGCACCCGTACTTTCTGGGCACGCAGTTTCACCCCGAGTTCCGGTCGCGGCCGACCCGGGCCAGTCCGCCCTTCCTCGGCCTGGTCGAGGCGGCTACCGGAGGTGGTGTCTGATGGTCGAGACCGAGGCGTTTCTCGAGAAGGCGGTCGCGGAGATCGCGGGGGAGATCGGCGACGCGAAGGCGGTGATCGCCCTCTCCGGGGGAGTCGACTCCTCGACGGCCGCGGCGCTGGCCTACGAGGCCGTCGGCGACCGACTCACGCCCGTCTACGTCGACACCGGACTCATGCGGAAAGGCGAAACCGAGGGAATCGCCGAGACGTTCGCGTACATGGACTCGCTGCGGATCGTCGACGCCCGCGAGCGGTTTCTCGACGCGCTGGCGGGCGTGACCGACCCCGAGGAGAAACGACGGGTCGTCGGCGAGCAGTTCATCCGGGAGTTCGAGACCGTCGCCCGCGAGGTCGACGCCGACTACCTGGTTCAGGGGACGATCTACCCCGACCGGATCGAGAGCGAGGGGTCG
>PXQL01000070.1 GCA_003021335.1 Halobacteriales archaeon QH_10_67_13
CATCATCGACTGCCTCGAAGACGACCTGTACGTCCGCGAGATGCCGAAGATCGCGGACGCGTGACGAGCTTCACACACTACTCTCGGGCATCTTCCGTTTCGGTGTGGGGTGGGCTTGCTGTCGTGCTCACCGTCCTCGCTGCCGTGGCACTCGTGTTTGACGTCGACGCTCTCGGCATCGCCTCCGGGGTCCATGCGTCGATCACCCCCCCGTTGCGTTCCTGTTGGCGTTCAGTACAGGCATAGTATTCAAATAAGCCGATTCCACACGAAGGCAAATTTTTGTACCCAGTCGTCGGCAGTTTCCGCTTCGGCGTTGCTAGAACAGTTTGGGAATTAAAAGGTCCGACGTTTTAGTTCTCGAAGGACACGTTCAACCCTGTTGCGATCTCCGTGACGTTCGACACGGAGACCGAGGCCGGGTCGAGAGCAGGAGTCTCTCAGAGAAAGTGAGCCGTCGATGAGAAACACGGCGTTCCCTACGTCGTGTTTCTCGCGGAGTGTAGCGAGAAATTGCTGTGCAAGGACGCTGTTTGTCGTCGTCCCAAGCTGTGTGTGTGATAATTTGTTTGTTTCGGGATCAACCGCAGCGTACAGCCAGTACCGCTCGTTGTTGAGTCGGATCACAGTTTCATCCATCCCAACGTGATCCGGAGAGTGACCAGATTCCGGCTGTAATTCGGCCCTATGTATCCGATTATGAACAGTGGATCATGCTCGACTGACACCAAATATATCAAGAACAGTGACTGTATTCGAAAGCGATAATCCAGCAAGATGCAACTGAATACCGAGCTTCATCAAAAATCGTGGTGTCGCTTCTCACTCCACAAACGCTAAGTCAAACTGGGCGACACTACCGCTGCGGCGGGCGTTTTTAGCCATAGACACTCAGAAAACGCTCCGCCCCGCTTTTCAGTCCTTATCTGAACACTGCCGTCGGTATCCCAGACATCACCGTCTTCAGTGAAGTACTGCTGGCGGCGTCAATAGATGATTTGGTTCCAGAGCGGGGCATGTGCGGCCAGCCAATCAAGCAGGCACTGTCGATACCGGTCACTGGCCAGGTCAACAGTGTACGTGTTCGTTCGTCGTGGCCGGTCGCTCATACTAATTTCAATATGTCGATAATAATGACATCTGGGATTATGCCCGTGTCTAGTTGCGTGGTTTCTTTCCTATCCTGTCGGCTTCATGCCCGCCTAAGACACGACGCTTTCGTCTTAGTATTCCGTAAGCCGGGGGCGTCCGTCGATAGCTACTTCTGAGCCCGGCACGCAGCACAGTCCGGAGGTTACCTGTCCGTGGACACTTCGTCGGAGCTATCGTCGGTATTCAGCGCGCGGGCGACCGAAACCGATCGCGGCACGTACGTCATCGAGGTGCCCCGCCGCGAGATTGAGGCGGGCGCGGTCGAGCCGGGCGGAACCTACCGGGTTGCGCTGCTCGGGGGTGACGGCAAGAGAAAAACAGCCCCCGACCGTCCACAGCCGCCGGTCGAACCCGGCGAGATCCGGTACGTCGAGATCGAGGACCTCGGCCAGCAGGGCGACGGCATCGCCCGCGTCGAGCGGGGATATGTGATCATCGTTCCCGGTACGGCCGTCGGCGACCGGGTCAAAATCGAGATCGCAGACGTGGAACCGAACTTCGCCGTCGGTGAGCTCGTCGATCCCGACCCGTAATTCGAGTTTTACCCCTGTACCACCGACCGGCCGTGAGCGGGTCGATTTCCGCGGAAACGACCGGAGAACCCGCAGACTGAACGGGTGTAGCCGTTCGTACCAAACGGGGTATATGAGCCCAAAGCCAATGGATAGGTATGAGCACGACCGCCCCACGGTCGGACCCGACGCTCTCGGAGAAACAGCACCGCATCCTCGAGTACCTCCGTGAGAACCGCGAGGAGACGACGTACTTCAAATCGCGGCTCATCGCCGAGGAGCTCGGGCTCTCGTCGAAGGAGGTCGGGGCCAACATGACCGTCGTCGCCGACGCCGCGGAGTTTTCCGTCGAGAAGTGGGGCTACTCCTCAAGCACGACCTGGATGGTCGCGAACTAACCGCCGCACGCGTCGAGAGCCGTCCTTGACTTCCTCCCCGCGCTGAAGCGCGAGGATTCCTCCGTGGGTAATCCAGTCAGTTGATTACCCCGGCTGTGAACTTGCGGGTTTGCTGATGCTGGGTTGGTCAATTGACCACGATTGTTCCCCGAAATCGGTGGGTGTCCAGTCGTGGTCGTTCCACTGCCAGTACGTCCCATCTGTGGGTGCGCCCCTGCCGCGGCCAGCAGACAGGGCAGCAGGCCGAGCCATCGGCCCAATTTCCGATTGCAACATATTCCACGCTCCAACGATGTCACTGTGCACCGCTAATCCACAGTTGTCACACCTGAACGAGTCTCCGTCACGGGTGACCGTTTCACTCTCACACGCAGGGCACTCGCTACTTGAGTCAGCCTCACTCACTTCATCAACAGTAATACCAACATCACCGAACGTCAGTTCAATGCAATTAAGCAGCTGGCGATGTGACCAGAATGCGTGTGTTTTCTCGTTTACACTCGCACTCCAGTGTCTCTCTAATACGTTTGTGAGATCACCGATGTAGACGGTATCAACGTTCCGAGCGAGCAACCACTCAGCGGCGTGTTTCACCGCCGCATTCCGACTGTGATCCCGCTTCCGTGAGCGATTCTCAGAGAGACGCTTGATCTGAGTGCTTGTCCACTGGTCTGCTGGAAGTTGCGATTGGAGTGTTGCGATACGGTCAGACTGGTTCTGGAACCGGTCAAACTCGGGACGAGCATGATACACGGTAGTATCGCCGTTGTCCGTGACAATCGCCAACATATTGTTTGCGCCGACATCGATGGCTGCTGAGTGGGTCGTGTCCTCGGGATCGAGTGTGTGAGTGAATGCAGCCTGCCGCTGTGTCTGCACATCATCTGACTGAATGCGGACAGGATGCTGGACACGAAGCCGGTCAGCATGCTCATCGTAGATGAGTTCTACTCGACTGTCGTCGCCACGCCAGTGGGGATTTCCACGGGCTTCGAGTGTGATTCGTTCATTATGTTCGAAGTCATAGCGGTCTTCAAGCACGTCACCGACGCCAAATTCGAGTGTGCTTTTGTCCTCGTCCCAATCGAACGTGTAGAGGTCATTGCGGACGAGACCATGTAGTTCGTAGCCCTCCGAACGAGTGCCCCAGTAGCCTGGCGGTGACGGCTTTTCGCTCACTAATATGTGTGACTCATCGTGGTATTGTGAGAGGAGTTCGAAGTGACTGCGCCAGGCCACACTGTTTTTTGGGCAATCTGTTGGCAAGTTGCTTTGCCGAGTATTGGGGCGTAGTCGTCGTAGAGGTCAGTATAGTCGGCGTCCCAGACATCACCATCGTCCCTGAAGTACTGCTGACGGCGTCGGTAGGTGATCTGGTTCCAGAGTGGAGCGTGTGCGGCCAGCCAATCAAACAAACACTCATGATATCGGTCGCTGACCGGGTCAGCAGTGTACGTGTTTGTTCGTTGTGGCCGGTCGCTCACACATCACTATACGTGACAGATTAAAACAAATATTGGGATTACAGTGTAGTTGAGTCTGGCGGTTTGTGGTATATCATATCGCCTTCATCCCCGCGCTAAAGCGCGAGGCTTTCGGGTTGAATCTTCAGTAATCTGCGACGACCCGAGTCAAGCGTCGCGCTCGTATGCGAGAAGATCCGGCGCCCGGTCGGCCAGGCGAGCCGCGTCCTCGCCGAAAGAATCTGCGTACCGGACCAGCAACACCAACACTGTCTCGGGCTCGACGACGGCGTACTCTGGCTCCCGAGTCAACAATCCGGCTTTCTCGAGAGTCGTTGCGTGTTTGCTCACCGTCGGCCGCGAGACGCCGACCCTGTCGGCGACCTCGGCCGGGGACCGGTCGCCCTCAAGCAGGGCGATCAGCATCTTTCGGGGTGTCTCCCGGCGGAGCGTGCCGAGCGCGACCTGTTGGAACTCATCGAACCGGCCGGCCGGAAAGAACCGACGGTAGTCGCCGTCCCGCCGGCTCTCGATGACACCCTCCTCTCGGAGCCCGCGGAGGTGATACTGCGTCTCGCCGGTCCCGAGCTTGAGATCATCCCGTACCTTCGAGAAGTGTGCGCCGGGGGTCGCAGAAAGATAGCCGGTGATCGCGTCGGGCGCGTCGCTGTCGCTTTCTCCGTCACTCGCGGAGGCCACCCCGGCAAGCGGGCTCGCGGCACCCAACGCTGCGAACCGACGCAGGGTCGCTCGCTTTGATTGATCGACATCCCCCTCGCGTCCCATTGTATACTATCGGACGCGTCAGACGTAAAATGGCTTCGGCAGCGTACGTTGGAACGGGAATCCCGGGCGATCCGGAACTGGTCAGTTCGAGTTCTCGCCGTCGGCGTTGAAGTCGGCGCCGGTCTCCTCGATGATCTCGTCGGGGTCTTTGATATCCGCAGTCGTCTCGCCTTCTTTGACTGCCTGGGCCTCCTCTTCCATCCGTTCAAGGTTGACGACCTCGTCTTCGTTCTCGAGTTCGCCGAGAATCTTTTCGATGTCGTCGAGCCCGAGCATCTCGCGGGTTTCTTTGTCGAACTCTAGACCCTCTAAGACGTGGCCGTTTGCCTTGGAATCGCTGCCCTGGAGGTGTTTGCCGTACCGGCTGACAAGCGAAGTGAGCTCCTGGGGCATCACGAAGGTGTTTGATTCACCCTGACCAATCTCTTCGAGGGTCTCCATGCCGCGTTCGATCACGGCGCGTTCGCCCATCGACTCGGCGGATTTCGCCCGCAACACCGTCGAGATTGCATCTCCTTGGGCCTCGAGGATCTGACTCTGCTTTTCACCCTGCGCGCGGATGACGTTCGACTGCTTGTCACCCTGTGCTTCCTCGATCGAACTACGCCGTTCACCCTGGGCCTCCAAGATCATCGCACGACGCCGGCGCTCGGCGGAGGTCTGCTGTTCCATTGCCTGCTGCACGTCCTTCGAAGGATTGACCTCCCGGACCTCGACGGACTCGACGCGGATTCCCCACTCGTCGGTCGGCTCGTCGAGTTCCTCGCGGATTCGGGTGTTGATCTTGCCACGCTTCGAGAGCGTGTCGTCGAGTTCCAGATCGCCCAGCACCGCCCGCAGGGTCGTCTGGGCCAGATTCGAGACTGCCTTCTTGTAGTTGTCGACCTCGAGGAAAGCCTTCTTCGCGTCCATGACCTTGATATAGACGACGGCGTCTGCGGTCACCGGCGAGTTATCGCGGGTGATCGCCTCCTGCTGGGGCACGTCGAGGGTCTGGGTCCGCATATCGAACCGGTAGACCTTGGTCACGAACGGCAACACGACGTTCGGGCCCTGTTCTAAGATGCCCTGGAACTTGCCAAAGCGTGTGTAGGCGGCCTTCTCGTAGGCCCTGACGATGACGATGCTCTTGTAGGCGGTCACCACTGCGAGCAACAGGACGACCACCGCGACGAGCGTCCCTGCCGACTCCGTCTGGAGCAGTACGTCGGATATCATCGCATATTAGTAGAGTCCGTCGAGTAAAAAGTGTTCGTAACGGTGTACGGGCGAGCGACCGTGCGAGTCCAGGCCGTCGCGCCCAGTTTCAGGAGTCGGTGCTCGCCTCTCGCTCGGCCTCCGCGGTTTGTCGGCGGTCGGCCTCGAGTTCGCGGTCGATATCGTCGGTGACGTCCGCGAACGACTCGACGGTGAGGACGTTTCCGCCCCCGGGATCGACGACCAGCACCTCCTCGCCCTCGGGAATCTCGCCGTCGACACTCCGGGCCTTGAAGTACGGATTAAACCCGCCGTCGGCCAGTTTTACCTCCCCCTCGGTCGGGGTGACCCGTTCTGTGACTCGGCCGGTCTTTCCCCGCAACGAGGAGGAGTCGCTCGTCTGACCCTTTCCCTCTCCGCTCATGATGTCGGCCTCGCGGTAGACGTACAGCGTGGCGGCCGCAGAGACCAATACGACGACCGAGAGGGCGGCGTACAGGACCGCGCCGGAGAGGACGCCGGCGAGCGGAATCCCGACCAGGCCGGCCGCGAACAGCGCCACCCCGACGACGAAAAAGTGCGCGCCGGGTGCGAACGCCTCGGCGACGACGAGCGCGGTCCCGGCGAGCAACAGGACCAACGGGAGGTTCCCCAGAATCGCCCCAAGTGTCATGATCATGAGTACGGTCAGCGGGCGGTTAACAGTTCCGGGGCGGTTCTGACCGAGCCCCTCCCTGGCGGTCCCAGCGAGGTCGATCGGTCACCAATACCGCGTCGAGAGCGCCTGCTTCCAGGGTCGCTCGAGCGCGAAGAAGACGACGACGAGCCCGACCGCGACCCCGAGCGAGGCGACGGCTGCCACGCGCCAGGGCACCCCAAGGAAGGGATCGTCGAGTGCGGCGAGCGAGATCGGCGCTCCGACCGCGAGAGCGACGGCGACCGCCACCGCGCCCGGACCCAAGAGTTGCGTCGCGTGCACACCACCGCCGTGGCGCCGGCCGGTAAAAAGTGGTCGGACCGGCCGGGACGGGTTACTCGCGTCGGTCGGGACCGGGCTCAGGTCGGTCTACGATCGCCCGCGCGACGGCAACGGCGTTTGCGATCCCGACGGCAAATCCGTCCTCGAAGGTCTCATCGAAGAAACTCTCCCGGGCGGATCGGTCGTCGGTCGGGCGGTCGTGGTTCGAGACGCCCCGCACGCTCAGATACTGATCCAGGCAGTCGAACCGCGAGAGCGCCCGGGCGGTGCCGGCGTCTTCCATCTCGGTGACCCGGTAGGGATCGCGGTCCCGTCGCTTGGCCAGCCACGCGGCCTGCGCAGCGAGCTCGCGGCCGTGCCAGAGTTCATCTCCGCAGAGATTCGTCCCGGTCGTCACCGTCGGGCGGGCGGAGTCAGCGGCAGAGTCGGGCCGCCGCAACGAGATGTTCCCCGTCCGGCCCCGGGCGCGGTCGACGAGCCCCGGATCGAGGTCGTAGACACCGGCCTCGCCGGTGTAGGGATTTCCCGCGAGCGGACCGTCCTCCGAGTCCTCTGGGTCGAACCGGCACTTGTCGTCCCAGTCAACGATCGTCTCTGCCAGCACCACCGAGCCGACCGGAAGCTCCGGCGGGGCGCCGGCGACCCCGACGGTGCAGAACAGCGTCTCCGCGAGCTCAAGCCGGTCGCTCCCTAACAGGGCGGTCACGGTCGTCGCGGCGGCGGTCTTTCCAATTCCGGTGGGAACGACGCCCAGCCCGGACTTTGTGTACCGGACCGGCTCGGGGACGCCGTCGACTTCGACGGTGCGAGAGAGGTCGTACTCTCGAGTCCAGGGGGTCAACTCCCCCGGCAAGCCGGGTAGGTCCTCGAAGGCCGGTAACACGAGCACGTCGAGCGAGACAGACACACCCGACTCTGTCGCCCAAGGAAAAAGAACTGTTCGCCGAGCGGGCGACTCCGGGCGTGGAGCGATAGCTTCTACTATCCGGGCTAGCTTCAGACGTGTGGGCTCGGATTACCGTGCCCGACCACCAAGCGGGATCGACGGGCGTAAGATCCCGACCGCGGAGGCGGGCGAGCCTCGGCGGTCCGGCGTCGCGGTGGGGTGGCAGAGCGGCCTAATGCGCCTGCCTTGAGAGCAGGTGTCCGAGAGGACTCCTGGGTTCAAATCCCAGCCCCACCGTACGCCGCCCTCCGGTCACAACGGAGGGGGCTCCTTGCCGCTGGACTCAACTGCGGGAGTTGGCCGATCGCGGACCCAGCCGGGAATTGTGCGTTTCTTGCCGGTCGTGTGGTCGATCACGTCCGGACAGACTGAACCGCTCCAGAGGCTCTCGCCGGTCGGCACGATTATGTTCGACTAGAACGTGTTCGTACGACACGGACACTACGACCGCCCGACAGGAACGGACACGCGACGGCGCTCTCGGCCAGGTCGTGGACCCGCCGGGGGGACACCGTGGGCCCGGATCGACCGTCATCGAAACAACGAGATGCTCGGGCGGCGGCCGCGGAAAGATGAGGGTGTACGCGATCTCCGGACTCTCCGGTGCCGGCAAGACGACCGCGAAGAAACACGCCGATCGGATCGGCTACGAGACCGTGTCAATCGGCGCGACCGTCAGGCGGGCCTACGAGGAACGCGGTCGCGCCGAATCGATCGGTGAGTTCGTGCTTCGCGTTCACGAGGCCGACGGGCGAGCCCAGTTCACCCGAGAAGCCGTCGCAACGCTCGCCGAGCGCCGCTCCAATCGGTCCAAGCCTTCGGAGGGGATCGTCGTCGAGGGTGTGCACTCGCCGGCGTCGGTGCAGACGGTTCGAGAGGCATTCGGGACGGTACGTGTGGTGTGGATTCACGCGCCCCTTACCGCCCGCCTCGGGCGACTCGAACAGCGCGAGCCCGAATGCAGGCCGTCGGACGTGCTGACGCGGGACCTCAGAGAGCTAAACAGCGGGCTGGCGGAGCTCGCGGCACCGCTCGGACACGATTACTGTCTGTTGAACGGGGGAACGCGAGACGAGTTCGAACAGCGGCTTGGGGCTCTCTTCGGGACAGGAGCGTAGTCGATCGGGGGAAACGAGACGGCACGCGTACGCTCTCGGCAGACGATGGGGTCTGAAGAGAGGGCAAGCGCGACGACAGCTGCGAGACACTCACAGCAGGAACCGGTCGGTATCGGCGCTCATGTCGGTGAACCCGTCGGCGGCCTCGATCAGGCTCTCGGCGGTCGACTCCTGAAAACAGGCAACCTCGACACGGACGCCCTCGTGTTGGAGGTGTCTGGTCAGCCGGACGAAGTCGCCGTCGCCGGTACAGAGCACGATCGTGTCGACGTGGTCCGCGAGGGTCACGGCGTCGAGGCTCATCCCGACATCCCAGTTTGCCTTCTTCGAGCCGTCGGCGAAGGTGCGAATCGGCTTGATCCGGGTCTCGAAGCCGATGTCGACGAGCGCCTCGAAGAAACTCTCCTCGTCGTCGGAGTCGGCCCGAATCACGTACGCGATCGCCCGGGTGAGCTCGCGGCCGGCGACGGCCTCCTCGAGCATCGCGGTGTAATCGATGTTCCGGGTGTACATCGTCTGGGCCGCGTGATACAGGTTCTGCGAGTCGACGAGCACCGCCACCCGCTGGGTGGCGTGGATCTCAGTCATACGGTAACTTTGGAGACCGGGAAAATAGTCCTTGCCCGGGTCAGGCTCCGCGTCCCGAAGCGAGCGCAGCCGCGACGGCCTGCCAGCCCGCCCGGACCGCCGAACTCTCGAACGGCGCCGCGACTGTCGGCACCCGGGCGAGCACGCGCCCCGGGATCCGGTCGGACTCGGGGCCCGACCGCGGGTCCCGTCCCGGGACGCTGGACTGTCGGTCCGAGTCCCGAAAGCCCTCGCGAACCAGCGTCCCAGCCAGGGGAGTGTCGAGTCGGCGGGCAAGCGTGTGCGTCGAGCGGGCGTCCTCGAGGCAAGCGGGGGTGGTCGTGGTCACGAGCAGCGCCCGGTCTGCCCGACCGAGCGGACGGGCCACCCCGGGAGAGGCGCCGGCGGGCGTGTCGATCAGGGTTGGCCCGCGGTAGGCGGCGGCCGCGGCGAGTGCCTCGGGGAGCCGGCGCCGACCGCCGGCGGTCACCAACCGGATACCGGGGAAGGCCGGTGGCCGGACCGCCGCCTCGCGGACGGGGGCGCCGGCCGCGAGCCCGTCGGTACCGCCGCGCTCCTCGGCGCCGGCCAGCCGGCACAGGTCGGGCATGTCGGCATCGGCGTCGATCACGAGCGGCGTCTGGCCCCGATCCACGAGCGCCCGGGCGACCCCGAGAGTCGTGGTGGTCTTACCACAGCCGCCCTTTCCGCCGACGACGGCGATCACGGCGGGTCTGGCGCGGCCCAAAATAAGAACCTCCGGGCCGACCGGCGAGAGGCGAGTCGAACGTCGCGACCGGCCCCGCGGTTGCCAGCGCGGATCCGAGGCCGTCGACGGGAGTTTCAAGAGGGACCCGAACGGCCGTCGATGCGAATGCGCCAGGACCACATCACGAGCGCGAAGGCGCTCTCGCGGGGCGACATCGAGGCGGTGCTCGACCGCGCGGCCGAGTTCGCCGGCGATCCGACGGCACACGCCGACCGCCGGCCGGGCGCGCTGCTCGGGCTGGCCTTTTTCGAGCCGAGCACGCGGACCCGGATGAGCTTCGCCGCGGCGATCAAGCGTCTGGGCGGGGACATCGTCGACATGGGGCCGGTCGAGGCCTCGAGCGTCTCGAAAGGCGAGAGCTTAGCCGACACCGTCCGGGTGATCGAGGGCTACGCCGACGCCGTCGTCTTGCGCCACCCCAGCGAGGGCGCGGCGACGATGGCCAGCGAGTTCGTCGACGTGCCCCTAATCAACGCCGGCGACGGCGCCGGACAACACCCCACGCAGACGCTGCTCGACCTGTACACGATCCGAGCGGCGGCGGGACTGGACGGACTGACTCTCGGGATCGTCGGCGATCTCAAGTACGGCCGGACGGTCCACTCACTCGCCCACGCGCTGACGAACTTCGAGGTCGAGCAACACTTCATCAGCCCCGAGACGCTCGCGCTGCCCGAGAGCGTGCGCTACGACCTCGACGCGGCCGGCGCCGCGGTCGAGGAACATACGTCCCTCGAGCCGGTCCTCGGGGAGCTCGACGCGCTGTATGTCACCCGGATCCAACAGGAGCGGTTCCCCGACGAGAGCGAGTACCGGGCGGTCGCCGGCGAGTACCGGATCGACGCCGAAACCCTCGCGGGAATCGACGAGCTTCCCGTCTTACATCCCCTGCCTCGGATAGATGAGATCCAGTATTTCAAGCAGGCCCACAACGGGGTGCCGGTACGCATGGCGCTTTTGGATCTCCTCCTGGAGGGCGACCGATGACGGCAGACGACCCCGAGCTGCGCGTGAGCAAAATCGAGAGCGGCACCGTGATCGATCACATCCCGGGCGGGCTGGCGCTGACCGTGCTCGGAGTGCTCGGCATCGACGGCGAGGGTGACGCGACCGTCAGCGTCGGGATGAACGTCCCCTCCGATCGGCTCGGCCGGAAAGATATCCTCAAAGTCGAGGGCCACGAGCTGAGCCAGTCCGAGCTCGACGTGCTCTCGCTGATCGCGCCGGAGGCGACGGTCAACATCATCCGCGGCTACGAGGTCGCGGAGAAGTTCCGGGTTGAGCGGCCGACCGAGGTCGTCGGCGTGCTCGCCTGCCCGAACCCCAACTGCATCACGAACGCCGGCGAGCCAGCCGAGGCGCGGTTTACCGTCCTCGATGCGGGGGTTCGGTGTACCTACTGCGAGACGATCCTCCGGGAGGACATCACCGACCACGTACAGGTGTGAGAACCGCCGCCGGGAGCGGTATCGGGCGTCAGTCGTACTCGTAAAACCCGCGACCGGTCTTCTTTCCGAGGTCGCCGGCCTCGACTTTCCGCTTGAGGAGATAAGCCGGGCGATACCGGTCGCCCAGCTCCGACTCGAGGGTCTCGCTCGCGTCGAGGACGACGTCGAGCCCGATGTGATCAGCCAGCTCCAGCGGTCCCATCGGAACGTTCGTGCCCAGCCGCAACCCGCGGTCGATGTCTTCCTTGGTGGCGACATCCTCGTCATGGGCCCGGATCCCCTCGTTGATCCAGGGCATGAGCACGCGGTTGACGACGAATCCGGGTTTGTCGTCTGACTCCCAGGTGGTCTTGCCGAGCGACTCGGCGAACGCGTGGGCGACCGCGAGCGTCTCCGTTCCGGTGTGCTCGCCGTCGACGACCTCGACGCCCTCCATGCGGGGCACCGGGTTCATGAAGTGGATCCCGACGACCCGCTCGGGGCTGTCGGTCGCGCTCGCGATGCTCGTGATCGGGAGCGTGCTCGTGTTCGTTGCGAGGACGACCGACTCCGCTGTGATCGCCGCGAGGTCCGCGAACACGTCCTGTTTGATCTCTACGTCCTCGATCACGGCCTCGACGACGATGTCCGCGGCCGCCAGCTCTTCGAGGTCGGTCGTGCCGGTGATCCGCTCGCGGGTCGCCGTCCGTTCGTCCTCGGAGAGAAGATCGTTGTCGACCATGGCGGCGAGCCCGCTCGCGATCCGGTCGAGTCCGTCCTCGACGTAGGCCTGCTCGACGTCGCGCAGCACCACCTCGTAGCCGTTCGTGGCCGCGACCTGTGCGATGCCGCTGCCCATGGTGCCGGCGCCGACGACGCCGACGATCTCGATGTCGGATACCGAGCGCATGGACCCGAATTGGCCAGCCCGGGCCTAAGTCTGCCGGTCGACCCTGTGACGACGACCTTAGAAGTGCCGTATGGTCTCGAATTGGCCAGCCCGGGCCTAAGTCTGCCGGTCCCGCCGCCGGTCGGACTCGTCGACGCGCTCAGAGGTGTTTTTTTGAGTACCCACCCGAGCGCCCGCTCGTAGTGGGTGAACATCTCCTCGACGCCGTCGTGGCGCATCTCCTCGGCGTCGAGTTGCTCGTGCAGGAACTCGTGCTGCTCGCGGATCTCCTCCTCGGATCGCATACCCGTCCGTACGGCCCCCGATAGAAAGGCGCTCCGGCGGACCGACTCGCGAGCCGGGCGTCGAGGGAACTCGAGACGACCCGCCCGTCGGTGCGGCGAGAGTCACTCCCAGAACGATCGGGTGCGGGCGTACTCCCGCTCGCGGGTCAGGATATCCCGGTAGAACTCGTTTTCGTCCTCCCGGAGCTTGTTGATGATCCGGGCGGCGTTGTGCGGGCCGACCCCGCGGGCCGCGAGCGCGATCACGGCCTGCTTGCCGTGGCTCTGGACGAGACTCGCCGCTCGGTAGGCCCGCTCAGTGCGGCGTTGCTGCTCGTCGTCTTTCTCGGCGGCCCGCACGGCCGCGACGGTCTCCTCGTCCCAGGGGTTCAACGCGGCGATTCGCGTCGAGCCACACTTCGGGCACTCGGGCTGGTCGCGGACGCTCCCGACCGTTCGGGTGCGCTCGTAGTCCTGACAGTGCAGACAGAACAGCCGGATCTCATCGCCCTGGAGCCGCTCTTTGACCGTCCGGATAACGCTCGCGTCGGCGTTTTCCGGCGTCAACAGCTCCCGGCCGCTGGTTCGGCCGCCGGTACCGATCGGCGTGTGCTCGCCGACCGTGACGACCGCCAGCGCCCCCGCCTGGATCGTTCCCAACAGCTCGGCCGTCCGCTCGACGGCAAGCTCCTCGTGGAGCAGTTCCCGGACGGCCTCGTCGTAGACGGGGGTGTCCTCTAAGGCTTCG
>PXQL01000071.1:0-3795 GCA_003021335.1 Halobacteriales archaeon QH_10_67_13
CGAGCGTCCGGGCTATTTCGACGAGACGGTCACCCTCGAGCTCGACCGACAGCAGGCCGAGCGCTCGATCGCGATCGAGTCGGGTCGCGTGACCGTCTCCTTCACCGTCCTTGACGATCACTTCGACCCGCCCGAGCCGATCGAGGGAGCCACGATCGAGACCGAACGGACGGTGTTAGAGACCGGCAGTGAGGGTCAGCGCTCGGTCGATCTCGACGTGAACACCGTCCAGAATGTAACCGTAAACAGGGACGGCTATGTCGATGTCACACAGCAGCTCGTGGTCGGCGAGACAGACAGGGCCTTCGAGATCACTACCCAGCGCGAGCCCGAACTCGAGCTCGTCAGCGACCAGCAGCGAGTTATTGTCGGCGAGCAGGTCCGCGTGACCGCGACCAACGCCTACGACGAGCCCGTTGCCGGCGCGACGATTGTCCTCGACGGCGAACCGGCCGGCGAGACGGGCGCGAACGGACAGCTGCTCGTCGAAATCGCCGAGACCGGCCAGCAGACCATCCGCGCTGAGGCCAATCTTCTCCGGGGCGAGACGACCGTCGAGGGCATCGATCCCGACGGCAACTCGAACGCCTCCGGCGACGACGAGTCTGGCGGTGCCGGCGACAGCGGCGGCACCGACGACACCGACGAGGGCGGCGAGGGCGACGCGGACGACTCCGGTGGGTCCGACGACGACGGCAGCGGTCCCGGGTTCGGCCTCGTAACGGTCGCGGGAGCGGTCGCGGCGCTCGCGGCTGCCGTTAGACTCCGGGCAACCGACTGATCCCGACGCCGGCTTGCGGTCCCGCCGATACCTACGTGTCGAGTGCGCTCAAGTGAGCTCTCGCTGTGGTAGAATCATTCGTGATAATTTTGGCCGTAATTTACTTGAACACCCGAGCAAAAGCGCCCCTTGATGAGACGACGGTCAACGAGACTGCGGTGGCGGCCCGCGACCCCAAGCAACGGCCTTGGAGAAGTCCCTGGCCCGCTGGTTATGGCCCCCTCGGGACGGGTAGATCCCGCGGGACAGCCGGCATCTCCCTCCGGAACCGTCGCTCACCGGAGGCGGTACTGACAGATGGGTCGAGAACAGCTGTCGTTGGGTTCACAGACCATCCCCAAGGCGGTCCTCGACACCTTAGAGGACGAACTGCTCGTTCTCGACGCCGGAGGAAAGATTGTCTACGCCAACGAGAGCGCGTGTTCGTATCTCGATGTCTGCCCGGAGGAGCTGTGCGGAACGCCGGTGGCAGAGCTGATCGACGGAACCATACCCACGGATGAGGGGCGCAGACGGTTTCGGACCGCTCTCGAAACGGCCCTAGCCGGCGAGGTGGCCGATCCCGTCGAGATCGGACACGACCTCCCGGTTGGAAAACGGCACGGAGAGCACAAGCTCACGCCGGTCGAGGACGACGGGCGGGTCGTCGGTGTCGTCGTGCTCGCGCGAGACATTACCGACCGGCGCGCCCGCGAGCGCAAACTCGAACGCGCTCGTTCATCTCTACGCCAAACACACCAGCTCGCCGCGGTTTCGGGGTTCGAGTTCGACCCGGAGTCCGGTCAGTTTACCTGGGCGAGTGGACTCGCGGAACTGTTCGGCCGGGAGCAGACCCCAGACACACTCGGCGATCTTCGAGACGTGATCCACCCGGACGATCGAGAGCGTCTCGACCGGCTCGCGGCGATCGAAGCCGGCACGATCGATACCGAATTCCGGATCGTCGACGACGACCGGATCCGGTGGCTCCAAGCAGTGGCCGAGGCAGTCGACGGCGGCCGGTCGGTTCGAGGGGCGGTCCAAGATATCACCGTCCGAAAGCGCCGCAAAGAGCAGCTCCGGCACAAGACGTCGGTACTGGCCGCAACGTCAGATGCGACACACGGCGGTGTTCTCGTCACGGACGATTCGGGGCATCTCCTGCACTACGACGACGAGTTCGTGCGCCTGTGTGACTACTCCCCCAAGGCACTCGCGAGCGGTATCGACGCTCTCGCGCGCGTCATCGCACTCACCGTTCCCGAGCAGGAGGCCGTGAGTACCGTCGCCGCCGTATCGGACACCGATGAGACTCGACAGGGGCGCTGGCAACTGACCGACGGGCGGTGCCTGCAGTATTACTTCGCGCCGATCGGTCGAGAAGACAGGCGATACGGCCGGCTCTGGGGGTTCCGCGACATCACCGAAGAGCACGACCGCGAGCAGGAGCTACGCCTGATGAGACAGCTCCAGTCGCGGGCGCTCAGGCACAACCTCCGGAACAAGCTCACCGTCATCGAGGGGTACGCGTCGCTGTTGGCAACCCGTGACGAGTCCGAGGTCGCCGACCAGGCGAACGCGATCCTTTCGGCGGCGGCGGAGCTCGATTCGCTCGCAGAAAACGCCCAGTTGGTCAAGCGACTGGTCGAGCGCGACCCACAGCCCGCGAGAATCGACCTGCACGCGACGCTGGTCGAGATCACGACGGCGGTCGACGATATGTACGATGCGGTCGAGGTCAGCCTCAACTGTCCCTCGGGGGCGAGCGTGACGGCGATCCCACAGCTCCGGACGGCTCTGTACAACGCCGTTGAGAACGCCGCCCAGCACAACGATCCCCCGGCGATGACGGTATCAGTGGTAGCCGAGCCCGTCGGCGACGGCCTTGACGTCGAGGTCCGGGACAACGGCCCGGGGATTCCCGATCAAGAGCTCGTCGTCCTCGAGGACGGTCAGGAGACGCCGATCAAACACGGGAGCGGCCTCGGCCTGTGGGTGATGAAGCTGGTCGCGGGGAACTCGGCCGTCGAGATCAGCTACGAGACCAGACCGGACGGCACAACTGTCTGTTTCCGGATCCCTTCGGACTAACTCGACCAGCGTCCGGGGGTAATTACATGCCGGTCGGTGGCCGAGCGGCCATTCGGCCGTTCTGGTATCCGCTCTCGGGCCACGGTCGGTCCGACGGTTCACTCTGTCTCGGGATCGCCGATGGCGTCGTCAAGTCCGTTCGCCTCGGGATCGGTGTCGGGGCGTCTCTCCTCTAACGACGAGTTCGAGCCCGTGACATCGATCACCTTCTTCTGGGTCGATCGGTCCTGTGGGTCGGTGAGGTCGGTCTCGCCGGTCACCGTGTGGAATATCTCGTTGAGTCGTTGTTGTTTCTCGCCCGGGGTCGGGTCGCGCTCGTACACACTCGTTCCCGAGGCCCCAACCGTTGTTAACTCCCCTACATATTCACTGTCTATATCTTTTTGAGAAAACTGGTGACACGGAGCGTCACCGACCGGAGCGAACACGGAGGAAAGACGAGTTTTGATACTCTGTCAACAGAGTGCTCGGTAGGGGATTTGAACCCCTGTCGTCGGCTCGCTCCCAATCCGGACTCTCCGAGATTGTCGAAAGGCCGACATGATTGGCCGGACTACACCAACCGAGCGCAGACGGCGATCGGAGGGTGCAGAGATTAAATCCTTCGTTCCGGAGCAAGGATCACCCTCGTCAGTTCGAGAGCGCCTCGGCAACGCGATCGACCTCGGCCTCGGTCGTTACGGCGTGGACAGACACGCGAACCGCGTCGGGGTGGGGAAGCGACCGGACGACGATTCCCTCTCGGGACAGACGCTCGACGGTCGCCTCGGGATCGGCGGCGTCGACGGTGACGAGTCCCGAGTGGAACTCGCGGGGACTGAGCAGCCGGTCGTCGGGGAGTTGTGTCTTCAGCCGGTCGGTGAGCGTCTCGATCCGGGCGTCGATCGCGTCGAGTCCGACGTTTTCGATGGCCTTGATCGCCGCGAGACTGTAGACCGGAAAGA
>PXQL01000071.1:3800-6872 GCA_003021335.1 Halobacteriales archaeon QH_10_67_13
CGCCCCACGGCCCGAGCAGCCACTTGTGTCCCGCCCCGGCGACGACGTCTGCGCCCCACTCTGTGACGTCGACGGGCGTCTGTCCGGGCAGCTGGACCGCGTCGACGATCGTGAACGCGCCCGCGTCGTGGGCGATCTCGACCAACTCCGTGACCGGCAGCCGGGTGCCGTGGGTCCAGGTGAGCGCGCTGAAACAGACCGCCTCGGCGTCCGCAACCGCCGCCGCGAACGCGTCGCGGTCGACCCGTCCACCCTCGGTTTCGAGTACCTCGACAGAGAGCCCCTCGCGCTTGAAACGCTGCCACGGGAGCACGCCCGCGGGGTGTTCGAGGTCGGTCCGGACGACCGTATCCCCCTCACCTAACGGCAGCGCGCAGGCGATCCGGGCAAGTCCGTCGCTCGTGCTTGCGGTGAGTGCAACAGCGTCGGGATCGGCTCCCAACAGCCCTGCGATCCGCTCGCGAGACCGCTCGTAACTCTCGAAAGCTGCCTTGTACGGGCCGATTTCGAGCCCCTCACGCTCGACCGTTTCGAGTTCCTCAGTCACGGCTTCGGTCACTCGCCGGAGGCTCGGTCCGTGGGCCCCGTAGTTGAGATAGGTCGTGTCCGGGAGTGCTGGAACCTCCTCGCGCAGATCAAGCGGTGTCACCGCGAAACCACTCCGACGCCCACAGGTCGTGTCCTGGCCGGACCGACCGATCGCCCCGAGCGGTAGGGCCCGGCGAACCCGAGCGCTGCCGGCTCGTCAATCTGGGGATGTCGGGCACCGGCCGAGTCGGAGCCATAGTCGACTGGCTGGGACATCTCGGACATCGGTCTCAGGCGGGGCGGTGGCGGTCGACGGCGGCTCTGAGTTGCTCTTCGGTCTGGAGTCCGACCATCTGGTCGGCTTCCTCACCGTCCGCGTACACCTTCGTCGTCGGAACCCCGCGGATGTTGTGGGCCGCGGCGAGTTGCTCGTGACGGTCGATATCGACTTTTAGCACCGCCGCGTCGGTCTCTGCCGCGATCGCCTCGACGGCCGACTCCATCATCCGGCAGGGGCCACACCAGTCGGCGTAGAAATCAACGATCACGGCTCCGTACTCCGAGACGATCGACTCGAACTCCTCAGAGGACCCGAGGACGATCGGCTCAGCGGGCGTCTCGGATCGAACATCTTGTGTCATCTCTTTTTGATAGTGTCTGTCGGGGTATATCGTTTTGGATGTATTGCCCAATATTGGCAGATTCACCTTCGCTTGACGCCCGGTGATTCTTACTGATCGGGTCGCAGACGGCTCGACCCGAGCGATTCGACGGGTCTAATGCCAACGCTAAAATGCGACTCTCGCCTATAAAGGGAGGATGGAAGGGGCCGATCGCACCCGGTTCGGGCGGGCAGCCGGCGTCAACGCGGTCGGCAATGCGGCGAAAATCGTCGTCGAGGGTGGGGTCGGGTTCGCCACGGGAAGTGCCGCCCTGATCGCCGACGCGGCCCACTCGGTGGCCGATCTGGTCGCGAGCCTGGTGGTGTCGATCTGGGGCGAGGGTCGCTTCGAGGGTCCGGACGCCGACCACCCACACGGCCACGCGCGATTCGAGCCGCTCACGGCGCTGTTCGTCGGCGGCGTGATCGTCGTGCTCGGAGCCGACCTGTTGATCGAGTCCGTCCGGACGATCCTCAACGGGGCGACGGTAACCTTCAGCCCGCTCATGCTCGGGGCGACGGCCTTCGCGATGGTCGATATGCTCGCCGTGTACGTCTACACGAAGCGGGCGAACGCCGGACTCGACTCAGCGGCGCTGCGAGCGCTTGCGCTCGACTGTCTGAACGATCTGTACACGTCTGTGGCGGTGCTTGCGGGGATCGTCGGGATCGCGCTCGGCGCGCCGGTACTCGACGGAGCGGCCGGGGCGGCCGTGAGTCTGCTGGTCGTCTCACAGGGCGTGACCATCGCCCGCGAGAACGTCTCGTATCTCTCGGGAGCGGCCGCCCCCGAGGGGCGCCGCGAGGCGGTGCGGGAGACGCTGCTCGGGGCTCCGCGGGTCCGTGGCGTGCACGATCTCGCGGTGTTTTACGACGGCACCGAACTCGAGGTCGAGGCCCACGTTGAGACCGACGGCGACCTCTCGCTCGCGCAGGCCCACGATCTCGAAGAGGAGCTGGCCGAGTCGGTCCTGGCTCTCGATGATGTCGGGGGGGTGCACATCCACCTCGATCCGGCGGGGATCGGCGAGTGGAAGAACGGTCAGGAGAGCTCGCCCAGCGCGTAGACGGTGTTGTGGCCGGTGACCTCGCAGGTGACGACGTCGCCGAGCTCGACGCCTGCCCGTTCTGCTCCGGGAACCGCGACCTGTCGGTATGCCCGGTCGTACCCGACCATCGACTCCTCGGTGCCGTCCTCGACGATCAGCACCGACCGCTCTTGGCCGACCATCTGCTCGTGAGCCGCTCCGACGATCTCCATTTTCCGCTCGACAAGCTCCGAGGAACGGTCCTTTTTGATCTGCCCGCCAAGTCCTTTCATATCGGCGGCGTCGGTCCCGGGTCGCTTCGAGAAGCGGGTGACGTTTACTTTCTCGGGGGTGGTCTCCTCGAGCAGAGCGACCGACCGCTCGTGGTCGTGAGGTTCCTCGGTCGGGAACCCGACCACGAAGTCCGTCGCCAGCGTCCACTCCTCCAGGTACCGATCGAAGGCCGCGACCATCTCGCGGAACTCTTCGACGGTGTGCTGGCGGCGCATGTCCCGCAATACGGGGTTGCTGCCCGACTGGACCGGTGCGTGTAAGAAGTTGTACAGCTTCTCTTCTCTGGCGAACACTTCGGCGAGTCGCTCCCGGACGCCGTGGACGCCGTAGGGGTTTGCCATCCCGATTCGCACCCGGAACTCGCCGGGGATCGCACAGATCTCCTCAAGCAGCTCTGGGAGCAGGCTCTCGCCCTGATTACGGTCCCAGCCGTACACGCCGGTGTCCTGGCCGGTCACCCGGATCTCCTTCGCGCCGGCCCGGACCAGCTCGCGGGCGTGTTGGACGTTCTCCTCGATCGGGGGGGAGTCGATCCGGCCGGTCGCGTGTTTCGTGATGCAG
>PXQL01000072.1 GCA_003021335.1 Halobacteriales archaeon QH_10_67_13
TATGACTTTCAGCCCCTCGTCACGTCGGGAAAGACCCCGCCGCCGGCCAACCCGCTGACGATCTCACAGCCCTGCATCCGGATGCAGGACATCGACAACGTCGGTAAGACCGGCCGACACACCATGGCCTTCGAGATGATGGCCCACCACGCGTTCAACGCCCGCGAGGGCCTGGAGGATCCAGGCCAGTACGCCTACGAGGGCGAGGTCTACTGGAAGAGCCAGACGGTCGCGTACTGCGACGAGCTGCTCGCTGAACTGGGGGCTGACCTCGACGATGTCACCTACATCGAGGATCCGTGGGTCGGCGGGGGCAACGCGGGCCCGGCGATCGAGGTGATCTACCGGGGCCTGGAACTCGCGACACTGGTTTTCATGTCGATGGAGCGAGATCCCGAGGGCGACTACCTGCTCAAGGACGGTAACACGTACTCGAAGATGGATACATACGTCGTCGACACGGGCTACGGGCTCGAGCGGTGGACCTGGATGAGCCAGGGCACCCCGACGGTCTACGAGGCGATCTACCCCGAGACGGTCGAGTTCCTCACGGACAACGCCGGACTCGCGTACACGGAAAAGGAGCGAGCGATCGTCCACGACGCCGCCGCACTGGCCGGTACGCTCGACATCGACGACGTCGACGACGTCGAGGCCGCCCGGGGAGACATCGCGGCCGAGGTGGGCGTCTCTGTCGAGCGGCTGCGCGAGCTGGTCGAACCCTTAGAGGAGATCTACGCGATCGCCGACCACGCCCGGACGCTCGCCTACATGCTCGGCGACGAGATCGTCCCTTCGAGCGCCGGCACGGGATATCTCGCCCGGATGGTGCTGCGCCGCACCAAGCGCCTCGTCGACAGCGTCGGCGTCGACGCCCCGATCGACGAGCTGGTCGACATGCAGGCCGAGCGGCTGGGCTACGAGAACCGCGATCACGTCCGGACGGTCGTCCGCACGGAACTGGAAAAGTACCGCGAGACCCTCGAGCGGGGCCGCCGCCGGGTCGAGAGCCTCGCCGAGGAGTACGCAGGCCGGGGGGAGCCGATTCCGACCGAGGAGCTGATCGAGCTGTACGACTCCCACGGGATCCATCCTGACACGGTCGCCGAGATCGCTGCCGACTACGACGCGACGATGCGGGTGCCGGACGATTTCTACGCGCTGGTGGCCGGCCGCCACGAGGGCGGCGACGACCAAAGCGCATCCACGGAGGACCGCGAGGAGATCACGGACCTGCCCGAGACCGACCGGCTCTACTACGAGGACCAGACCCGCACCGAGTTCGAGGCGATGGTCCTCGAGGTGTTCGAGCGCGAACAAGGGTACGACGTGGTACTCGATCAGACGATGTTCTACCCGGAGGGCGGTGGCCAGCCGGCCGACCGCGGGACGCTCACGACCGACGACGCGACGGTCGCGGTCACCGACGTCCAGCGCGTCGACGGCGTCGTGCTCGCCATCACACTGCGACGCACCTGGTCGGACGCGCCACCCGGGAAGTGCTCGGCGAGCACGTCCGCCAGGCCGGCGCACAAAAGGGTACCGAGAGCGCCCGGCTGGATCTCAGCCATTATGAGTCCGTGAGCCGCGAGCAACTCGAGGAGATCGAGCGCCGCGCCAACGAGTACGTGACCGAGGACGTCCCGGTCAAACAGGAGTGGCGCCACCGAAACGACGCCGAAACGGAGTACGGCTTCGACATCTACCAGGGGGGCATCCCGGAAGGCGAGCAGATCAGGCTGATCCACGCCGGCGAGGACACCCAGGCCTGTGGAGGCACCCACGTCTCACGGACCGGCGAGGTCGGCGCGATCAAGCTGTTGGGGACCGAACGGATCCAGGACGGCGTCGTCCGGTTCACCTACGCCGCCGGCGACGCCGCGATCACGGCCGTGCAGGCGACCGAGCGACGGCTGCGGGCGGCCGCGGACGCCCTGGATGTCGAGCCCGATGCCGTCCCGGAGACGGCGACGCGGTTTTTCGAGGAGTGGAAAGACCGGGGCAAACGGATCGAGCGGCTCAAAGAGGAGCTGGCCGCGGTTCGAGCCACCGGCGCCAAGGCCGAGGAGCTCGATCTCGGACCCGCGCCGGCGGTGATAAAACGCATCGACGGAGACATGGACGAACTGCGCGCGACGGCGAACGCCCTGCTTGAGGAGGGGAACGTCGCGGTGCTGGGCTCGGGGACAAACGGCGCGCAGTTCGTGGTGGCGCGGCCCCGGAGATCCTCGAGCGGGCGCTGAGCGCGTAGTGTTTACACACCGCGCGGGCGTCTCGCTGTACTACGAGCGCGATCCTGGCGAGAACGAAGACGAGGCGGTCGCGTTCGTCGGCGAGGCCGGGCTCGGCGCCTGGCTGTGGGGCTGGCAACAGCCCCGCGTCGCCGGACCCCACGAGACGCTCGTCTGGGACCTGCGCGGGACCGGACGGTCGGACGCGCCGCCGGGACCGTACGCGGTCACGGAACTCGCGGGCGATCTCGAGGCGGTGTTGGCCGCCGCCGGAATCCGTCGGGCCCACCTCGTCGGGGCCGGACTCGGCGGCGCGGTCGCGCTGCGGTACGCCCGCGAGTACGGTCGGGCCCGATCGCTCGCGCTGTTCGGGACGCCGCGCCGAGGAGGGGCGATCGACCGGGACGGGCTCGAGGAACTCGCCGATGGGGACCTGTCGGTCGGGGTCTCCGAGGCGTTCCTGCGGGAGGTCGAGACGGACCGGATCCGCGAGTGGCGCCAAGCCGATGACCCCGGACCGGCGGCCGCTACGGCACAGATCGACGCACTCGCCCGGTTCGAGGCCGGGCCACTGTACGAGCTGACCCTCCCTGCGTTGGTCTGTCACGGGCTCGAGGATCCGGTCGTCCCGGTCGAGGAGGGCAGACAGCTTGCCGCGGAGCTCCCGCGGGGGACCTTCGTGCCCGTCGAGGGGCGACACCTCGCGTTCGCCGAACACGCCCGGGCGGTCACCGACCGACTGCTCGCCTTCATCGAGACCGAGGGCGGAGGCGAAACCGAATAGTAGACGCCGACCCCACAAACGGGCATGGAGACGGAGGGACTGTTCGCCCCCGAGAGCCCCGCGGCGGTCCGGGAGCGGTACGCCGAGCTCGCCGACGCCGTGGAGGCGACGGTCAAGGCCGCGGCCCGCGAGCAGGCGACGACCGGCGAGGAGTACGACGACCTGACCGCGGAGCCGGCGCTTGCCGCCGGTCGGGAGGCGCTGTTTGCTGCGCTGCTCGCGGTCCGGGTCGGCGACCGGGCTGAGTTCGGCGAGTGGCGCGAACGGTCCGACAGCGAGGTCGAACTGCTCGGGGGCGAGGGTGCCGAGGGGGTCGTCTGGCACGCGCCGGCGTTCGTAGACCGCGCGGTCGCGGTCACGTTTCACGAGGAACGCGGGGCGGCGGTCGAGACGCTGCGCCGGCAGGCGTTCGGCCGGCTCTACCGACCGCTGCTGGAGGAGTCGGCGTGAACGAGGGCTGGCGGGTGATCGAGTCGGTCACCGAGTACGAGACCGGCTGGTACGAGGGCGGGTACGACCTGGTCGAACAGCCCGACGGCTCGGAGAAACGCTACTACTGGGCCGAGCTCCCGCCGGCGGTCGTGGTCGTCGCCGTCGCCGAGGGCCGCGCGGTGACCGTCGAGCAGTACCGGCCCGTGATCGGCGAGCGCTGTCTCGAACTGCCGGCCGGAATCGTCGAGGACGGCGAGTCGTTCATCGCGGCGGGCGCCCGCGAGCTCCGCGAGGAGACCGGGTTCGATCCGGCGGGCGTGTCGCTGCTCGAGGAGTTCTGGGTCGCGACCGGCGTGCTCAGACACCGCCGGGGAATCGTCTTCGCCGAGGGGCTCGAACCGGTCGAACCCGATCGGGACGACAACGAGTTCCTGTCGGTGCGGGCGGTCCCCGTCAACGAGCTACTCGAGCGGGCCCGCGAGCCGCCGGCCAACGACGCGACCATCGAAGGACTCCTGCTCGCGGCCGATGCGGAACTAATCTGAGAGGACGACTCCGAGCCCTACGGCGACCAGCCGCAGACGCTACATACCGTTGCACTCGGGTCGTGGAGTCCGCCACACTCCGGACACTGCTTTTTACTATAACTTTCCTCCCAGCTCGTCTCGACGGACTCGACGTCGTGTCCCCGCTGAGCGAGGAACTCATTGAACATGTCCTCGGACTCTTGTGCGGATGCCATACACGCTGTGGTATGTGATACCACCACATAGTCTTTGTGCCGCTCTTCGCCGGGACCGCAGAACTATCGACCGGACACGCTTTAGTTCCCGGAGAGAATTGGGTAGGTATGAGCGGAGAGGACGCTGCTCGGACCTTCGAGGTAAGCGAACGGTACGAGCCCCACGAGCTCGAGTCGGCGGTGTTCGACCGCTGGGCGGCCGTCGACGCCTACGAGCGGACCGTCGAACACCGGAGCGACGGCGAGCCCTTCTACTTCCTGGACGGGCCGCCGTACACCTCCGGGGCCGCCCACATGGGCACGACCTGGAACAAGATCCTCAAAGACGCCTACATCCGGTACCACCGGATGCTCGGCTACGACGTCGCCGACCGGCCGGGCTATGATATGCACGGGCTGCCAATCGAGACCCGCGTCGAAGAGCAGCTGGGCTTCGAGAACAAACGCGACATCGAGGCCCTCGGTGAGGAGGAATTCATCGCCGAATGCAAGTCCTTCGCCGAGGAGCAACTCGAGGGACTGCAGGAAGATTTCAAGTCCTTCGGCGTATGGATGGACTGGGAGGATCCGTACAAGACCGTCGACCCGGAGTACATGGAGGCCGCCTGGTGGGCGTTCTCCCAGGCGAACGACCGCGGGCTCGTCGAGCGGGGGAAACGATCGATCAGCCAGTGTCCCCGGTGTGAGACCGCGATCGCGAACAACGAGGTCGAGTACGCGGATGTCGAGGACCCCTCGATTTACGTGCGGTTCCCGCTGTCCGACCGCGAGGGGTCGGTGGTGATCTGGACCACGACCCCCTGGACGATCCCGGCGAACACGTTCGTCGCCGTCGGCGAGACCGTCGAGTACGTCGGCGTCGACGCCCACCGGGACGGCGAGACCGACCGGCTGTACGTCGCCGCGGGGGTCTTAGAGGGGGTGCTCGCGGCCGGCGGGTACGACGACCACGAGGTGATCGAACGGCTCGACGGCGCGGACATGGTCGGCTGGAGCTACGAGCACCCGCTCGCCGATCGGGTCAAGCACCCGGCCGGCGAGGGCGCCTTCGAGATCTACACCGCCGAGTACGTCGAGGTCGACCGGACCGGGCTGGTCCACTCCGCACCCGGCCACGGCGAGGAGGACTTCCATCGGGGCACCGAGCTCGGACTGGACCTGTTCTGTCCGGTCGGCGACGACGGCCGGTTCGACGACCGCGCCGGACCCTACGCCGGCGAGTTCGTCCGGGATGCAAACGACGAGATCATTGCCGATCTTGAGGCCGCGGGGTACCTGCTGGCCGAGGAGGCCGTCGAGCACTCCTACGGCCACTGTTGGCGGTGTGACACGGGGATCGTCCAGATCGTCACCGACCAGTGGTTCGTCACCGTCACCGAGATCAAAGACGACCTGCTCGCGAACATCGAGGACAGCGAGTGGCACCCCCCGGAGGCTCGCGACGGCCGGTTCCGGGATTTTGTCTCCGAATCACCCGACTGGACCGCCTCACGACAGCGATACTGGGGAACGCCAGTTCCGATCTGGCTGCCCGCACACACCACGGCAGGCGAGCCCGTCGAGTGGAACGGGGCGATGGACGACGCGATCGTGATCGGCGACCGCGAGCAGCTGGCCGCCCGCGTCGACCAGGAGATCAATCCCGAGGCGGTCGACCTGCACAAGGACACCGTC
>PXQL01000073.1:0-2373 GCA_003021335.1 Halobacteriales archaeon QH_10_67_13
TTTCGCCTTGTATCCGAGCGAGCGGGCCCGATCCAGCCGCGTCGGGCGGTCGACCCGCTCGACCGCGCCCTGATCGCGCCACTCCTGGGTGCGTTGCCACTGTAGTTCCGCGAGCTTGCCGTCGTCCGGGTTCTTCCAGGCGTCCCGGATGTGTGAGTAGAAGCTTCGTGCCATGTCGATCACCACGGGCGTTCGTGGTTCAACCCTCGCGGGTCACATCCCGGCCTGCACAGGCAGGTGCCCGCTGGTGCCCGTCCGCCAGCGAGTTACCAGAGGTATCCGAGTGACCGACTAAAGCGCTTCGAAGCCCACGCCACCGCACCGGGGACCCGGAACGCTTAGGCGTCGGCTTTCCTCAAGTCCGGTATGGGACTGTTCCGCTCGGGGGAGATCATCGGCATCGCCGAGTCGGCACTCGAATTCGCACGCGCCGCGAGTGAGGATGCCCACCCCGACGAGTACATGGGGATGCTCCGCGGCGAGGCAGCCTCGGCGGTCGGGCTCGACCGCTCGGGGACGGTGCTGACCGACGTGCTCGTGATCCCGGGGACCGAATCGAACCCGGTCAGCGCGACGGTTAAGACCAACATGGTACCGAACGACCTGCGGGCGGCGGGCTCGATTCACTCCCACCCGAACGGCGTGCTCCGGCCGAGCGACGCCGATCTGGCAACGTTCACCCGCAACGACGTCCACATCATCCTCGGCGCACCCTACGGCCCGGAGGACTGGCAGGCCTTCGACCGCGAGGGCGAGCCGATCGAGCTGCCGGTACTCGAGACCGAACCGCCGGAGGAGGAGTTTTTCGACTTCACACAGGCGGACATCGACAGACGGCTCGAGAACGATGGCCGGTGACGAGATCCGTCGGGCGGTCGCGCTTGGCACCTTCGATCTCCTGCATCCGGGACACCTCCACTACCTCGAGGAGGCGGCCGCGATGGCCGACGAGCTACACGTGATCGTTGCGCGCGCCGAAAACGTGACCCACAAGCCCAAGCCGGTCGTGTCCGACCGCCAACGCGTCGCGATGGTCGCGGCGCTGGACCCGGTCGACCGAGCCCACCGCGGCCACCCCGAGGAGTATCTCGTCCCGATCCGAGAGATCGATCCCGCCGTGATCGTCCTCGGATACGACCAGCACCACGACGCGGACACCGTCGCCGACCAGCTGGCCGAGGCGGGGATCAACGCAGACGTGCGGCGGGCCTCGAAGCGCCCGCGCGAGCGGGACGACGAGCTGCTCTCGACGGCCGCGATCATCGACCGGGTCCTCGAAGAACGCGGCTGAGCCTGTCAGGCGGTCCCGACCGCGAGCATGTGCACCGAGAGATCTGCGACGGTTGGGTCGTCGTTCGTGGTCGCGACCGTCTCCCGGATCCCCGCGAGCGTCGCGTCGTCGCCCGCGAGAGTCTCCCGAATCGGGTCGCGGTGAAAGACCGAACCCAGCCCTTCGAGTCCGCGGACCGTCCGGACAGAGAGTCCCCGCTCGGCCAGCAGCGACCGCAACTCCGCGCGCCGGAACAGGTGTGCCGGCGCGAACGCCGGCTCGTAACCGTACCGCTCGAGCGTCTCGGCGTCGTAGTCGCCGTGCTCGAACAGCGCCGGTAACGCCTCGAGCTGGTAGCCGGCGGCGAGATACAGCTGGATCGTCCCGAGCCGCCCGAGCACGGAGACAGCGACGGGACCGCCGGAGCGAGTGACACGGCGCAGTTCGAGACAGCAGGTGGCGTCGAACGCGGACGCCGGCAGGGACAGGTCGGTGATCGAACCCTGGACGACCGAGATCCGGTCGGCGAGGCCGCGGCGCCGGACCTGCTCGCGGGCGAGAGCGACCTGCTCGCGGCTGAGATCGAGCGCGGTCACCTCGTACCCGTGCTCGGCGAGCCAGATCGCGTACCGACCGGCACCCGCACCCGCGTCGAGCACGCGGGCGGTCTCGGGCAGGTGGCTCTCAAGTGCCCGGGTCGTCGACTCGAACTCGAGCCGGCCGTCAATTCCGGTCGCGAGACGCTCCCACTCGTCCGTGTCGTGGTCGTCGTAGAACGCTTGGACGGCGGACGCGGAGGCGTCGTCTGTCACGTCTTGGCTCCACGCTCGCCGAGAGGAAAGTTCCAACGGCCCGAGGCCTGATCGACTGGGAGTTCGGGCCACGAAGCGGGACCGGGGGCCTCCGTAGCCGTCCAAGCGCGGGGCGGAGGGTCACGACGAATCGGTCAGCCGGACGGAGAATCCCCACGAGCCGTACTCGTCGTAGTCGGCCGCAAAGCGGTAGACGCCCGCTGGTGGACACGGGGTTTCGAGATCGGCCGCGACGCCGGCGACGGCGTACTCGCGCTCGAAGGCCTCGCCGGGCTCGAGGCTCCCTCCGAC
>PXQL01000073.1:2512-3371 GCA_003021335.1 Halobacteriales archaeon QH_10_67_13
GACGACTCGGGCTCGCCGGAGGAGTCGTTCCCGAGACAGCCGGCGGTCGTCGCACCGAGCGAGCCGACGATTGTGGCGATGAGGCTCCGCCGTCGCATACCAGAGCGCGGACCCGACAGAACAAAAGCGTCGCCCAGGCTACGACGGTTGTTTGACCGACGATCCCGGGAAACGGCTCTGTTGAAATCCCATTGATTAGACAGTGTTTATTCGTGAAACAACTGCTATGTGGGGTTGCGAATCATTCGATGAAAAAATACATTCCGGTGGTTGTCTAACTCCCGACGTGCTGGTCAACCACACGACGATTCGGCTCAAGTCGTCAAAGCGCTCTAAGGCGATGGAGCTGATCGATAACCTCCGTGAGTATTCACAGGCTGAGAATGGAACAGTCCACTATCGTGCGATGACCGACGTTGGTGACTCCGATGTCGTGCGTTTCTTTGAACAGTACGAAGATGTCGATGCGGCCGAAGCCCACACAGAATCCGAACAGTACCGCCAGTTCGTCGAATCCCTTCCCGAAATCGTCGAAGGAACCATCGAGACGATTCAAATCCACGCTGATGACGTAGAGCATGCTGAATTCACGCCAGAGGATGCGCTCAAAACACTAGACTGACTCACGCGGAGTACATCATCTGTGTTGAGCGATCCGTGAGTCTCCTGTACTTACCATCGCACTCCAATCTGTCACGAGTTGAGGATTTCAACAGAGCCCGGGAAACCAATCGGGGGAACGGTTTTACCGCTCGCGGTCCCGGTCCCGAGCATGTCCGAACCCGCGATGACCCGATTTCCCGTGCCGGACCGCGACGAGCTACCCGAGACGGTCCGCGAGCGCATCGAGTACGAGGCG
>PXQL01000073.1:3393-15146 GCA_003021335.1 Halobacteriales archaeon QH_10_67_13
CCGCTGGCCCGCGAGGAAATCGAGATGATCGTCGTGGCCGTCAGCGGGGCCAACGACTGTCTGTACTGCGTCGTCGCTCACGGCGCCCTGGTCCGGATCTACGCCGAGGATCCCCACCTCGCGGAGCAACTCGCAACCAACCACCGGACCGCAGACATTAACGACGCCCACCGGACGATGTGTGACGTGGCAGTCGCGCTGACCGAGGACCCGACCGCTGTCGACGAGGCCGATCTTGAGCGCCTGCGCGAGCACGGGTTCTCGACCGAAGAGATCTGGGATATCGGCAGCCTCACGGCCCTGTTCAACCTCTCGAACCGGATGGCACACTTTGCCGACATGCGACCTAACGAGGAGTTTTATACGCTCGGGCGGGAGTGACCGCTCGCGACCTTATCTCGGGTCGGCCGGCCGGAGGGGTTCACACTCCCCGGCGGCAACGGTCCGGCGACTCGCCGGCGTCTCGACGACCAAGGCCCCGGGGAAAGTCACGTCGACGGCCTCGCCGACGATCGTCTCGGAGTCGGTCTCGACCCGGACCCGACGGCCGAGCGTGTCCGCGAGTCTCCGCCAGGCCGGGAGAATATCTTCTGGCGCGCCGGCAAGCTCGTGGGTCCGCTCGATTATCCGTTGTGCGAGCTGACGGCGGTCGACGAGCCCGAGTTCGGCCCGGAGGCTGGTTGGATCCTCACCCGGCAGGTCCGTGGGATCGACGTTCGCGTTGACGCCGATGCCGACGATCACCCAGTCGAGCTCGCCGCCGGTCGTCGCGGTCTCGGTGAGCACGCCGGCGAGCTTGCGCTTTCCGACGAGGATGTCGTTTGGCCACTTGATCCGCGCAGCCACCTCATCCGGGATCGCGTCGGCGACGGCGACGGCTCCAGCCAGCGTGTAGACGGGTGCGTGGGCTGCGGAGCCCGCCGGCCGGAGCAGGATCGACAGCCAGACGCCACCCCGCGGCGAGGCCCACGTCCGGTCGCGACGGCCCCGGCCGCCGGTCTGTTCGGCCGCCACGACCGCGATGTCACTCACCCCTCGGGTCGCGAGCTCTCGGGCGCGGGCGTTCGTGCTCGGAAGGCGGTCGTGGTACGCCACCGCGACCGGCGCCGAGAGGCCGTACTCGATCGCGCCGGCGCCGTACGCCGGGACCGAGTCGACGGCGTAGCCGGTCTCTGTCTCGCGAAACTCGAAGCCGGCCCGCTCGAGCGCGTCGAGACCGTCGCGCACCGCGGCCCGGGACAGGCCGGTTCGGTCGGCGAGCGCGGCGAGCCCGACGGGTCCGGCGGCGAGGGCCTCAAGCAGCTGGCCGCGGGACCGGTCTGGAGGCGACTGCACGCCTTAACGTCTGCCGCCGGCGATAAAAACGCCCCGTCCGACCCGAGTCCGCGCCCGAGAGCTAACCCCGTTCGTGCGTGTCGCTTGCAGGTCCGGATGAGCCGCCGCGGGCCGGGCGGTTAGACCCGGTCGGCGAGCACGTCGAGCAACTCGGCGGGATCGACCGACTCGTCCTCGACGAACACCGCCGGGGTTCCCTCGACGCCCCAGTCCGACCCGATGTCCTTGTCCGCATTGAGCGCGTCGCGGTAGGTCTCGTCCTCGGCGGCGCTCCGGGCGGCCGCTCCGACGCCGCCGGCCGACTCGCCGGCGGTCTCGATCAAATCGAGCGAGTACGACCCCGAGCGGCCGTACATCTCGGCGACGAACTCGAAAAACGCCTCGTCGCCGGCCTCCTCGAACACCGCCCAGGCAGCGCTCGCGACGGGGTAGGACCACTCGTCGACCGGGATCGGGTAGTCGGCGTGGTAGTACTCGACGGCGCCCTGCTGGATGTACCGAGCTGAGACGGCCGGGAAGACGCTCGTCTGGAAGGCCCGACAGCCCGGACAGGAAAAATCCTCGAAGGCAACGACCCGAACCGACGCCCCCGAAGGCCCGATTGTCGGCCGCGCGGCGGGATCGAGATCGTCAGGGTTGGCGCCGGATCCTGACCCGATCCCGAGACAGCCGGCGACCGAGGCCACCGCCCCGGCGCCGGTCGCGAGCGCCGCGCGTCGGCTGAGTCTATCCATATTAGTGATATCGCCGGATGCTCAAAGAACCCATCGGATCCGCGCGGCCGACAGACTGTTGTCGGCGGGTGGACGAACGGCGGTATGCAGACGCTCGCGATTGACGGCCGGACGGGCGCGAGCGGCGACATGCTGCTCGGCGCCCTGCTCGCGGCGGGCGCGGACAGGGCGGCGCTTGCTCCCGTCGAGGACGGGCTAAACGTCGAGTACGCGGTCGAGCAGACCACGCGAGCCGGCGTCGGGGCGACGGCAGTAACGGTCCGTGACGGAGGCGAGGCAGACGAGCCGGCGGAGGGACACGGGCCACACCGCGGGTACGAGGAAGTCGTCGGGATCGTCGAGTCGCTCGGGGTCCCGGAGCCTGTCGCGGCCCGCGCCGAGCGGATCTTCGGGATCCTCGCGGAAAGCGAGGCCGCGGTCCACGGCACGGACCGGACCGAGGTTGCCTTCCACGAGGTCGGGGCCGACGACGCGATCGCCGACGTCGTCGGGGTCTGTCTGTTGCTCGAGTCGCTGGCTCCGGATCGGATCGTCACCACGCCGCTGGCCGCCGGGAGCGGCGAGCGCGAGATGACGCACGGGACCTACCCGATCCCGGCGCCGGCGGTCGTCGAGGTGGCCGCCCGGGCCGACTGGGAGCTCCGGGGCGGGCCGGTCGAGGCGGAGCTGCTCACCCCGGTCAGGCGGGCGGGCTGGAACGCGAGCCGATCGCTGTCCTCGAGACGAACCTCGACGACGCCTCGCCGGAGCTGCTCGGGGGGCTCCAGGAGACGCTCACCGACGCGGGCGCGGTCGACGTCTCGATCCTCCCGGCGACGATGAAAAAGTCCCGCCCCGGGCACCTGGTGAAGGCGATCGTCCCCCGAGAGGAGACAGAGCGAGTCGCGGTCCGGCTGGCCGAGGAGACCGGCACGCTGGGCGTTCGGGCGACGCCGGCCACCCACCGATTCGTCGCCGACCGGACACGGGCGCGGACGACCGTCGAGATCGACGGCGAGGACCACGAGCTCGCGGTGAAGATCGCCCGAACCGACGACGGGACCGTCTTCGACGTGAGCGCGGAGTTCGACGACGCGAGTCGGGTCGCCGCGGCAACCGGTCGCCCGATCAGGGTGATCATGCGACGCGCCGAGGAGCGGGTCCGGGCGGAACACGCCGACGCGTAGCGGCCGAGACGGCGGCTCAGTCCGACTCGCGGTGGCGATCGAGGGCTTCCTCGAGCGTGAGATTGCCCAGGGCGACTTCGCGGGCGAGCCCGGCGTCGATCGCCCGATTGGTCTCGCTGCGATCCCGGGCGCGGTCCTGGATGCGGGTGAGCTCCCCCTCGGTGGGTTCAACCGAGCGGGTCTGGACGCGCTCGCCCTCGATCCGGGCGATGTTGACCGCGGCCAGGACATCCGCGACACCCCTGACGCCGGCCCCGAGGTGCGGGGTCGTCCCAGTCTCGTCGACGAGCTCGACGGGTAATTCGAGCTCCTCGATCAGTCGAGCGCCGATCAGGCGGGCGCCGTCGCCGACGCGGACGAGCGGATCCGGCGCGTCTGCGGTCTCCGCTCGGATCACGCGGGGGACCTCTTCAGGACCCACCTGGTGGGCCGCGACCACGCGGTCGCCGACTAGAACGGCGATCCCGGGGCGCTCGCCGGGATCGACGCCGACGACCGTCCGACCCTCGCTTCGGAGCAGCGAGATCGCCTCCTCGACGGCCGATCGGGGGGCCTCCGGGCGCGCGAGCACCCGCTCGACGTCCTCCGGGATCGATGTCGAGAGCGGGACCGATCCGGAATCGGTGATGACGACGGTAGTTTCAGGGGGCAGGTCGGCGCCGGGCTCGACAGTGCGAAACTGCAGGTCCCGATCGCGGAGCTCCGCGAGGACCTCGTGGTAGAGCTCGAAGTCCTCGGTCGCGACGACGATCACGCTACGGGATAGGCGAGCCACCGACTTACCTTCTCGGGCGAGGACAAGACCGACGGTAACGGTTAATCCCGGGCGGGCGCAACCGGCTGATATGACTGTCGACACGGTCGGCGTCGTCGGAGGGGGGCAGCTCGGCCGGATGCTCGGTGAGGCAGCAGCGCCGCTGGGGATCGACTTGGTCGTCTCGGATCCGACGCCGGCGGCGCCGGCCGCACGGGTCGCAGAGCAGCTCGTCGGCGGGTTCGACGATCCAGAGACCGTCCGCGCGCTCGCCGAGCGGGCCGACGTGCTCACCTACGAGATTGAGCTGGCCGACCCGGACGTGCTCGAACGGGTCGGCGAGGAGACCGGAACATCGGTCCACCCCGCTCCGAAGACGCTCCGCCTGATCCAGGACAAGCTCGTACAAAAGCGGCGCCTGGCCGAGGCCGGCGTGCCGGTGCCGGCCTTTCGCCCGGTCGCGTCGGTCGGCGACCTGCGCGAGGCGATCGAGGAGTTCGGGGCGCCGGTGATGCTCAAGGCCCGCGAGGGCGGCTACGACGGCCGCGGAACCGTCCGGATCGACGGCCCCGAGGAGGCGCCGGCGGCGATTGAGGCGATCGAGGGACCGGCAATGGTCGAGGAGTTCGTTCCCTTCGATTGCGAGCTGGCCATGATGGGCTGTCGCGGCGACGGAGAGACAGACGCTTTCCCAGTCACCGAGACGATCCACGAGGCGGCGATCCTCAGGGAGACGGTCTCGCCGCCGCGGGTCCCCGAGTCGGTCCGCGAGCGGGCCCGCAGGGTCGCCCGGGACGTGCTCGCCGTCATGGAGGGACGGGGCGTGTTCGGGATCGAGCTGTTCGCGGCCGACGGCGAGATCCTGCTCAACGAGATCGCCCCGCGGCCGCACAACTCCGGGCACTGGACCATCGAGGGCTGTCACACCTCGCAGTTCGAGCAACACCTCCGTGGGGTGGCCGGGCTCCCGCTCGGGACGACCGAGCGGCGGTGTCCCACGGCGCTGAGCAACCTCCTCGGGACAGTTGAGGACCCGCGGCCGGCGACCCTCGAAGGGCGGGCGAGCGCGCTCGCGACCGACCGGCTCGCACTCCACTGGTACGGGAAAGACGAGGTTCGACCGCTCCGGAAGATGGGCCACGTCACGCTCCCGGGGGCGGGGGCCTCGCCGGAGGAACTGCTCGGGGCGGTCAGGGAGGCGCGCGCGGAGCTCAGCGCTTAGAGGTCAATCCGCTCGACGATCTGGCCGTCGCCTTCGCGGGTGTTGACCGCCTCGATGCGGATCCGGTCTTCGAGGGTGGAGTCCTCGACTTTCGCCTTGAGCAGGCTGTCGACCTGGTAGACCCCGGCGGCGTTGACCATCTCGATCTCGACCAGCACCGGCACGTCGACACCCTCGACCAGCCGGACGGCCTCGATCGCCTGGCTTGAGACGGTGTTAATTCCCCGCCCGCCCAGCTCGTAGGGGACCCGCGACCGACCCCGCTCCATGTCCAGGCCGTCGGCGATCCGAACGACGCCGGCCTCGGTCGTCAGCGGCTGTTCCTCGGTGTGGTGACAGATGATCGCGTGGAGGATCTCTGCTTTGACCCGGACGGCCGCCTCGGTGTGATAAAAGTCCGGTAAGATTCGGTCGAGGATGTCGGCGGCAAGGGGCACCGAGTAGTACACGTGGCGGTGTCTGTGCACGACGTGTCCGATGTCGTGAAACAGCGCCGCGAGAGCGACGATCACCGGCTCGTCGCGAGCCCCTGATCGTCGGCACCGTTGAACTCCACGCCGCCGCGTTTCAACAGCTCGTAGAGCCTGAGCGCGCGATTCTGAACGATCTCGACGTGTTTTGACCCGTGGTCGTTGTACCGCATCCGGTCGACCGGGTTGACGTTCTGTGCCGACAGGTAGGTCTCGATCTCGGGGTCGTCCTCGACGGCGGCGAGGACCTCGTTGAGTCGCTCGTCGGGGAAGGCGTGTGTCGCGTCGGGGTCGTATCTGTAATCGCTCGCGGCCCGATCCGCGGGCTCGGAGTCGTCGGTCATTCCCTCCGGTAGATCCCCCCGAGACAAAAAGCTGTCCGGACGGGTTCGGTGACGACTCGACCGGGGGTGACCGCCGGAGCCGTCGCGGGCTCAGGCCGCCTCGACCGCCGCGAGCAGCGCGTCGTAGTCGGGTTCGGTCCCCGGATCGACCGCCTCGACGTGGGTAACCGTGCGATCCTCGTCGACGACAACGACCGCCCGCCGTGCGATCTCGCGGACGCCGGTCTCCTCGAAGTCGGTCGTGAGCCCACAGGCCCGGACCAGCTCGCGGTTCGAGTCGCTCAAGAGCGGAAAGGAGAGCCCGAGTTCCTCCCGGAACGTCCGGAGAGCGAACGGCAAATCGACGCTGACCCCGACGAGTCGTCCGTCGGCGGCGAGTCGGTCGCGGCGGTCCTCGAGGTGGGTCATCTCGTGAGTACAGACGCTCGTGAACGCCCCGGGAAAGAAGGCGAGCACGAGCACCCCGTCCGTGAGCGAGTCGAGCGCGACTGGCGCGATCTCGTCCTCGACCAGCGGCGCGGTTACCGTCGGCAGGCGGTCACCCTCGGCGATCATGGATCTGGTACCGGCCGGACGGTCAAGACGGTTCCGTCACCGGTCGGCGCTCGAGCCGACGGTCACCCGAACTTGCCGGCGATGTAATCCTCGACGCGCTGGTGATCGGGGTTCTCGAAGATCCGGTCGGTCGGGCCCACTTCTACGAGCTCGCCGCCAGTCAAAAAGACCGCCGTCCGGTCGGAGATCCGGGCGGCCTGTTGCATATTGTGCGTGACGATCACGACGGTATATTCTTCGGCCAGGTCGGCCATCAGCTCCTCGATTTTCGCCGTCGCGACCGGATCCAACGCCGAGGCCGGTTCGTCCATCAGGATCACCTCGGGATCGGCCGCGATCGCCCGGGCGATACACAGCCGCTGTTGTTGGCCCCCCGAGAGGGCCAGCCCCGAGCTGTCGAGCTGATCTTCGACTTCCTCCCACAGGGCCGCCCGGCGGAGCGACCGCTCGACGATCGCATCGAGATCCTCGTCAGTGCCCTGGATGCGCGGCCCGTAGGCGACGTTGTCGTAGACGCTCTTGGGGAACGGGTTGGGCTGTTGGAACACCATCCCGATCTTCCGGCGGAGCGCGACCGGATCGACGTCGTCGTCGTAGACGTTCTTGCCGAGAAAGTACAGCTCCCCCTCGACACGGGCGCTCTCGATGCGGTCGTTCATCCGGTTGATCGAGCGGAGGAAGGTAGACTTGCCACAGCCCGAGGGGCCGATCAACGCCGTCACCCGTTGTTCGGGGATCTCCAGGGTGACGTCTCTGAGCGCCTGGGTCTCGCCGTAGTGCACGTCCAGGTTCCGCGCTCCAATGACCGTCGGTTGTGCGCGAGCGTCGTCGGCCGAGTCCCGCTCGACCTGTCGGGGCTGTTCCTGTGAGCTCATGGGTTCTCGGGGAGCGGTGTTGGTACCGGTTGTACTCGACCGACTGGGAAATACAGTTATATTACGGCTATATAGGCGGTCATACGCCTATATGACCGTCGGGAGCAGGCAGCCAGGAGTCGCCGGTAACGATAGACGGTCAGCAGAGAGCGACTTCCAGCGTCGTCGCGACCGAACCGGTGAGGTCGCGACCCCTGTGACCCATAGATAACGGTCATCAGCTCCCCGAGCGGGAGCTCGACCCGGACCCGCGGACCTCGGGCTCGGGTTCGTCGACGCGGCCGGGAGTGAGCCGGCGCATGATCATCGACGGGACGTACCGGTCGAGCGTCCCGGTCTGGTCGTCGTAATCGAGGACCCACTCGAACAACACGAGCCCGAAGACGGTCATCAGGCTGGCCGAGACGAAAAACAGCATCTCCTCGACCGGGAGCCCGAGCACGGCGAGACCGCTGGTATACTGTTTCGAGATCACCCAGGTCCCCATCTCGATGGCCGTCCGATCGATGAGCCAGAAATACAGTGACGGGACGACCGTCGCCTCGACCCAGGGCCGCCACTCCCGGAGCAGGTAGCCGCCGCCGACGGCCCACTGGATCGTGACGACCGGTCCGACCCAGGCGACGAGCCCGCCGAGGTACAGATACGAGTCACCCAGAGTCACCAGGTAGAGCCCACCGGCGAGCATCCCCAGGCCGACCAGTACCCCGAGCGCGCGGGGGAGCCGAGCGAAGTCTCCCTCCCGGTAGGCCGGATCGAACCCGCGAACGTACAGGTACAGCCCGACGATCAGCGTCTGCAGGCTAAAAAACATGTACTCGCCCAGCGGGATCTCAAGGTGACGAGCGAATACAGCCCCGTCGCCGTACCACCACGCTCCCTGAGAGATCATGAAACTCCCCCAGGGGGTCGTGTACGCGAAGGCGATCGCGACGAGGATGCCGAGGCCAACGGCGCCCCGGCGGCGTCTGGTCGGCTCGTACCGGGGAAGTAGGTACAACAGTCCCACGAGTACCGGTAAGACAAACACCGCGTGGAACTGGAGGTAGGTCAGCTGCACCGCGAGTCACCCGCCCGCCGTACGCTCACCATACAATCAACTGGGACGGTAGCCGGCTAAAAGATATCGTTCTCGGGCGCCCGCAACGAGGCCCCAACCTATTTTTTCCTCGGACCCTCCGTACGGATCGATGATTCGGCGAGCGCTCCACGCGATCGGGTACCTCCTCGCACACGTCCTCTTTCTCGGCGCCCATACGCCCGAGGCGATCGTGAGACGGCTGCGGATCGCCTACCGGCTGGTGGGGGTGCGGATCGTCGAGACACCGACGGTCGACGCGACCGAGCGCACCGTCTTTCTCTGCCCGTACCGGAACCTCGCGGCTGGCCGCGTCGGCAGACACCGGCTCTGTCACGACATCCTCGATCGGGTCGACGACGGGTACGTGACCTACCTCCGCCGGCACCGGGACATCGACTACCAGCGCCCGCGGAGCTGTGCGCGGCTGGCGTACTGCGGGGCCTCCGAGTACTGTTACTCCGAGGTGTCCTCGCGCCCGGACCCACCCGAACGGTGACCCACGAGGAGTCGGTGCGGCAGCAGATTGCGGCGCAGTTCTCCTACCTGGGCGACCGCGCGGACATCTGGCGGGGGTTGGAGCTGTTCTTAGACACCGACGCGTACCTCAACCTAGGGTATTCGCGGCGGTACCAGCCCCACGCGCTGGGCTCGCCGCAGGGCCGGCTCGCCGCCCGCGTCGGCCGCAGCCTCGCCGCTCGGCTCCCCGAGGGGGGAACGGGCGAGCGAGTCCTCGACGTGGGGTGTGGACGGGGCGGGCCGGCGGCGGTCCTCGCCGATCGGTACGGATGGCGGGTCCTCGGCGTCGACCTCGTGGCCTACAACGCCCGACGGGCGCGACGGACGGCCGCCGACCGGGGGGTCGAGGGAGCGACCTCGTTTTCTGTCAGCGACGCGACCGCGCTGCCGGTGGCCTCGGGATCGGTCGCCGGAGCCGTCGCCGTCGACGCGTTGGTCTACGCGGAGTACCGGTCGATGATCGAGGCGGCCGGACTCGAAGTGCGCACGGTTGCAGATCTCACGGCCCACAGTGTCGGGCGGTTCCGGCGCTGGTCGGGGCTGTACCTCCGGCTGCTCGCGAGCCCGATCGGGGACCGCATCGAGCGGCTCCTCGCCGCCAGAGGGCTGGATCCGGCGGCGGTCACGGCACAGATCCGGCGGGCCCACGCCGCCCTGCCCGCGCTGGGTCACGCACTCTTCGTTCTCAAGGACCCACGGAAAGGACTTTATCGCCGGTAGAGCAAGGGGGGTCATGATCCCGGAGGCCGACCGCGAGCGGATCGTCGCGGAACTCGGGCGCGAGCTCACTCAACCCGAGACTGCCCTGTTCGAGAACCTCTGGAGCGAGCACTGCGCGTACCGGTCCTCGCGGCGGCTGCTCGAGGCCTTCGAGACCGACGGCGATGCCGTCGTGGTCGGTCCCGGCGACGACGCCGCCGTAGTGGCCGTCCCGATCGACGAGCCGGCGGCCGATCGAGACTCGGAGGCGGAGTCGGACGCGGAGACGCCCGATTGCGCTCGCGGATTCGCTGTACGTCGGACCGTTCGATCGGGAGCGCTCGCGGTACCTCTTCGAGGGGGTCGTCGAGGGCATCGCCGACTACGGCAACGCGATCGGCGTCCCGACCGTCGCCGGAAGCGTCGCCTTCCACGAGGGCTACGAGGAGAACCCGCTCGTGAACGTCGCCTGCGTCGGCCTGGCCGACGCCGACCGGCTCGTCGGCGGCGCGCTCGAGACGCCAGGCGACGACTTGGTCTTGCTCGGCAACGCGACCGGCCGCGACGGGCTCGGCGGGGCGAGTTTCGCGAGCGAGGACATCGAAGAAGACACCGAAACTGAGGCCCGCCCCGCCGTCCAGGTTGGCGATCCTTACGCGGAGAAACGGCTGATCGAGGCCAACGAGCGGCTGCTCGATGAGGGGCTGGTCGTCGCCGCCCGCGACCTGGGCGCGGCGGGGCTCGGCGGCGCGACCGCGGAGATGGCCGCACAGGGCGAGCTCGGCGCGCGGATCGACCTCGGAGCCGTTCACCTGCGGGAGCCGGGGATGACCGCCGCCGAGATCCTTCTCTCCGAGTCCCAAGAGCGGATCTGCTACGAGGTCAAGCCCGAAGACACACAACGTATCCAGGCGATCGCCGAGCGGTTCGACCTGGGCTGTTCGGTCGTCGGCGAAGTCACCGGTTCGGGCTACGTCTGCCAGTTCGAGGGTGAGCGCGCGGTCGCGGCGCCCCCGGCCTTCCTCGCAGAGGGCGCCCCGGCACACGACCGCGAACGAGTGTCGCCCGACCGGTCGCCCGCCCGCGAGCACCCCTCGCCGGAGCTGGGGGCGGCCCTCGAGGCGGTGCTCGCGGCGCCAAGCGTGGCCTCCGCGGAGTGGATCTACCGCCAGTACGACCACGAGGTGGGGCTTCGGACCGTGCTCCGGCCGGGCGACGACGCTGCCGTGCTCGCCCTGCGGGAGGCGGCCGACGGCGTCGAGCTCGCGCTCGCGGCCGGCGCCGAGCCCGGGTGGACGGCCGCCGCGCCTTACGAGGGCGCCCGGGGCATAGCATTGGAGAACGCCGCGAACGTCGCCGCGAAGGGCGCGCGCCCGCTCGCGGCCGTCGATTGTCTCAACGGCGGCAACCCCAAGGACGCGTCGGTCTACGGCGGCTTCGCCGCGACCGTCGACGGGCTGGCGGAGATGTTCGCGGCGCTCGGGGTGCCCGTCGTGGGCGGAAACGTCTCGCTGTACAACGACGCCCCGAGCGGCCCGATCCCGCCGACCCCGACCGTCGCCGTTGTCGGTACCAGGAGCGGCTCGGCCGCGCCGACGCTGTCGCTGTCCGGCGAGGGAACGCTGCTGCTGGTCGGTGCTCCGTCCGATCGGCTCGGAGGCTCCGTGTATCTCGATCAGTTCGGCGGGAGCGACCGGTTCCCGGAGCTGTCGGCGTCGCCGGCGGAGCTGATCGAGGCGGTCGCGACGATCGCCGAGCTGTCGGAAACGAGGGCGATCCACGACATCAGCGACGGCGGGCTCGCGGTCGCGCTCGCCGAAATGGTCACCGACGAGGCCGGAGCTTCGGTGACCGTCGCGAACCGGCCGCGGCTGTTCTCCGAGCGTCCCGGGCGGGTGATCGTCGAGACGACCGACCCCGAGGCGGTTCGGGCGACCATCGACGGTGCCGCCCCGGTTCGACGGCTCGGCCGCGCCGACGGATCAGGGACGCTGTCGCTGTC
>PXQL01000073.1:15198-18338 GCA_003021335.1 Halobacteriales archaeon QH_10_67_13
TGGTCATTCCTGGGCTGCCCGACGATGTCGTCTGTTTCGCCGAGACCCAGACGCTCGTCTACGAGGGCGAGGGGCTGCTCACCGACGAGTCGGTTTCGGCCTACGAGCACGACATCGAACGACTCGACCTCACCACCGGACGGCGGAAGGCGACCTTCGACCTCGCGTACGTCGACCGGACCGAATCGTTCAGCATTCCGGCCGGCGAGGCCGAGGCAGTACTCACGCGCCTGCTGGCGGGTGTGCTCGGAGCGTGGGGAGTCACCGAATCCGACGAAGCTGTCGTCGACGCGTTCCGGTTCAGCGAGCTCACCGTCGTGATCACCGATCGACGGCTGGCGAAACACGTCGGCGCCTCAGTCTGGGGGCCCGACTACGAGCAGTTCCCCTACGACGAGGTGACCGGCCTCGAGTTCGAGGAGGGACAGATGGCGACTCAGCTCGTCCTCTCGAGCGGCGGACGGCCACACCGCATCAAGGCACCGAGCGACGACGCGGCCGTGCTCCGGGAGACGCTCACCACCACGCTGTGTGCCTACCACGGCGTCGACTCGATCGAGGAGCTCAACGAGCGGGCAGAAGCCGAGGACTCGGGCCCGGCGGACCGAGACGGACTCGAATTAGACGAGGGCATCGCACCGCTGGTCGATACGGGCGACGACGCCGACGAGGAAACCGACGGTCCGAGAGACCGGGGAGATTCCGACGCGTCCGAGTACCACGATCGAACCGCCTCTGAACGACCGATGCCGTCGGAGGAGACGGGCAGCTCCGGGGCGGCGTCGGCGCGACCGTCCGGAGGGGCGGACTCAGATCGACGAACGGCCGCGAGCGCGGCCAAAGCTGGTGACGGCGCGGACAGCGACGACACAGGCGACGAGGCCGGACCGTCCGAACGACGGGACGAGCGGACAGCGGACGACCCCCTCGCAGACGCCGTCGACGCGCCGGGACCGGTCCCCGAGCCGTCGAGGAGCTTCGCTAGTCCCGCCCGGTGACCTTCCGGATACAGGAGGAGCCGAACGGGCCGTGTTCGCCGGCCTCGAACTGGATGAAATGCCCCGTCGAGAGCGACGCGCCACACCGCCGGCAGGTAAACTCTCCCTCCCGGGCGATGACGTCGCCGTCGAGCCGGAGAAACGCCCCCGAACGGGGCTGGACGAGTCCGTCCTCGCGCTCGATGAGGCCCCTGGTTTCGGCGGTGTCGAGGATCTCGCGGGTGAGGGCCGGATCGGTCGTGATCGTCTCGATGCGATCGACGACGGCGGCCAGCGGGAGCTGCTCGTGTTCGAGGTGTGCGAGCAGGTCGACGCCGAGCTCGACGACTGTCTCCGGATCGCGGGCCGAGTCCTCCCGGTGCACAGACGCCGGTTGCGGTTCGATCAGCAAACGTCTGTCGCCCCGGGCGGGCCGGCCGAGACCACAAGGCGTTTACTCCGACCGCGGGGTCTACCCGTATGGAGACGGCGACGCGACGACAGCTCGCGGGCGTCGCCGGGCTGGCCGCGCTCGCGGCCGGGGCGGCGTTGCTGTTCTCGCCGGCGGGTGTGGTCGGAGCCCTCGAAGGTCTTGCCGACCGGCCGATCCCATTTATCGCCGCGCTGGCCGGCGTCTACCTGATCCGGCCGTTCCTGCTGTGGCCGGTCAGCTCCGTCGCGGTCGCGCTCGGGTACCTGTACGGACCGGCACCCGCGATGGGGCTGGCACTGGCCGGGGCAGCGCTCACCGCCCTGCCACCCTTCCTGATCGGACGGCACGTCGAGACCGACACGGGACTGTTCGGCTCGCTCGGGAGTTCGGGTGCGCGGGCGGCGCGAGCCGTCGGCGCCAGGGGTCGGGCCGGCGCGGTTCCCGTACCCGTTCCTTTTTTGTCCGTATCGGCCGGCACGTCGGCCATGCCACCGTCACACGGGAGTCACCTGGGGACGCCGACGGCCGCGAACGCGACGACGCTGCTGTTGCTCGGCAGCGGCGAACTCGGCAAGGAGCTCGTCCTCGCGGCCCAGCGGCTGGGCGTGGAGACGGTCGCCGTCGACCGCTACGAGGACGCGCCGGCGATGCAGGCCGCCCACCGGAGCCACGCGGTCGACATGACCGACGCAGCGGCGGTCCGCGAGGTCGCCGACCGCGAGGAGCCGGCGCTCATCGTCCCGGAGATCGAGGCCATCGCGACCGACGAGCTCGAGCGGCTCGAGGAGGCCGGCCACGACGTGGTGCCGACCGCCCGGGCGACCCGGCTGACGATGGACCGCGAGTGGATCCGCGAGTTCGCCGCCGAGGAGGTCGGCGTCCGGACCGGCGACTACGCCTTCGCCGCCGGCAGGGAGGCCTACCGCGAGGCGGCCGCCGACATCGGGCTGCCGGTGGTGGTGAAGCCGACGATGTCCTCCTCCGGGAAGGGCCAGTCGGTCGTCCGCGACGACGCGGCGCTAAACGACGCCTGGGCGACCGCTCGGGAGGGAACGCGCGCGGACACCGGCCGCGTCATCGTCGAGGAGCTCGTGGAGTTCGACGCCGAGTTCACGCTGTTGACCATCCGCCACGAGGACGGGACGACGTTCTGCCCGCCCGTCGGCCACGTCCAGGAGGGCGGCGACTACCGGGCGAGCTGGCAGCCGCACCCCCTGACCGACGGGCAGCTGTCGGACGCCAGGCGGATGGCCCGCGAGGTGACCGACGGCCTCGGCGGCCACGGCATCTTCGGCGTCGAGTTCTTCGTCCGGGATGGCGAGGTGCTGTTCAGCGAGCTGTCGCCGCGGCCCCACGACACCGGGCTCGTGACGCTGGCCTCCCAGCGGCACAGCCAGTTCGACCTCCACCTGCGCGCGATCGTCGGCCTTCCGATGCCGGAGGTCACCGTCGACCGCCCCGGCGCGAGCGCGGCGCTGGTCGTCGACGAGCCGCTCGACCGCCCCGCCGTCACCGGCGTCGAGGACGCCCTCGAGACACCCGAGACCGACCTGCGGCTGTTCGGCAAGCCGGACGCCTACGCCGGCCGGCGGATGGGCGTCGCCGTCGCGACGGCCGACGACACCGACACCGCCCGCGAACGCGCCACGGCGGCCGTCGACCGCCTCGAGATCGGCGACGACGCCTGAGGTCGGCGCGCGAAACCACCAGTCGTTTCCCGGTCGTTTCGG
>PXQL01000074.1 GCA_003021335.1 Halobacteriales archaeon QH_10_67_13
GAGCCGGCGCGAGGATCCGTCAGTGCAGGCGACCGTCACCGAGACTCTCGAGGATGCCGTCGAGATGACTCCCGGAAACACGCTTGCCTTCTTTCCCAGCTACGGCGAGGCCGCCCGGTACCACGACCGCCTCAGTGCGGGGGCGCGGGCGTATCTCGACGAGCCGGGAACGTCGGCCCGCGAGCTGCGCGAGCGGTTCGTCGCTGACGACGACGCCGTGTTGTGTACCTCGCTGTGGGGTACACTCGGCGAGGGGGTGAGCTACGACGGCGACGACGCCCGGACTGTCGTCGTGGTCGGAGTACCATACCCACGACTTGACGACCGGACCGAGGCCGTCCAGCGGGCCTACGACGCGGCCGTCGACGAGCCCGAGGCCGGCTGGCGGTACGCCGTCGAGGTACCGACGATCCGCAAGACCCGCCAGGCGCTGGGCCGAGTGGTGCGATCGCCGGAGGATTTCGGCGCTCGGATCCTGCTCGACGGGCGGTACACCGAGCGGGCGGCCGTCGAGGACCCCGAGTACGCCGTTCGAGAGACGTTCCCGCCCGAGGAACGCCAGGAGCTGATCGACATCGCGCCCGAGAAGCTCCGGTTTGGACTGAGGAACTTCTACGCCGACGTGGGTGCCTACGACGGCGACCCACCGGCACCCTGACCGAGACGGGCCAGCGGTCGGAGCCGTCGAACGACCCGATGAGCCGAAGCTCGGGTATCCGTAAAAAACAGTCGACAGAGTGGAGCCGGCGCCGGGACCGGGAACTTGTTACCTGCGGGACCGAACGACCGACGATGACGCTGGTCGCGTTCGACTTCGACGGGACGCTGTCGGACTCGGAGATGACGGTCCTGCTGGGCGCTCGACGGGGCGTCGCCGAGGAGATGGCCGCGATCACCGAGCAGGCGATGAACGACGAGATCGGCTACGCCGAGAGCCTCCGCCGGCGGGCCCGGCTACTCGAGGGACTCCCCGAGGACCGGGCCGAGGCGGCGTTCGATCAGGTCCGACTCCGGGAGGGGGCCGCGGAGCTCGTCGGAGAGCTGCGGGCGGCCGGCGCGACCGTCGTCGTGCTCACGGGCGGGTTCGAACGGGGCGTGGAGGCCGCCCTCGCCGCGGCCGGGGTCGAGGTCGACGCCGTGGTCGCGAACCGGCTGTCGGTCGCCGACGGCGCGCTCACCGGAGCAGTCGAGGGACCGTTAATCGAGGGGGGCTCGCGGTCGGCTACGACCCGAAACCCGCCGTCGCCCCCGCCTGCGACCGGACCGTCGGGTCGATGGCTGAACTCGCGGAGCTGTTGGGCGGCGAGGGGCTGCGCTGACTCACACGAACTGGCGGACGGTTAGCTCTAGGGTCTGCAGATCGAGGATCGGGGCGTACCCGACGTCGGGCTCGAGGTTGACGCTCTCCTGGAAGTCGGTCTGGGACTGCCAGCAACTCGAGTTGATCGAGAGCACGCCGTTGTACCGGTGGTAGCCGAGCTTGTGGACGTGTCCGGCGTGGAACACGTCCGGGACTGAGTCGACGATCATGTGATCCTCGGCCTCGGGGGCGATCCGGGTCGAGCCGCCGTACTGGGGCGCGAGGTGACGCTTCCGCAGCAGCTGGCTCATCGTCTCGGCCGGCCGGTCGTAGCTGGCCCGGTCGTCGGGCAGCTCGGCGATCAGCTCGTCCAGCGACACCCCGTGGTACATCAGCACCGAGACGCCCTCGATCGTCACCGTCGAGGGGTTCGCCGAGATCGTCGCGTCGTGGGCGCGCATGATCGTCCGGAGCCGCTCGTCGAAGGCGGGTTGGGGTTCCGCCAGCCGGATCGCGTCGTGGTTGCCCGGGATCATCACGATCTCTAAGTCCCCGGGGACGGATTTGAGGTGCTCGCTGAACCGTTCGTACTGGTCGTAGATGTCGACGATCGACAGCTCCTCGTTCTGGCCGGGGTAGACCCCGATCCCCTCAACCATGTCCCCGGCGATCAGCAGGTACTCCACGTCGGCGGCCGCCTCCGTGTGCAGCCAGTCGGCAAAGGCCTCCCAGGCGTCGGCCCGAAACTGGTCGCTACCGACGTGGACATCCGAGACCAGCGCCGCCCGGACCGGCCGGTCGGCCGTCGAGGGGCTGTTGGTCCGGGGAACGTCGGGCACGTACAGCGAGTCGACAAACAGGATTCCGGCGTCGTCTGAGAGCTGTCCCTCGACGGCGATCACCTCGTCGTGTAGCAGCGTTCGGACCTCGCCAGCGAGCTCGCCGTCGGTCACGAGGCAGGGAAACCGGCCGGTGGTATCCTCGAGCTCGACCAGCCAGTTGCCGTTGCTCGTCGACCGAATGTCGGCGACCATCCCGATCAGCCCGGCGTCGCCCCCGCCAGACATCTCCCTGATCGTCTCGGCCGGGCGGTGGGTGACCCGTCCCCGGAGGTGATCGGCCAGCCGCTCGTAGCGGTCCCTGAACACAGCGAGAAAGTCTCCGTACTCCCCGATCCCGGTGCTCTGAAACTCCCCCGAGACGGTCATCCGCTCGCCGGCGGACCCCGAACCGGTCGCCTCGTCCGGCGATCGATCGCTGGCCCGTGCGCTCGGTCGGGACTGGGGTGACCCCCCCGTTTCGCCTGGAGATCGGTCGGTCACGTCCTCCGAATCCGAGACAGTATCTCCACGGGAAACGGAGGGGTTCGCCGTCGACGAGTCGGTCGACACGGCGGAGGGGTCGAGCACCGCGTCGACGTGATCGGCAGAGAGAACCAGCACGTCTTCCGGCGCGGCCTCGGCGACCCGGTCGATCACGGCGGCGGTGTCTTCGGCACCGGCGAGGAGCGTCACGGCCTCGCGGTCGGCGTTGTAGCCGCGCTCGGCCAGGGCGCGGACGACCCGGGCGTGTGAGTCTCGGGGCACACTCGGGCAACGAGCGAGGGTGAGATAAGCACCGCGGCCGACGGCGAGGTCAGAAGATTGAAGCGCGAACCCGGGAAAAGAGAGATGATGACAAGCCCGGGCGAGGACTCCGAGCCGACCGGGACGGACTCCTCGGAGAACCGGAGCGACCGGAGGGGCCGAGCGGACCCGACGCGACCGAACGGTAGTGGGAACGAGCACTCGGGCGGCAACGCTCGCGTGCGCGCGCAAGATCATAGGGCTGGGCGCGGGGCAGACGGGGAAGACACTGACGGAGACAGCTGGCTTCTGTTCGGGCGGGACCTACTCGTCAGTATCGCCATCGTCTTGCTGTTCGGCGGGTACCTGTTTGCGATCAGCGGCGTCTGGCCGCCGATGGTGGCCGTCGAGAGCGGCAGCATGGAGCCGAACTTGGAGCGAACGGACCTGGTGTTCGTGATGGACACCGACCGGTTCCAGCCGGAGGGGACCGTCGCGGACACCGGCGTCGTCGTCGCCCGTGACGGGGCCCGGACCGGCTACGGACAGTTCGGCAACCCGGGAGACGTGATCGTCTTCGAACCCGACGGGAACGGCGACCGGACCCCGATTATTCACCGGGCGATGTTCTGGGTCGAAGAGGGCGAAAGGTGGGTCGACCGAGCCAACGACCGGTTCCTCGGGGGCGCCGACTCCTGTGCGGCGGTCGCGGGCTGTCCGGCCCCCCACGACGGGTTCATTACGAAAGGCGACGACAACCGCGCGTACGACCAGGTCGGGGCGGGACGGGTGAGCCAGCCCGTCCGCCCGGCGTGGGTGATCGGGACGGCGGAACTCCGGCTCCCGGGGGCGGGCTGGGTACGACTGCAGTTCGGGTGACGGGTCACCCATCGAAGCGAGTCTGGACGCCGGGTTGGATCTCGCCGGCGTCGCCGAGCCGGGAGTCAGAGAGCACGACTGCCTCGGTCTCCTCGACGGGCACCGAGAGGCTGATCTCCTTGGTTCGTCCGTACCGGCCCTTCGAGACGACGACCGCGTTGACGATTCCCAGCATGTCGAGTTCACTGATCAGATCGGTGACTCGCCGCTGGGTGAGCGCGTCCGTGTCGATCTCCTCACAGAGCCGCTTGTAGACGTTGTACACCTCGCCGGTATTAATCGCGGGGACATCCTCCTTCTCGAGGGTGATGATCGCAAACAGGACGATCTTCGACTGCTGGGGAAGCGTCCGGACCACCTCGACGACCCGGTCGAGCTCGATTTTCTCCTGTGCCTGCCGGACGTGTCGTTCCTCGACCCGATCGGTGGTGTCGCGCTCTGCGAGCTCGCCGGCGGTCCGGAGCAGATCGAGCGCCCGCCGGGCGTCGCCGTGCTCCTGGGCGGCAAAGGCCGCACACAGCGGGATCACGTCATCGGTCAGGGCCTCGTCGACGAAGGCCGCGCCGGCCCGATACTGGAGAATGTCCTGCAGCTGGGTCGCGTCGTAGGGCGGGAAGACGATCTCTTCCTCACCCAGGCTGGATTTGACCCGCGGATCCAGGAAGTCGGTGAACTTCAGGTCGTTCGAGATCCCGATGATCGAGATCCGGGTGCGCTCGAGTTCGGAGTTCATCCGCGAGAGGTTATACAGCGTGTCGTCGCCGGACTTCTCAACGAGCTTGTCGATCTCGTCGAGCATGATTACGACGACCCGCTCGCGGTAATCGACCGCCTCAAAAAAGGAGTTGTACACCCGGTCGGTCGGCCACCCGGTCATCGGCACCTCCTCGAACCGCTCGCGGTCGGCCTCGAGCTCGCCGATACGGGTCTCGAGTTCGGCCGGCGAGTCGTGATCGGTCTCGGTCAGGGCCGACGGGTCCGTCTCGGCCCGGTCCCGAAGATCGGTAAGAGACGCGAGCTCCTCGTCGACGACCACCCGATTTTTTTCGACGAACGGTGTCGGTGACCTCGCAGTTGATGTACTCGACCTCACAGGGGACGGCGTACTTCTCCGAGGTCGTCTCGAGTTCGTCGCTGACGAACTTCGCGCTGGCTGTCTTTCCGGTCCCGGTCTTGCCGTAAATCAGGATGTTCGAGGGAGTATCCCCGCGCAACGCCGAGACCAGGATCGTCGCCATGTTGTTGATCTGTTCCTCCCGGTGGGGGAGTTTCCGAGGGGTGTAGGAGGGACGTAACACCTCTTTGTCCTCGAAGATCGGATCGCCGCTGAGAAGATCGTCGAACAGTCCCTGTGAGCCCGACTCCTCGAGCAGCGACTCCCTGGGCCCCGAATCGGATTCGGGAGTTTCCTCCGGCGAGGGACTCGTCTCCGAGCCCGTCTTCGTCGGGGCCGCCTCGGCGCCCGGAGTCGGTTCTCCGGGCGTCTCGGAGAAGTCGGTCAGCGACGGCGAGGACTCTCCCGAAGCTTCCGTCTGTCTCGCCCCGTCTGTCTGTTCGTCCGAACCGCGGTGATCATTATCCTCGGTCATTCGAGTGCCCCTTGTTTCGGTTGGAGATTTCTCGTGCGTTCCGGAGAGAGCCGCTCACGGCCGGGGATACTGGATATGCGACGGCTCGTCCCGCAGATCGCGTCCAGTTGAACCAAAAGAAGCGCCTCACGACAGCATATTAATGGTTCCGGTCCACCGCCCGGATTTCACGGCTGACCTCGATCAGCCACGGCCCCAGGCAACCCCCACACCCCCTCGTTTCGAGTGGAACGCTCCACAGGGGTGGGGGGTGTCCCTCAGCGGACATCTAGACAGGAAAATTCTTATTACCACGTGGTGTTCACCATACCCGCAATGATGCTTTACGAAACGTTTTCCATTCGTTCTCAGACACATCTAGACTAGTGATAAGACAACCGAGGCTAGGATAAGACCACGATAGATCCGAGGAGCGCGGAAACAATCGCCTCTCGTGGCGTCTCATGAGAAACCTCTCGTCCCACAGGTCTTAGGCGGTCACCGTCATCTGTGGCGGTTTCCACTCGAAACAAAGGGGTGAGGGGTTTCAGCGGCACGTGGGCGGGTGTCGCATAAGATTGGTTATATGTGTCTGACGCACAACTAAGTGAGTCAGGGCTGGTTGTTGAGGTAACGCCCCTACCGGGGTCGGGAGGATCCAGGATGGGACTACTCACGAGCCTCAGATCGAGCATATCACGCGCGGTTTCGACGATGCTGTCCGCGGAGGAACCAAAGCGGATCGGCATCTATGGGCCGCCGAATGCAGGAAAGACGACGCGGTCCGGCGGTCCCGAGAAGCAACCGAGGGGGTCGCCGAGGCCATGCACTGGCTTCGAGAGGACGTCGACGGCGTGATCTACGTCCTGGATGCGACCGAGGACCCGTTCACGCAGGTGAACACGATGCTCGTCGGGATCATCGAGAGTCAGGACCTGCCGGCACTGATACTCGCGAACAAGATCGACCTCGCCGAGGCAAACCCCGACCGGATTCGCAACGCCTTCCCCCAACACGAAACCGTTCCGGTCTCGGCACTTGAGGGCGACAACATCGACGATGTCTACGACAAGGTCGCGGAGTACTTCGGGTGATCCCATGCCGGAAGCAAAACGACGAGACGGCGTCCGGGTCGACCTCATCAGCGCACAGCGGATGGAAGACCTCGCGAGCATGGAGAAGATCCGGATGATCTTAGACGGCGTCCGGGACGGAAACATCGTCATCTTAGAAGAGGGGCTCACTCCCGACGAGGAGTCCCGGCTGATCGAAGTGACGATGAACGAGATCACGCCCGACGGGTTCAACGGGATCGAGATCGAGACCTACCCCCGCGAGCAGGCCGGCGGCTCGGGGTTTCTGAACCGGCTCATGGGCAGTGAGGATCCGAACAAGCTGACCG
>PXQL01000075.1:0-8234 GCA_003021335.1 Halobacteriales archaeon QH_10_67_13
ATCTCCCGGATCTGGCGCTGTTCCCGGGTCGGAGTGAAGTCCATATCCCCGCTAGTGGGGCCTCGTCTATGAGTGTTCCCGTGCCCGTCAATCGAGATATTAGGTACCACGGAACACGGAGTAGGGACAAAAGAACTTTTACTGATACCTCGCGCACTCAAAATCATGCGTCCGTTCGACGACACGCCACTCGCCCGGGACGGCAAGGTGCTCATTCTCGCGTACGACCACGGCCTCGAACACGGCCCGGTGGACTTCGAGGACGTCCCCGAGAGCGCGAACCCCGAACACGTCTTCGACGTCGCGACCCACCCGGCGGTGACCGGTCTCGCGGTCCAGAAAGGCGTCGCTGAGGCGTACTATCCGGAGTACGACGACGTGACGCTGCTCGCGAAGCTCAACGGCACCTCGAACCTCTGGACCGGCGAGCCCGATTCGGCTGTCAACTGGTCGGTCGGGTACGCCGCCGACGTTGGTGCCGACGCGGTCGGGTTTACCCTGTACGGGGGCTCGAACCACGAGGTCGAGATGGCCGAAGAGTTCCGCGAGGCTCAAGAGGGTGCCCGGGAGCACGACCTGCCCGTGGTGATGTGGTCCTATCCGCGCGGGCAGGGCGTCAAAAACGACACCAAACCGGGCGTGATCGCCTACGCCGCCCGGCAGGCCCTGGAGCTGGGCGCAGACGTGGCGAAAGTCAAGTACCCCGGCAGCAGGGCGGGGATGGAGGAGGTCGTCGAGATGGCCGGGCCGACGAAGGTGATCATGTCCGGGGGCTCGAAGGCAGACGACCGGGCGTTCTTAGAGCGCGTGCGGGCGGTGATGGACGCCGGCGGGGCCGGGCTCGCCGTCGGCCGGAACGTCTTCCAGCGGGACGATCCCGAGGCGATCCTCGACGCCTTGGAGCAGGTGATCTTCGAAGACGCGAGCGTCGACGCCGCGCTGGCCGAGCGATGAGCACAGGCCGGATCTTCGGGGCCGTCGCCGCGATCGCGGGAGAGATCCGGGCCGGGTTCACCGATCGCCGGCAAGCCGAGGGGGCAAATCCCACCGGCGACGAACAGCTCGCCGCCGACGTGCGGGCCGACCGGCTGCTCGCCGAGGAGCTGCTCGCGATCGAGTCGGTCGCGGGCTACGCCAGCGAGGAACGCGAGGACGTGCTCGACGGGGGGGCCGGCGAGTACCACGTCGCCTGCGATCCGCTGGACGGCTCCTCGAACCTGGCATCGAACAATCCCGCTGGGACGATCGTCGGGGTCTACGACCGCCGGCCGCCCGCCCCCGGCGAGTCGCTGGTTGCCGCGGGGTACGTCCTGTACGGACCCGTGACGACGATGGTCGTCGCCGAGGAGGGAGAGGAAGTCACCGAGTACCTGATCGAGGACGGCGAGCGGACGGTCCTCAAGGAAGATGTCCGCCTCCCCGCGGAGCCGACCGTCTACGGGATTGGGGGACGGGCGCCGGACTGGCCCGACTCGGTTGCGGCCTACGTCGAACGGTTAGAGGAGAAGCGCCTGAAGCTGCGTTACGGCGGCGCGATGGTCGCGGACGTCAACCAGGTGTTGGCCCACGGCGGCGTGTTCGGCTACCCGATGCTCGAAGGCCGTCCCGAGGGAAAGCTGCGGGCGGTCTTCGAGGCGCTGCCGATGGCCTACATCCTCGAGGCCGCCGGCGGAGCCTCCTCGAGCGGGACGGAGTCGCTGCTCGCGGCCGCGCCCGAGCGGCTCCACGAGCGGACGCCGGTCTTTCTCGGGAACGCGGACCTGATCGAGGCGCTCGAGGCGACCGTCGAGGGGCGCTGAGCCGGCGACGAACGCCGGAGGATCGATCAGTGTAACGGCGAGAACTGAAAGGTTTAGTCGGTCGCCACACACGATCGGGGCATGAAGCTCCGGATCGAGGAGGCGAGCCGGGACGAGGCCGCAGCGATCGCGCGGGCGGTCGCCCGCCACGCCGGCGCGACCGTCGACGACGCGAATGGCGCGGCCGGGGACCCCGAGATGGGCCCCACCGAGCGAGAACAGGAGCTGTGGGAGGCCATCGCGGACATCGAGGCCGGCGGGCCACAGAAGTACAAAGACCGGCTCGACGAGCAGGGCAAGCTGTTCGTCCGGGACCGGCTGGAGCTGTGGTTCGGCGAGGACGGGCTCACCTTCGAGGACGGCCGCTTTGCGAACTACGACAGCGAGGACCGCCTGCCAGCGGACGGACTGCTCACCGGTGCCGGGGAGTTCGAGGGCCGGTCGCTGCACGTGATGGCAAACGACTTTACTGTGAAGGCCGGGAGCATGGCCGAACGCGGCGTCGAGAAGTTCCTCCGAATGCAACAGCGGGCGATGCAGACCGGCCGGCCGGTACTCTATCTGATGGACTCCTCGGGCGGGCGGATCGACCAGCAGACCGGCTTTTTCGCCAACCGCGAGGGCATCGGGAAGTACTATTACAACCACTCGCTGCTCTCGGGGTATGTCCCGCAGATCTGCGTGCTGTACGGGCCCTCGATCGCCGGGGCGGCCTACACGCCAGTATTTGCCGATTTCACCGTGATGGTCCGGGGAATGTCCGCGATGGCGATCGCGAGCCCCCGGATGGTCGAGATGGTCACCGGCGAGGAGATCAGCCTCCAGGAGCTGGGCGGGCCGGACATGCACATGGAGGAATCCGGCAGCGCCGACCTGATCGCCGAGGACGAACACCACGCCCGCGAACTGGTTGCACAGCTGCTCTCCTATCTCCCCAACAGCGTCGACGAGGACCCCCCGACCCGGGACGGGACAGCGCCGGCCAAATCCCCGGAGGGAATCGACAGCGTCGTTCCGGCCGATCCGAACCGCGGGTACGACATGACCGACCTGATCGAGCGGGTGGTCGACGCCGACTCGTTTTTCGAGCTGCGCGAGGGCTACGGGAAGGAGATTCTGACCGGCTTCGCCCGGATCGATGGCCGGCCGGTCGGGATCGTCGCCAACCAGCCCGCCCAGCGGGCCGGGGCGATCTTCCCCGACGCCGCCGAGAAGGCCGCCGAGTTCATCTGGACCTGCGACGCGTTCGGGATTCCGCTCCTGTACTTCGCCGATACGCCCGGGTTCATGGCCGGCTCGCAGGTCGAACGCGAGGGCATCTTGGAGGAAGGGAAGAAGATGATCTACGCCACCTCCGCGGCGACGGTGCCCAAGCAGTGCGTGGTCGTCCGGAAGGCCTACGGCGCCGGCATCTACGCAATGTCCGGGCCGGCATACGACCCCCAGTCGACGATCGCTTTGCCCTCCGGCGAGATCGCGATCATGGGTCCGGAGGCGGCGATCAACGCCGTCTACGCCAACGAGCTCGCAGACATCGACGATCCCGAGGGGCGGGCCGCCCGCGAACGGGAGCTCCGGGAAGCCTACCGGGAGGACATCGACGTGATGCAGATGGCAAACGAGGTCGTCATCGACGAGGTCGTCCCGCCGAGCGAGCTCCAGGCGGAGCTTGCCGCCCGGTTTGCGTTCTACGAGGACGTCGACAAGCGCCGCCCTGAGAAGAAACACGGCACAATCCTGTAGCGGTCGAGTCGCCACGGCTTTACTCGGCCGGCGCGATCGTGGGGTATGGTGCGACGGAGCGTGCTATTCTCGCCGGGCGACCAGCCGGACCTGCTTCGAAAGGCCCCCGAGACCGGCGCGGACGTGCTCGTGTTCGACTTAGAGGACGGCGTCGGACCCGACAAATCGCGGGCCCGCGCAGTCGTCGCCGAGGCACTCGCCGAGATCGACCCGGACGTGGAGCTATGCGTGCGGGTCAATCCCCCTGGTTCCGGGCTCGAAGCGGACGCTGCGGCACTGTCCGGGGCACCGACGCCGGACAGTGTGATGATCCCGAAAGTCGACGGGCCGGCCGAGATCGAGGCCGTCGTCGAGGTATTCGAGGCCGACCTCCCGGTGCTCGCGCTGCTCGAGACGGCCGCGGGCGTGCTTCACGCGGAGGCGATCGCCCGCGCCGAGCCGGTCGAGGGACTCCTGCTGGGCGCCGAGGACCTGGCGGCAGACACCGGCGCGCGCCGGAGCGAGACTGGTGAGGGGATCGCCCACGCTCGCGGGCAAGTGGTGCTCGCCGCCGCCGCGGCCGAGATCAACGCGATCGACACGCTGTACACCGACTTCGAGGACAGGGAGGGGCTCGCGGCCGACACCGAGCGGGCGGCGACCTTCGGTTTCGACGGGAAGATGGCGATCCACCCCGCGCAGGTGCCGGTGATCAACGAGGCGTTCACCCCTGACCCGGAGGACATCGAGTGGGCCCGGCGGGTTCTCGAGGCGGCAGACCGCGAGGCGGGCGTCTTCGCCGTCGACGGCGAGATGATCGACGCCCCGTTGCTCGCACAGGCCGAACGCACCCTCGACCGGGCGGCCGCGGCCGGGGGCGACGACGCCGAAGGGTCGCCCGAGGCCTGACCGCCGGGCCGATCGCTTTTGTCGACCGGGACCCTGACCCGACCGTGCCACGCTACGAGCGCACGAGCCGGATCGAGGCACCCTTCGAGGCGGTCTGGGAGTTTCACGCCGGTCCCGAGGGACTACTCGCGCTCACGCCGGCGATCGCCAACCTCGAGATCGAGGCCGTCCACGCGGCCGACAGCCGGACCTTCGAAGAGGAGCTACCCGAGGTCCGCAAAGCCGGCGCGCGGCTGGTGGGCTCTGTCCGGCCGTTCGGGATCGGGCCGCGCCAGCGGTTCGTCTCGGAGATCGTTGCCCGGGAGCGAGAGAACAACCGGGGGTATTTCAGGGATGTGCTCCAGGAGGGGCCGCTCGCGCGGTGGGTCCACACCCACCGGTTCGCGGCCGACGGAGAGAGGACAATCCTCACCGATAGCGTCCGCTACGAACTCCCGCAGGAGTGGACGAGTCCGCTCGTGAAACCTGGCCTGGCGATCGCCTTTGCCGACCGGCACCGCCGGACGAGGGCCCGCCTCGCGGGCGAGGCGGCCGACGCCGGGCGGAAGTGAGCGCGTTCGACCGGCGAAGGACCGTCAGTACCGGTCCGAGTGCTCGTCGAGAAACTCGTGGGCGTCCCGAAGGATGTCGCGGGGGCCGTCCTGGGTGATCGTGTTGATCGCCTGGTCGTAATCGCGCCACTGGAGATCGCGGTGTTCCTTCGACAGCTCCGCGGAGGTCTCCCGGGAGTAGGCGATAAACAGGTGGACGGTCTTGTGGATCGTGTTCCCGCTGGCCTCGAACACGTAATCGTAGTCCTGGCGAAAGCCGTCGAGCAGCCGGAAATCTCCGATTCCGGCCTCCTCCTCGACCTCGCGGATCGCGGTCTGCTGGAGCTCCTCGTCGCCCTCGATGCCGCCCTTGGGAAACTCCCAGTCGCCCGGGCGGCTCTTCAACAGGAGGTACTCTCGGCGGCCACGCGTGTCACGGAACAGGATCGCGCCTGCGCTCGTGGCCTCTTTCATCGGCGACACGTACTCGACCCGCCCTAAAGAGAATGTCGGGACCGGCGGGCGCCGGCCGCCGAAGCGAACGGGTTTAGTTGCCGCCCGCTCTCTACTTGCGTATGCCCTTCGTGACTCGGCTAACCCTCGAGAGCGGCGACGGCGACGTGCTCGACAGGGGTGTCGGCGCCCGGGGAACCTTCGATCCCTGGCGCTACACCGTCTACACCCGCCTGATCGAGGTCGTCGGCCACGGCGAGTTCGCGCGGGCGCTGGCCGAACGGGAGTACCCCGATCGGGTGCACGTCCGGGCCGACATCGAACAGCTCAACCAGACCGGCACCTGATCGCTGGGTGGTCGGGTCCGCGACCGGGACTGTTTACTGGCCGCCGACCGTGGAACGGGTATGGACGCGACGCCGTATCAGGATGAGCTCGTCTCGCTGCGACGGGAGCTGCACCGGCACCCGGAGCCGGCCTGGTGTGAGTATTACACGACCGCGCGGATCGTCGAGGAGCTCGAGGCGCTGGGCGTCGACGAGCTGCTCGTCGGGCCCGAGGCGCTGGCCACCGACGCCCGGCAGGCAGTCCCCGATGAGGCGACCCTCGCAGAGTGGCTCGAGCGGGCCCGCGAGACCGGCGCCGACAGAACCATCCTAGATCGCCTCGCCGGCGGGCACACGGGCGCGATCGCGACCGTCGAGGGCGGGGACGGCCCGGGCCCGACGGTCGCCCTGCGGGTCGACATCGACGGGCTGCCCCGCGCGGAGTCGACCGACGACGAGCACGCGCCGGTCCAGGGAGGATTTCGCTCGGACCACGAGGGGTACATGCACGCCTGCGGGCACGACGCCCACGCGGCGATCGGAATCGGCGTCGCCCGGGCACTCTCCGAGGCGACGTTCCCCGGGCGGGCGAAGGTCATCTTCCAGCCCGCCGAGGAGCAGATCGGCGGCGGGCCGGCGATCGCCGAGAGCGGGCACTTAGACGACGTCGATGCCCTGCTCGCGGTGCACGTCGGGCTGGATCACCCCACCGGCGAGGTGGTCGCGGGCGTGGACGGCTTCCTCGCCGTCTCGCACCTCGAGGCGACCTTCCACGGGGAGGGCGCCCACGCCGGGGGCCGGCCCGAGCAGGGTCGCAACGCCGTCCAGGCGATGGCGACGGCGATCCAGAACCTCTACGGGATCGCGAGACACAGCGACGGGGCCACGCGGATCAACGCCGGCGACGTCGCGGGCGGCAGCGCGCCGAACGTGATCCCCGACCGGGCACACGTCGCCGGCGAGGTGCGGGGCGAGACGACCGCGCTGATGGAGTACACCCGCGACCGGGCCGACCAAGTCATCTCGTCGGCCGCGACGATGCACGACTGCGAGGTCGAGATCGAGCACGGCAGCGAGGCCCCGAGTGCGGAGAGCGACGACCTACCCCGGGGGTACGTCTCCGAAGCCGCCCAGGGCAACGACCGGGTCGAGACGGTACTGGAAAGTGACAGCTTGGGCGGCAGCGAGGACGCTGCCTTCCTGATGCAGCGGGTGCAAGACCGGGGCGGAGTCGCGGCGTACGTCGGCGTCGGGACCGATCACCCCGGGGGACACCACACCGCGACCTTTGACGTCGACGAGCCCTCGATTCTGGTCGGCGTCGAGGTGCTGGCCGACGCGCTGCTCGGAATGGCTAACGACGAGATCGACGCCGAGTCGGCGACCTGACCAGGGACCGACACGGTAAAGACCGGACCGATCGCAGCACATAACGATGTTACGCAGGCCCGCAGGGTGGCTGGCCGACCGCGACCCGCTGCCGACGGCGGTCCGGGCGGTGGTCGGGTACTACGCCCGAACCGGCGTCTTCGATCCTCGGAGCCTGCCGCTCAAGCGCCGCGTCGACGCGGTCGTCGAGGAGATGGTCGAGGTCGCCTTCGAGAAGGTCGAGGCCGCGATCGCGGAGCAACTCGACTGCGGGCCCGTCGAGCTGTCCTACGACACGAAGCTGTTGTTGCCGGCGAAGCTCACCCTCGGCTACCTCTACCGGCGCGAGGACGAGCGCCGCGACCGGGCCGAGGCGCTGACGGCGCTGGTCGTCGCGGCGCTTTTAGACGGAGACATGCGCGACGCGATCGCCGACGAGGAATACGGGGACTTCGAGCTCTCCGCACCTGACGGAGCGGAACAGACGGGAGTGGAGATCTCGGAGGCCGACCGGCGACGAGCCGCCGAGACCGCACAGGCCACCCTCCAATCTCGCGTCGAGCGGGGCCTCGAAGAGTATCCCGAGGGGGTCCGGGAGGCCTACGAGCGGACGGTTGCGATCTCCGAGCGCCACCAGCGGGCCGATCCGCGGTTCCGGGCGTTGATGATCGCCGCGACCGACGGAACGACCGAGGCCGAACAGGAGGTGCAAATCGCCGCGCCCAAAGGAGCGGACTCGCTGCCGGACGCGGCAGTTGACTCGCCGGAACACGCCCGTGAGCGGATCGCCGGCGAGTACAGACACGGCGTGTTCGAGGACCCGCCGGAGCTGTTCGGGGCAGAACACCGGGAGCTACCCTACTTCAAGACCCAGTACAACCGGGTCGGGGTGATCTACCGCGGGATGATCGAGATGTACCGGGCGGCGGGCTTTGCGATCGACGACTCGTTCCAGCGCTCGATCGTGCTCGCGATCGTCGGCGCGCAGATCTGGCTCGACGACGTTGATGACTACCGGGCCGACGCCGCGGCGGGACAGCTCACCCCGGTCACCGCGGAGTACCTGCTGACCGATGAGCCGGCGGCGGCGAAACGGCGGGTGCGGGCGATCGGCGAGACCTACCTCC
>PXQL01000075.1:8350-11325 GCA_003021335.1 Halobacteriales archaeon QH_10_67_13
CTCGCGTCGATACTGTCGATCGGCGCGCGGCGGGTCCTGTCGCTTGATACGAACCCGGTGCCGGCCGACTGGACCCACGTCACCAAGGTCGACCCGGAGGGTCGCAAGCAGCTGCCCGTGCTTTTCGTGCCGTATCTATCGCATACTAGTGCCGTCTCGGTCGGCGGCTCGAGCGATGTTACCCACGAGAACACCGCCGAGACGTTCACGCTGCTCAAGGCGACTGGGGTCCCGGTGATCCACGAGCCCAGCGCGGCCGAACACGTCACACAGGCGGCCCGCGACCGGGCGGAGTTCCTGGCCGTCCCCGAGGTGCTCAACGGCGACACCGACGCGCTCGTGGGGACGCTCGGAGAGGGAATCAAGTACGTCCGCGAGGACTTGGGCCCCCGAACGGTCAAGCGGACGCTCGGAATCGCCCCGGGCGGGACGCTCGGCGACCGCCTGTCCGACGCCGCGGCAGCGTGGTTCCTCGAGGAGGCGGTCTTCGAGGCCTACATCATTATGAATCCCGACAGCGCGGCCGCCCGCGAGGCAAACGTCGGTCCGGAGGATCTCCTCGACCCGGCAGTTGCCAAGGAGCGGGCCCTGGCCGCGGAGTATCACCTCGACAGCGAGATCATCTACCTCGAGTACTCCGGGACGTACGGCGGGAGCGAGGCGGTCGAGCTGCTCGAGACGATCGACGCGGCCCGTGGCTGGTCGCGGCTCTGGTACGGTGGCGGCGTCGACAGCCGCGAGAAAGCCCAGGCGGTACTCGAAGCCGGGGCGGACTCGGTCGTAGTCGGGGACGCCTTCCACGAGGTGGCCGTCGAGGAGCGGACCCTCTACGAGCGGGCCCGCGAGATCTTCAACGGGGATCCAGGCCGGGGCCGGATGCGCGAGTGGCTCGAAGAGACCGTCAACCCAGCCGAGACCGACGCCACGCGGTACCTCTCGACAATCCCGGGCGTGCCGGCTCCCGAGCGCCGGGCGATCGAGTATCTTGGGGCGGGGATCCGCCTCGCGCTCGTACTCCGGGGGGTCGCAGAGGACCACGCCGGAACGGATCCCGACAGACAGACGCTCCGGGCCGCGCTCGCGGAGCGATCGCTACCCGGCGAGAGCGCCTTCGCCGACGCGCTGGACGCCGGGGCCGTCGAGCAGGTCAGGCGACTCGGGGTTGCGATGCTGGCAGAGCACTTCGGGCTTGAGGACGCAGGCGGCGATTCGGACCGGCTTCCGGTCCGGCACGTCGGGATCGAACTGTAGCCGTCGTCGGTCAACAAGTCCGCGAGTCTTACCGGCCAGGAGTAGACGGTGGGATTCACAGCAGCGCTCTGGCAGCGACAGCAGGGATCTCAGGTATTCGGACGAGGACGGTCAGACCTCGGGCACGCGGGCATCCCAGTAGGAGACGGAGGCGAGATGCCGACCGACGGGCGTGGCGTCCAAGCCGTTGTCGAGCCACCGCACGGCGGCGGCCGCCCGGCCCGGGAGCTGCCGGTACAGCCCGTAGGGCAACACCCAGTCGTCCTCGGCGGCGGCGAGATCGAGCCCGGCGGCCTCCAGTAGCTCCGCGACCTCCCGCTCGTCGTAGAGCCGCGAGCCCATCGGGAGCGCCCAGTTGTACAGCGACCGCGTCGAGTACCGGTTGAACGTGTCGAACACGACCTGGCGTCGGGAGACCCGTCGGAGCTCGGTAATGAACTCCGTCGGGGTGTCACAGAGGTGGAAAAACCGCATCGCGAGGACGGCGTCGAACTGGTCGTCGGGAAAGGGCAGGCGGCCGGCGTCGCCGTGGAGGTACTCGAGTCGATCGGCGACGCCGGCCTCGCGGGCTCGCCCGCGGGCCTGCTGGAGCATCGCCTCGGAGATGTCGACGCCGACGATGTCCGCGCCGCGGTCGGCCAGCAGTGTGGTGAACCGGCCGGTCCCGCAGGCGATCTCGAGGATCCGTTTGTCCTCGATCGGAGCCAGGGCCTCGAGGACGGCCCGCTTTTCCCGGCGATCGATCAGCCGGCCGCCCTGCGAGAACCGCTTCTCGTCGTAGGCCTCGGCCACATCGTCGGCCTGGTACCACTCCTGGCCTTTCACGTGGGCGTTTCGAACGGGGAGGGACATAACGGTAATGAAACGGTCCGAGGCGACGTCAGAGGCGTCAGGCGTCGACCTGGGTCGTCCGCGTCCGGACGACAGGCGCGAGCGGTAACGCGGGGAAAGTCACCCGGACGGCGAACTCGAGCTCGCCGGGCTCGTTGCCGAACACGCCCACGGGGAGTGTCGTCTCGCCGAGATACGTCGTCTTGTGGGTCATCTCGACACCGTTGACGGTGACCCGCACCGCCGCCCGCGCGTCCCCGGCCGTCGAGCGGACTCGGACCTCCTCCAGCCGGCGTTGACCCTCGTCGATTCGGTCGGGGAACTCACCCCACTCGACGGCCACGGCCGGCAGCTCCGCGGCGTTCGCCCGGACCCGCTCGGCGACGCCCTCGGACAGTCCGGCCGCGACCAGCTGCTCGGGGGACGCCGCCGCGACCGCGGCCGGTGAGTCGTAGCCGGCCACCGCGAGGGTCCCCGCGCGGGTCGCCCCGACCCCCTCGATCGCGGTGAGCCCGACAGCATCAGCACTAACCCCAGTCTCGACGCGGGACTCTATGCGGCACACGCGGTTCGCGTCCGCACCATTGCCGAGCCGGTCGACGATCGCCCGCAGGGCCGCGAGCAGCCGCAGGGCGTTCTGCCGGACGATCCAGGCGTCGCTCTGGAGCTCGGCGGGAGTCGAGCCGGTCATCCGGGCGCGCAACACCGCGAGCACCTTCCGGGCGCCGGGATCGAGTTCGTCGGCCGCGTCGCCGAGCACGGCCCGGACCGCGTCGGCCTCGTCGGCACGGGCGCTGACGTCGTCGAACTCGGCGGCCGCGGCCACCGCCCGGAGCGCCCGGTCCTCGGTTACTGCTTCGGCCACGACGTCGGCGAACCGCCGGGCAGTCTCG
>PXQL01000076.1:0-1098 GCA_003021335.1 Halobacteriales archaeon QH_10_67_13
TCACAGACCGTCTCGCCGCGCTCCTCGTCGACGATGAGGTTGCCGCCACACTCCGGGCAGGCGAGCTGCTCGTCGGCCTCTGTCTGCTCTTCTTCTGTCTCCTGTTCTTTCTCTCGCGCGTATCGCCTCGTGGTGGTGTCAGTCATGATGATCTGTCAGGGCGAATGGTGTTGTTCGAGAACGCCTCTCTACTATTTATGTTGGTCATCAAGCAACTTAAAAGTTCTGTGTATCTGTACTACTACGAAGGGGGTAGATATATGGGTTGCGCATCTATCGGGAGAGCGTCGGGAGAGCAAACGGTGTGGTAAGGTTAAGACGGCACCGTGAGTAAGAACGGACGTGGCATCGGAGTCTGAGCGGCGGCGCGGGCAGTCGGAGGTAATCGGAGTGGTGTTGCTGACCGGCGTGATCGTCGTGGTTGTGTCGCTCATCGGAACGGTCGTGCTCGGATCGCTGCTCGGGGAGAGCGATCGTGAGCCGCTGGCTGCGATCGAGGGCGGCTTCGAGGACGGAAACGTGACGCTCAAACACACCGGCGGCGACAGTCTGCCAACCGCAGACCTGCTCGTGGTTCTCAGAAACGGCGGGGAGGAGCGACTCAGGATGGACAGCACGATGAACAGCACGAACGCGACGTTCGTGGGCGGTCAGGCCGAGTCGGGGCGGTTCGGGCCCGGGGATGTCTGGACGTACAACCACAGCCAGTCGGAGCTTGTCCGTGTCAGCGTCGTCGATCGGGGGTCGGGAACGACGATCTACACCGAGCGGTTCGAGCTCGGCTGATAGTCGGCGGAGAGGACTGCCGGCGCCGCGGGCCGACTAAGACAGGCTTTTGCCCGCGGACGGCCGAACCGGCGTATGCGGTTCGTGGGCGACGAGCGGGCACAATCCATCCAAGTCGGAGCTGTGCTCTTGTTCGCCATTTTAATCATCTTCCTTGCGGTCTGGCAGGCCGTCGTCATCCCCAACCAGAACGAGCAGGTCGAGTTCGACCACAATCAGGAGGTCCAGAGCCAGCTCGAAGGGCTCCGTGCGGACATGGCGGCGCTGGCCGACAGCTCGACGGTCCGGTCAAGCTCGATCGATCTCGGGGTG
>PXQL01000076.1:1122-24447 GCA_003021335.1 Halobacteriales archaeon QH_10_67_13
GGGGTGCGGTACCCCTCGCGGTTGGTCTCGCTGAACCCGCCCGCGGCAAGCGGCCGGCTCGAGACCGTCGGGACGACCAACGAGAGCGTCGAGGCCGTAATAAGGAACGCGAGCGCCGAGGGCGAGACCGGCAACTTCTGGAACGGGACCGAGCGGTCGTTCAACACGGGCGCGATCGCCTACGAACCACGGTACAACGAGTACGCACAGCCGCCCCGAACCGTGCTGGAAAACGGTGTGTTGCTCAACGAGTTTTCGAACGGCCGGACGCTCCCGCTGACCGACCAAGTGGTCGTCGACGACGACCGGATTCGAATCGGCGTCCTGAACGGATCGCTGTCGCTGGATCGGATCGACAGCGCGTCGGTCGATCTCCAGCCGGTAAGCACGCAGACGCGGACGGTCGCAGTCTCAGGCACTGATGGTGAGAACGTCACGATAGAGCTGCCGACGCGATTGGACCAAGACGATTGGGAGGAGCTGATAGCGGACGAACTCGAAGAAGGACGGGTGCACAACGTGACCGTCGACGATGAAAACGGGACGGTAACGATCGAGATGGAAAATCTGTCCGGAGACGATACCTACGATTTGCAGCTGTGGAAGGTCGGAGTCGGAACAGGCGTAGAGCCGACCGAGGCAGGGTACCTGACGAACGTCGGCGACACCAACCGGACCGTCCAGCAGGGAGAGACCGTCTCACTGGTCGTCGAGGCGCGCGACAAGTTCAATGGTCCAAAAGGTGGCGTCACGCCGACGGCAAGCACGATCAGCGGAACGGCAACGATAACAGGTCCGAGCGACGAGAGCGGGCAGTTGACAGTTGAGTACACCGCACCCCCCTCGGTCGGAACAGATACCGTGAGGGTGGAACAAGATTTCGACAGGTCCGGTACGAACGAGAGCGACGAGCGGGTGAGCTTCACGATCAACGTGGGTAGTTCGGGGACCGGAACCGGAGACAGTACCCCGCCGGTGTTCGATGACGAACCGACTGCAAGCCCGGATTCCGTTCCAGAGGGGGATAAATTCAATCTTACTGCGACACTCAATGACACCAATAGAGGCGGAACTGATATCATCTCGGTGAAGTGGTCCGATAATCAAGGCAACAGTGGAGAGCTGTTGGCTAATGACGGCGAATTTGATCAGCCCGTCGAAGCTGTTGGGGACAGTGTTTTGACAGACAACTGGAGCAAGGGTGACCACGCTATCACCGTTACGGGGACTGATAGTAACGGGAACGCTAGGTCCGGTACGACCACTGTCACCATCGGTGATTCCTTATCTGGAAATGAAGTTGCCTTCAATGACACGAATGATAATGGGGTGTATGATAGTGGTACCGATACAGCGTACACAACGGAGAATATCAAGGATTTCGATAACAGCAGCGCCGACCTCATTATCGAGAAGGATATCGATCCTGATAGCATAGATCTCAAAGCGGAGTCTGTGACAGTCAGGGGTGGCGTCACGGTCTCGACAGGCGATGGTGGTGGGATTACAATGAGAGCCGTTGGTGGAAGTATAGACGTCGGTGGAGCAACACTGAACGCCGGGGATAACGATGCTAAACCGATCGAACTAATAATCAATAATAACAATGAAGCTGACATAGACGTGAGAGATACGGTTCTCATATCTAATGATAGTATAGAAGCAACGCCCGGCGCGAATGGAACCCTATTCGTCAATGACAACGGGGGCAACCGGAGTGATGGCGGAACTTACATTGAAAACAAGACTGGAAGCGCTTCGACTCTCACGCTTCAGCAAGGTACTGTCCAAGGTAGCCCCGAAAGGGGTGAAGTCAGCGATAACACGTAAACTCTCGATAGAGTATGCTTTCGACACGATCAACAAAGATCGTTTCAATTTTCTACTAGACCGTTTAAATTATCAAAAGAGATAGTAAAAGACAGATAGTTTACTCGCCGACACTCTGAGGGAACCGCGTCATGCAAATCAACGGGACTGGCGACCAGGCAGTGCACTTCGATGCCGTGGTGCGATTTCGGATTCGACGAGAGGGTTGTGTCGATAGGAACTCAGCGGATACAAGGGAGAATACACTATATTAGCTTCAGCAGGACGCCCCGAACACCGATACAACCCCACCGGGAATGTCAGTATCGTGCTCGGCTTTCAGTCGGGACTTTTTATCAGAAACGGTCGGCACCCGCCCCCGAGTAGTCCGGCAGCCGTCCCTAATTATACCGAGGACCGACAGGCGTTACTTCCAGCTCTCGGCTCGGTATTGCGCCCGTAGCCCGGCCTCGGCGATATTCACGCCGTACTCGACGGTCCGGACCAGGCTGTCGAGCACGACCCCAAGCCGATAGCCCTCCGGCACGTCCGAGCGGTACAGCTGCTCGTCCAGCGCCTCGATCTCCGCTAGCACACTCTCGGCGGCCTCGATCACGGCAACCAGTTCCGTCTCCGGCTCTGCCGAGAGCAACCCCTCGAGCGCGTCGGCGACGATCGATCGGGCGGCCTCGGCGTGGGCCTCAAGTTCGGCGGCGATCTCGGCGTCGGGAGCGGTCTCAAGTTCCTCCGCGATCCCGGCCACCTTCTCGGCGTGGTCGGCAACCCGCTCGAGCTGGCGGGCCATCGCGTAGTACTCGAAACTGCTCAGTCCCTCGCCCCGCCGGATCGGCGTCTCGGCGTCGACCAGCGAGCGCTGGAACTCCCGCGAGACGAGCGCAAACAGCCGATCGACGGTATCGTCCTCGGCGTCGACGCGGGTGGCGTGGCTCCCGTCGGCCGCGATCACCGCCGCGACCGCCTCGCGGTGCATCTCCAGGGTGGTGCGACGCATCTGGTCGATCGCCCGCTCGGGGGGCAGTTCGGGGCTGTCGAGCATCGTCCGGGCGGTGAGGCCGTCCTCGTCTTCGGCGAGCACTTCGAGCCCGACGAACTGCCGGACCGCCTGGGTCGCGACCCGGCGCTGGCCCGTTTCTTCCAGCCCCGCGAGGACGATCTCGTCGGCGCCGCCGACGTAGGCGGCCCCGACTGCCCGGGCGAGGGTGTCGGCGTCGTGATCGGCGGCGGACATTCTCACCTGGCGGACATCGTCTGTCTCCTTGCTGGTCACGACGAGGCGCTCGCCCCGAGGGTGGAGCGCGACCGCGACGCCCGGTTCGATCTGCTGGCCCTGGGCCCACTCTTTGGGCAGGGAGACAGTGTAGGTCGAGCCGCCGGTCAGCTGGACTGTACGTTCGAGTCGGTCCGCTCGTTGTGGTGTCATGGGTGAGCTCCTGCAGCAAACTGCGAGCTGGTCCACGGCGCGTGTCCAACGCGGGGGGCTCTCCGCCGACACGGAGGGTGAGTGTCGTGACAGCGACCGCGGACGCGGCGAGTGTGGACCGTGCATTGAACACACGCACGGGTCCGTCGTGCTGACACATTATCCGTAGTACCGGGACTCAACAGTTCAACGCTGCTATGAGTAGTACGTGACGCCGGGAGAGACTGTAGTCGGCTACGTATCGAAACGACGTGTACGGATCGCCCACGAGCGGTATGTTGCGTATATATTGCTACGGAGACCCCGCAAGAGCGGTCGGGACACCGAGCTCGGCGGAACGGTCGGTCGTTTCGAAACCCTTAGTGGCCGGCGAGGGCTCCCCAGAGTATGAGCGCGGACGCCGACGGAGACGCCGTCGACCCGGAAGAGGTCAAGTACATCGCGGAACTTGCGCGGGTACAACTCAGCGACGCGGAGGCCGAGCGGTTCACCGAGCAGTTCGCCGACATTTTGACGTACTTCGAGACCCTTGACGAGGTGCCGGACTTCGAGAGCGAGCCCGAGTTGACCAACGTGATGCGGCCCGACGACCCCGAGGAGGGTCTCTCACAGGAGGAGGCGCTGCAAAACGCCCCTGCGACCGAGGACGGCTACTTCAAGGGGCCGCCGGTCTCGTGACCATGTCAGAGTACAACGGCTACATCACGGCCGAGCCGATCGCGGGCGCCGAGGCGGGGCCGCTGGCCAGCGAGCGCGTCGCGGTCAAGGACAACATCTCGACTGCGGGCGTGCGGACCACCTGCGGGTCGGCGATGCTCGAGTCGTACGTCCCACCCTACGACGCGACCGTGATCGAGCGGCTCAACGAGGCCGGCGCGACGATCACCGGCAAGACAAACATGGACGAATTCGGGATGGGAACTACCACCGAGACGTCGGCGTTCGGTCCCGTCGAGAACCCCGCCGCGCTGGGACGGGTCCCGGGTGGCTCCTCGGGTGGGTCGGCGGCGGTCGTCGCGGCCGGAGACGCCGACATGGCGCTCGGAACCGACACCGGTGGCTCGGTCCGGTGCCCGGCCGCTTTCTGCGGGGTCGTCGGGATCAAACCCACCTACGGGCTGGTCTCGCGACACGGGCTGGTGGCCTACGCGAACAGTCTCGAGCAGATCGGGCCGATCGCGCCGGCCGTCGAGGACGCCGCCCGGCTGCTCGATGTCATCGCCGGGCCCGACGAGCGCGACGCGACCACCCGCGAGGCCGGCGCGGAGTCGGCGTACGCGGCCGCCGCCGACGGCGACGTGGCCGGCACCGAGATCGGCGTGCCGACCCAGCTGCTCGAGGGCGCGGATGAGGCGGTTGTCGAGCGGTTCTGGGCGGCGATCGACGAGCTTGAAGCGCAGGGCGCCGACTACCACGAGGTGGAGCTGCCGAGCCTCGAACACGCCGTCGAGGCCTACTACATGATCGCGATGAGCGAGGCCTCCTCGAACCTGGCGCGGTTCGACGGCGTGCGGTACGGCCCCGCGACCGAGTCCGACTCGGAGGGCGACTGGAACGATGCCTTCGCCGCGGTCCGGGAGGCTGGCTTCGGCGAAGAGGTCAAGCGCCGAATCTTGCTCGGGACCTACGCGCTGTCGGCCGGCTACCAGGACAAGTACTACAGGAAAGCCCAGGACGCCCGCGCCTGGGTCAAGCGAGACTTCGACGAGGCACTCAAAGAGGCGGACGTCTTGGCCTCGCCGACGATGCCGGTCCCGCCGTTCGAGCGTGGGGAGAGCCTCTCCGATCCACTCACGATGTACTTGGCTGACGCCAATACGGTGCCGGTCAACCTGGCGAACCTGCCGGCGATCTCGGTGCCGGCCGGCGAGACCGACGCCGGCGCGCCGGTCGGAATCCAGTTCATCGGGCCGGCCTTCGGCGAGGAGCAGATTGTGCGGGTCGGCAGCGCGCTGGCCTGACCCGTCTACGCGTCTGTCACCGTGGCGTCCTGAGCCGGTCCGGCCTTATTAGGCGTCCTCGGGCGGTTCGAACTCGACGAGCGTGAGCTCCCGGTCGAGGTGACAGTACTCGTGGGGCGGGTCGCCGAGGACCTCGGTGATCCGGTGAGACTCATCAAATTCGACGCCGGCGGGCTCGCAGTACTCGTGGCTGGGACAGCCGGTGTGGGGACAAGGACCTTCGAGGCTCGCACGATTTCCCTCGTAGGCGTTACTCGTCGCGACGGTCCCCGTGACGGGGGCGGGCTCGACCTCGACAGCGGTCACGCCGGTGTCGTGGACGCCACACTCGAGGGTGCTCGCCCCCTCGCGGACATCGGTCACCCGGTAGCGTCGACCCTCGGTCAGCGTGAGACACTGCTCGCGGTACGGACAGCCCTCGCAGGCGCTTGCCTCCCCGTGGTAGACAAACTCCTCGCCGACCTCGGCCAGCCGCGTTCCCACCAGCGTGATTTCTGCCATTACCGCGGGTTTGAGCGGCCTGGATTAAACTCTCTCGACGGGACGGTTTTTGTTCGGCGAGCTGCTCCGCTCGGTGTGGATCCCGCGAGCACGCCGGTCACCGCCGCCCTCGCGCTCGCATTCGGCCTGGCGCCGGTGGCCTGTACGGTGAGCGTAGCTCCTCGCCTCGAGTGGCTTCCGACCGACGGCCGCGCCGGGGCGGCGGCGCTGCTGGCGGCGACGCTCGGGAGCGCCCTCCTCGGACTTGCCGTCCTGCCCGGAGCGACACTCGCCGTTTCCGTTCCGACCGGAGCCGACCTGGTGTGGATGGCGCTTGCGCCGCCGCTCCTGTTCGGGGTCGGACTGATCACGGGCGTGGCGACGCTGCGAATTCCTTTCGATCACTTTCCGCCGCAGCTGTCCGGCGGGGCACGCACCAGGACGGGCGGTCCAGGACTGGCCGTCGCGACCGTGCTGCTGGCCGGCGCGGGCGAGGAGCTCATGTTCCGCGGGGTGGTCCAGACCTCCCTCGCCGCGTCCGTTGGACCGGTCGTCGGGGTCGGACTGGCCGCTGTTGCCTCCGGTCTCCACTACCTCCCGGCGGTAACGAGACGCCCCCGGGCGATCGACTTGGACGGCGTCGCGCGGCTTGCGGTGACCGCGGTCGGGAGTGCCGTCCTCGGGGTGGTGTACGTCGGGACGGACAACCTGCTGGTGCCGATCGTTGCCCACACGATCCACGCGGGGGCGCTCGCGCTCGTTCGAGAACGACTGCAGCGGCGAGCGCCGAGGTGAAAGCTATATGCGCCGGGGACTCCGGCACACGGACATGGACGCGGCGCTCGGACCGCCCGAGAAGATGCACGAGCGACGCGACGAGCTGACGCCGATGATGGCTCAGTACCACGAGCTGTGTGTCCGCTACGACGACGCGCTCGTACTCTTTCAGGTGGGCGATTTCTACGAGGCGTTCTGCGAGGCCGCCGAGGTCGTCGCACGGCGGTGTGAGGTGACACTCACGAAACGCGAGGACTCGACGGGGACCTACGCGATGGCGGGGCTGCCCATCGAGAACGCCGAGTCCTACGTCGAGCGGCTGCTCGCGGCCGGCTACCGGGTCGCGATCGCCGACCAGGTCGAGGATCCCGAGGCGACGACGGGCGTCGTCGATCGGGCGGTGACCCGGATCGTCACGCCGGGGACGCTCACCGAGGCGGAGCTACTCGAAGGGGCGAGCAACACGTTCGTCGCCGCCGTCGCCGGACCCGATCCCGACCCCGGCGGGAGCGTCGGGGACACGGACGCCGTCGGGCTCGCCGCGCTCGACGTCTCGACGGGGGAGTTCTACGCGACCGGCGGCGACGCCGGGGCAATCGAAGACGAGCTGGCCCGGCTCGACCCCGACGAGGCGATCGTCGGGCCGGCAGCCCCGGGGATCCTACCCGAGGACTGTGTCCACAGCCCGTTCGAGGCCGCCGCCTTCGAGACCGAGAGGGCCCGCGAGCGACTCGACAGAGCCGTGGGCGAGCCCGGCCTCGCAAGCGCGGCGGAACTGCGCGCGGCCGGCGCCCTGCTCGCGTACGCCGAGTACGCCCGCGGCGGTGAGGACGGCCGTCTCGAGTACATCAACCGGCTCACGCGGTACGACCCCCGCGAGCACCTGCTGCTCGACGCCGCGGCGATCGAGAGCTTGGAGCTGTTCGATCCCCGGGCCGTCCACGGCCGGGAGGGCGCGACGCTGATCGAGGTGATCGACGAGACCGCGACCGCGCCGGGGCGCCGAAGCTTAGAGGAGTGGCTGCGCCGCCCCCTGGTCGACCCGGAGGCGATCGCGGCCCGACACGACGCCGTGGCGGAGTTGCGCGGGAACGTCCGCGCCCGCGAGCGGCTCCGGGACCGGCTGCGGGAAGTGTATGACATCGAGCGGCTGGTCTCGAAGCTCGCACGCGGGCGGGGCAACGCCCGAGACCTGCGGTCGCTCGAGGCGACGCTGGCGGTCGTGCCTGAGCTGCGGGCGATCCTTGAGGACGCGAGCGCCGACCGGCTCGCCGACCTGCGCGGGGAGCTCGATCCGATCGCGGAGCTACGGTCGCTGATCGAGGCGGCGATCGCTGAGGATCCACCCCGTGAGATCACGGAGGGAGGCCTGATCGACCCCGAGTACGACGAGCGGCTGGCGGAGCTGCGCGCGACCGAGCGGGAGGGAAAGGACTGGGTCGACCGGCTCGAGGCCCGCGAGCGTGAGCGCACCGGCATCGACTCGCTGAAGGTCGGACACAACTCGGTGCACGGCTACTACATCGAGGTGACCGACGCAAACCTCGACAGCGTACCCGAGAACTACGAGCGCCGCCAGACGCTGAAAAACGCCGAACGGTACTACACGCCGGCGCTGAAAGAGCGCGAAGACGAGATCCTCCGGGCCGAGCAACGCGCCGACCAGCTCGAGTACGAGCTGTTCTGTGAGGTGCGGTCCCGGGCCGGCGCGGCCGCCGACCGGGTCCAGGCGCTCGCCGACGCCTTAGCCGCGCTCGATGCCCTGGTCTCGTTCGCGACGGTCGCGGCCGAGCGGGATTACTGCCGCCCGGAGATCCTCGCGGAGGGGCAGGGAATCACCATCGAGGACGGCCGCCACCCGGTCGTCGAGCGGACCGAGGAGTCGTTCGTCCCGAACGATGCCCACCTCGAGGAACATCGCCGGCTGGCCGTGATCACCGGGCCAAACATGAGCGGCAAGTCGACGTACATGCGGCAGGTCGCGCTGATCGTCGTGCTCGCACAGGCCGGCGGGTTCGTCCCCGCGAGTGCGGCACAGATTGCGCCCGCCGACCGGATCTTCACCCGCATCGGGGCCAGCGACGACATCGCCGGCGGCCGGTCGACGTTCATGGTAGAGATGACCGAACTCGCGGAGATCATCGAACACGCCACCGAGCGGTCGCTGGTGATCCTCGACGAGGTCGGGCGGGGAACGAGCACGGCAGACGGGTTCGCGATCGCGCGCGCAGCGACCGAACACCTCCACGACGCCGTCGGGGCGCGGACGCTGTTTGCGACCCATCACCACGACCTGACCGAGGTCGCGGCCGGGCTTGAGGACGCGGTCCGGCTGCGCTTCCGGACCCGTCAAGGAGAGGATGGTATCGTCTTCGAACACGCGCGCCGACGGGCGCGGCGACCCGGCAAAAGCGGGAGCTGGGGACAGCCAGGAGCTCCCAGCGGCCGTCGAGCGGACGCTGGCAGATGTCGAAATCGCATCGACGACGCCGCTCGAGGCGCTGAACACGCTCGCCGAGCTCAAGCGAGCCGTCGAGAACGCAGAACAGTAGGCCCAATTGGTGGTCGAGACCGCACGCAAGGTCGACGGCTACTCCGAGCTATCGGGGGGAGCAAGCGAGACGAACTCCAGACCCCGCTCTGCGAGCAGCCGGTGGGCCCGGTCGGTGACCGAGGGGGCGACCAGAATCCCCCGGACGGTGGCGTCGGCGTGGCGCTCGCGGTCTAAGGCGTCGACGTAGCGGTTGAGCTGGCTGACCGCGTCCGGACCGGCCCGCCGGCGCTTGAGCTCAAGCACGACCGCCCGCCCATCGGCGTCCTCGCCGTAGACATCGACGGCCCCGGCACTGGTCTGGCGCTCGGTCGCGCGGGGCTCGAAGCCGTCCTCGATCAGCGAGGGCGACTTGAGGATCCGATCGCGCAGATCGGCCTCGGTCCCGGACAGCGCCAACTCGTTGGGATCGGTCGGGTCGAACGCTGCGGCGTGACCGAGCGCCTCGAACCGGACCAGCAGCCGTTCGGCGGGGCTCTCGCGGGTGCTCTCGATCACGAGCTCGCCGTCGGCCAGCCGACCGGCGTGGGTCGAGCCCGGGGGCTGCCAGTTGACCGGCTGGTGGCCCTCGTTGGCGTGGACGAGTGCGGTCCCGTCGGGCTTGAGCACGACCAGTCGATCGCCCGGGCCGAGCGTGCTCGCCGCCCGCCCCTCGTAGGTGACCCGACACCGACCGAACAGCGTGACGAGCAGGTCAGCCTCGGTTCCCGATCGAACCAGCTCGAGGGCCCGCATGGGGTCGGGTCCGGTGAGCGTCCGTGGACCGTCTGTCACGCCGCTGGGTAGCCGGGTGGCTCACTAAAGCGGTCCGCTCTGGGTCGACGGGACTCGCACGCGCGAGTGCAGAACACCGACGAGCAGCCGCCGGGCGTCCGCGGGCGGGAGTGCGCCGGCCGCGACGGCCGGACTCAGGAGACGCTTCGCCTGGCGGAGCCGACGACGTCGCGTTCTGATTCCAGCGATCGAGCGTGCGCGAACCAGAACGCCGTCGGTTGGAGCCGGCGCCGACTCAGCGAGCGGGAACCCGAACCAGAGCGCCTGCCAGACCGTGACCCGTGGGGCGATCACGTACACCACCGATGTCCCGAGAAAGTCGACGGCCTCGACTAGGCGACCGGTCACGGTGCCGGTCGGTCGCCAAGATACCGACGCGAGCGCGGTGAGTCTGTCCTGCGGTTCGGCCGCTCGACCGGGACCGGAGCCGCCAGCCGGCGCGGCAAACACCCGACCGAGCACGGGGTCGCTTCCGCCCCACTGAGATGTATACAGCGCCCACCGCCCGCCCTCCTCGGCGTCCTCAAGCCGAACAGCCGCGAGCGCGCGCTCACCCACGGCCGAACCCTCCAGAGTGGCCCATCGTTTCCGAGTGGCCGCGAACTCGGACAAAAAGTATCGGATGGGGGAAGGGTCTTTATCGGGGAGTGTGCAACTGAGAGGTATGAGCCGGGTCGTCGACCTGCGCGAGGACGACACGCTGTTGCACTCGAAGACCCGGGACGGACCGCTCGTGTTTGGCGGTCGACTACTCGAGGACGCCCCGGCGACCCACCTCGGCGCGGAGTCGCCGCGATACCTCCTGTGGAACAAGACTGCGGGGCTCGAGATCGACCGCCCGGACGGCTCGACGGTCCGGCGGGAATCGGAGGAGAACTACCGAGCGGTCGCGGTCGTCACCGACGCCCGGCTACTCGTGATTTTCGGACAGGCCGAGGGCGACGCGGTCGAGTCACTCCCGTACACGGACGTCGTCGAGGCGAGTGTCGAGTCGGCCGGCCTGTTGACCGATTCCCTGGTGCTCGAGACGCTCTCGGGGGATCGGTGGCGGTTCCCCTGTCGGGGAACGGTCGAACCCGTGGCGGCGTACGTCGACCGGGTCACACAGACCTGGGCGCGTGTGAGCAGGCTACTCGAAGACGCTGCCGAGGCGCTCGATCAAGCCGACCGGCGTCTCGAGACCGGCGATCACGAGGGCGCTGCGGCCCGCCGCGACGACGCCGAGAGACACGTCGAGACCGCGGCCGATCGCACCGAACAACTCGGCGCGGGCGCCGAGCCGCTGCGCGAGCGACGGGCCGAGCTCCGGTCGCGGATCGACGCCGCCGGTCAGCGGATCCGGGTGCGTCGAGCGGCGAGCGCACACCAGCGCGCCCAGACCGTCTGGGCCGATCGGCGGTACGAAGAGGCCGCGACGGCCTACGACGCCGCAATCGCGGGGTACGAGGCGGCGCGTGCGATCGACACACGATCGGAGGTTGACGAACGACAAATAGCGCGCCGACTCGACGGCGCCCGCACAGAACGCGAGCTGCTGCGCGTCGGGCCGCTGATCGACGCCGACACCGCACGCCGTCGCGTGGCCGCGGCCTCCGACCCCGAGCGCGGCGCGACCGCGGCCCAGACCGCACTCGATCTGTACCGGGACGCGCTCGGACTCGCGACCGCCGAAACCGAGCGGCCCTTTCTCGTCGACCGGGAGGCCGTCAGGGAGCGGGCAATCGCCGCCGCGGACGCGGCGATCGATCGGGCACTCGCCGCCGGACTGCGCTGGCAGGCGACGGCCGAGGCGCTCGCAGACGACGGACGGACGGACCAGGCCGCTCGGGTGCACGAGCGGGCCGACCGGCGGTTCGACGACGCCCGCGCCCTCGCAGCGGAGGTCAGACCGGAGCGCCGATCGGAGATCGAGGCGCGGTCGGCCGACCGCGAGGCGGACGGCGAGCCGCTGCTGGTCGACCCGGCGCCGGTGGCCGAGTCCGAGAGCCGCGTGACCGTCGCAGGGCTCGGAGAAGCCGCGGGGACAGCCATGGTCGTCCCCGAGGAAGAACCGACCGAACAGGGAGCGGGACTGGAGCAGTTCGAAACTCCCGACGAGGAGTTCGGCGTGCTCTCGCTGGGGACGTCCGACGCCGAGGCCGACGGGCCCGCGCCCGGCGCTGCGACGAGCGTCGACGCGGACCGGATCGCCGAGCGGCTCGACGAGCTCCCGGGGCCGGCGTTTGCCGAACTCGTCGGCGAGATTCTTGAACACCGGGGGTGGACCGCGACACTGCTCTCCGGCGCGCACGAACACGACGCCGTCGTGACCCGCGGCGACGGCGAGCGGATCGTGGTCTTCACACACAACGACCCCGAGGCGCGGCCCGGACCCGAGGCCGTCCGACGCCAGACGGAGAGTGCCGAGGGCTTCGCGGGCATTGACGGGGTCGTGTACGCCACGAGCAGCCGGGTGACCGACGGGGTCGATGATCTCGCCCTGTCGGTGATCGATCGGCCACAGCTGGCCGAACTGCTCCGGGCGACCGACCTGCTCGAGAAGCTGCCCGAGGTCCCGAGAGACGACCGAACCAGTTAATAAACACGTCGGCGGTCGGCTACAGGGTACGGAACGGGGCCTCGGGAATCGCCGAGCTGGCCCCGTCAAGTCGTGCGGTTCGTCGGACGACCCTGCCGTCGGCGCCGGATCGACCGGAACTCCGATCCCCGACAATTTATGTAGAACCACATGCAAACTCGGAGTGATATGAGCCAGCAGATGCAGGGCCAGCCGATGATCATCCTGGGCGAGGACGCCCAGCGAATGAAAGACGAGAGCGCACAGGATCACAACATCGCCGCGGCCCGGGCCGTCGCCGACGCAGTTCGGTCGACGCTCGGACCGAAGGGGATGGACAAGATGCTCGTAAACTCTCTCGGGGATATCGTCGTCACCAACGACGGCGTAACGATCCTCGACGAGATGGACATCGACAACCCGACCGCCGAGATGGTCGTCGAGGTCGCCCAGACCCAAGAGGACGAGGCCGGCGACGGTACCACGACGGCGGTGGCGATCACCGGCGACCTGCTGAAAAACTCGGAGGAGCTGCTCGAGCGGGACATCCACCCGACCGCGATCATCAGCGGGTTCGACATGGCCGCCACGCAGGCCCGCGAGGAGATCGACGACATCGCGATCGACATCGAAAAAGACGACCGCGAGATCCTCCGGAGGGTCGCCGAGACGGCCATGACCGGCAAGGGCGCCGAGCAGCACAAGGACGCGCTCGGCGCGCTGGTCGTCGACGCGGCACAGGCGGTCACCGTCGAGGCCAACGACGGCTCGACGATCGTCGACCTGGCGTATCTCAAGATCGAGACCCAGACCGGACAGTCCGCCGGGGACTCCGAGCTGCTCGAGGGCGCGGTCATCGATAAGGATCCCGTACACGAGGACATGCCGACGAGCTTCGAGGAGGCAGACACCCTGCTCGTCGACGAGCCCCTCGAGCTCGACGAGACGGAAGCCGACACGCAGGTCAGCGTGAGCGACCCCGACCGGATTCAAGAGTTCGTCCAGCAGGAAGAACAGGAGCTGCGCGAGATGGTCGATCAGATCGCCGACCTGGGGGCCGACGTCGTGTTCTGTCAGAAGGGCATCGACGACATGGTCCAGCACTACCTCGCCAAAGAAGGTATCCTCGCCGTCCGGCGTGTCAAGCGCTCGGACGTTGAGTTCCTCCGGGACGTCGTCGGGGCGAAGCTCGTCTCGGATCTCGACACCGCCGAGCCGAGCGATCTCGGGCAGGCTCGGGTGACCCGCGACGAGGGCGAGGAGCTGTTTTACGTCGAGGGCACCGGCGAGGACAGTCACGGCGTGACGCTACTGCTCCGGGGCTCGACCGAACACGTCGTCGACGAGCTCGAGCGGGGTGTCAACGACGCCCTGGATGTCGTCGGGGCCGCGATCAGCTCCGGCGAGGTGCTGCCGGGCGGCGGCGCACCCGAGATCGAGGTTGCGCGGCGGCTCCGTGAGTTCGCGGACGGCGTCGAGGGCCGCGAGCAGCTCGCCGTCGAGGCGTTTGCCGACGCACTCGAGGTCGTTCCCCGAGTACTCGCCGAGAACGCCGGCATCGACCCGATCGACGCGCTGGTCGACCTGCGGTCGGCCCACAGCGAGGGCGAGGTCCGCGCCGGCCTGGACGTCGAGACCGGCGACGTCGGCGACACCTTCGAAGCCGGCGTGATCGAGACGCCCAACGCGAAACAGCAGGGCATCGCCGCCGCCAGCGAATCCGCCACGCTCGTGCTCAAAATCGACGACGTCATCTCGGCGGGCGACCTCTCGACAGAGGGCGACGATGAGGGCGGCGCCCCCGGCGCCGGCGGCATGGGCGGTATGGGCGGTATGGGCGGCGCGATGTAAGTCAGGCCGACCAGCCAACTCGTTGTAGTTTTTATTTTCGTTTCGCTGATCGGACAGCGGCTGCGCTGGGTGCGGTCACTCGAAGAGGTCGTTCAACCGGGCGGCGAGCGTCGTGTCGGCGTCGGTGATACCGCCGGCGTCGTGGGTCGTGAGCCGCACCTCGACCTCTCGCCACCGGATCGTGATCTCCGGGTGGTGCCAGGCCTCTTCCGCGAGTCCGGCCGCGCCGGCCGCGAACCCGGCACCCCCGAGGTAGGTGTCGAACTCGAAGGCGCGAACGATCTCCTCGCCGTCGCGCTCCCAGCCGTCGGGAAGCTGTGCTGCAAGTTCCTCTTCCGAGAGTGTCTCTGCCATACTGTTGGTACGTCCGGAGGCAGCAAGAACGTTCGGCCGCCCCCTCGACAGCGACTGGAACGGTCGGGATCGGTGGCCGGTCTCGACGAGCCGCTAAACGCTGCGTGTCGGCGCTGAGGACCGATACGCCGGCTCAGCCGTCGAGTCGCTCCGAGGCGTACTCGCCGGGCTGCCCGCGGTCGGTCGTCGGTCCGCCGACCGCGGGGCGGACGTCGTCGGTCGCGGAGTCGGGGACGGTCACCGCCGCGTCGAGATCGAACGCGGCGGCGCGAAGCTCGGCCCAATCGCCGCGCTCGGCGGCGCCGCGGAGATTGGCCGTCGGCGCCGCCAGCAGCCGAGAGACCAGAGAGTTGGCCATCGACTCGACGGCCGCTGCCTCCTCCGGGGAGAGGTCAAGACGATCGAGGGCGGTCTCGACGGCCTCCGTCTTGGTGTCCGTGGCCCGTTCATGGAGCTCGGCGACCGCGTCCTCGGCACGGCGGCGACGTACCATTCGGCCCGGTTGCAGGTCCAGAGGACAAAGGCCTCGGTGACCCCGGGAGCGGCGAGCAACCGCTCGACTCCGTCCCGAGCGTCCTCGCCGGTTGCGGCCGCGATCCGGTCGGCCGACGGCGCGTCGACGTCACGTCTGACCCTTCGGGGTCGGCCATCGTGCTACGACCCGGGTTTGGACTTGCCGTATTAAGTTTTTCCACCCGGTCGCAGGCTACTTTTGTCGGGACCGCGAGCGACGGGACATGGACGAGACCGAGCGAGACCGAGCGAAGCGCCTGGCCGGCGAGAGCGCCGCCGACGCCGTCGCGGACGGCGCGGTCGTCGGACTCGGCACCGGGAGCACGGCCGCCTACGCGATCGATCGGCTCGGCGAGCGCGCCACGGAGGGACTCGACGTGCAGGGGGTACCGACCTCCTACCAGGCCCGAGAGCGGGCCCGAGCGGCCGGGATCGAGCTGACGAGCCTCAACGAGCGGGCTCCGACGGTCGCGATCGACGGGGCCGATCAGGTGGCCGGCGGACAGCTGCTCAAGGGCGGCGGCGCCGCACACGTCCGGGAGAAGATCGTCGACGACGCCGCCGATCGGCTCGTGATCGTCGTCGATCCGAGCAAGGAAACCGAACGACTTGACCAGCCGGTACCCGTCGCGGTCCTCTCCGCAGCCCGCCGACCCGTCGCCGAGGCGATCGAGACGCTGGGAGGGGAACCCACTCTCCGGTCGGCGGCTCACAAGGACGGACCGGTCGTGACCGACGACGGAGCACTCGTCTTTGACTGTTTGTTCGGACCGATCGAGCGGCCGGGGGATCTCGCGGCCGAGCTCGACTCGATTCCCGGAGTGATTGGCCACGGGCTGTTCGTCGACGCGGCAGACGAGGTCAGAATCGGACGACAAAAGGACATAACCGTCCGGGAGCCGTGAGCCGCGAGTCTACAGGTCTCGTGGCTGGACGGTCTTGCGGTCGTTGGATGCGGCCCGCTCGGCGGCGTCCTCAAGCAGCTCCTCGACTTCCTCGTCGAGGGCATCGTAGAAATCCGACGCGACGTTCATTTCATCGAGCTGTTCCTTCACGGCGGCTTTGACGATCAGATCTGCCATACGCCGAAGTGTTCGCCGGACGGAGCATAAACGTTCCCGTTTCGACCGCTGAGAGCCACTCCCGCGGGCGATTCCGGCGATCGCGGAGTGGCTGCGACGAGGGCCTAACTAGTTTGGCAGTACTGGTAACCCAAAGCCGGTGCAACCAGAGGGTACCGGTATCAAAGGCCGGAGGAAAATACGATGCCAGCATGTAATCACTGCGGTGCGCACGTTTCGGAACGGTTCGCGCGAGTATTCGGGGACGAACAGGGTCGCGTTCGTGCGTGTCCGAGCTGCTCGGCGAACGCGGGAATCGCCGAGGTCGCGAAAGAACGCACCAACCGCGCCTGACGGCGTGCCTAAACGTTTCGAACCCGATCGCTGTGAGGGATAGAACCCGCAGTCTCGAGCGTTTGTCGGCCGCGCGACACCCTAATACAGGGCGGGCAAAGCCGGATGCGTGAGCAAAAGATTAAGACCGCTGCGGTCACCCCAGCGTACATGGAGTACGAGCTGTCCATCGAGGGAACGGAGACGACGATTCCGAGCGGCACGGGACTGTTGCTCGTCCATCCGAGTACGGGACAGACCGATCGGATCGACACGGACTTTCTCAAAGCCGACACCGACCACCTGTTCGTGATCTCGACCCGGACGACCGCACGAGAGGTCCAACAGAAACTCGAACACTACGAGGTCGACGAGACGACCGCGACGATCTTAGACGCGCTGTCGGTCGAGCGCGGCTACAGCCGACGCCGGAGCGATCGGGTAAAATACGTCTCGACCCCCGAAGACCTCGACGGGGTCGTCACACAGACCCGAGAGTTTCTCGACGGCCACGAGGGCAAGCTCCGGATCAGCGTCGACTCGATTACCGAGATGAGCTACTACGCCGGCGAGGATCGGGTGCTGACAGCGGTCGAGAAGCTACTCGCGTTACTTGAGGAGTACGACGCCGTTGGACTCTTTCACCTCGCCCGAGGGGTCCACGACGATGAGTCGCTGGCCCGGTTCGAGACGCTGTTCGACGGGACCATCGAGCTCGCCGAGGACGGGACCGTCACAACGTCCGTGTGAACTCGCCGTCGGGAAGCACTACCCCGGGGCGGAGACGGGAAGCGCTGCCGGGACCGCAAACGATTAAGTACGGTCGCACGCTGAATTCAGATGTATGCCTTACTGCCAGAACTGTGGCTCGTTCGTCACTGCCGATTACGTACGGGTGTTCACGCCGAACAACGTCGACAAGCCGAGGGTCTGTCCGCAGTGTGAAGATAAAATCCGCGACGGTGCCGACGTCCGGAAGGCGCGGTCGACGCGGCGGAACTAACCGCCACGCCACTCTTTTGACGGTCATTCGGGGCGGAGTCGCGCCGACGCGACCACGGGGTCGAGCGCCCGCGGTCTTAGCTTTGCTGGACCGGCTCGTCACGGCGGCCGAGGCGATCACATCCTCGTGTTTGACTCGGAGACGTTCGACGATGGGGGAACACATCAGCCGGGCGGTCGACGACTCGATCCGCGTCGAGACGGTTCCGGAGACAGCGGTCAAGACGGCGCCGGCAGACCGCGAGCACGCCCGCGGGATTGTCGACCGGGAGGACGAGGACCGGCTCGTCGTCTGTACGACGCCACAGCTCGCGGTCGAGGACGCGGCAGAATCGGTAACGGTTAGTTCGGCCAGAGGACCGTCCGGGCGTACTCGGCGGCGCTGTCCCAGGCCCCGATCGATCCGAGATAGCCCGTCCCGACGCTCGTCTTTACCGCCTTGGCCGCCGGTCCCCGGAGGACAGTCGGGCCGACCTGTGCGACCGTCTCCTCGCCGACACTAACCAGCCATCCCAGCCCGGTGTACCGGTACCGCTCAAGCGATGGAGCCGGGGCGTTGTCCGCGAGCAGCCGCCGGACGTTCGTCGCCGCTACGTCGGCCTGTCGCACGGCGGTCTGTGCGCTCGCCGGGACGAGCCGTCCGTTCGCGTCGACAACGCGGACGGCGTCGCCGAGTCCGAGCGTGCGCTCGCCCAGCCGGAGGTCGGCCCGGACTCGGGGGCGGTCGCCGACGGCCCGATCCCCCGCGATGCCGCCAGTCCAGACGAGCTGATCGTGTCCGACCGAGCCACCGTCGGCGAGGCCGAGCCGGTCGGGCGTGACCTCCGTCACGTCCCAGCCGGTCCGGACCTCGACGCCGGCGTCGAGCAGAGCCGCCCGGACGGCCGACTGGAACTCCGCTGAGAATCCCGGGGCGACCGTCTGAGACCGCTCGACGAGCAACACAGTTGGACCCGTCTCCTCTTTTTCGCCGTTCCCGTCGCGGTCGGCCGCGAGCGCCGCGAGCTCGCCGGCGACCTGCACGCCGGAGAGGCCTCCCCCGACCACGACCGCCCGCTGATCTGCCGTCAGCTCGCCGAACCGCTCACGGATCGCGTGTGCGTGCGAGAGGCGCTTGAGCGGCGTGCCGTGCTCGGCCGCGCCGGAGACACCGTGGAAGGCGGTCTCGGCGCCGATCGTGAGGGCGCCGACGTCATAGGAGAGCTGCCCGTTCTCGAGCTCGGCGACGCCGTCGTCGGGATCGAGGCCCGTAACGTGGGCCTGCCGGTGCTCGGCCCGATCGAGCGCCGCCGAGAGCTCGATCGTCAGCTCGTCGGCGAGCTTCGGCTTCCCGATCGTGGTGTGTAGCAGGTGCTGTGCGAGGTGGTAATCGGTCTCGTCGACGAGCGTCAGCCGGACATCGGCCGGCAGCGATCGCTCGAGTTGCCGGGTCAGCGCCAGCCCGGCGTACCCGGCACCGAGAACGGCGACGTGCATACCATCGGTTAGCGCGGGCGCGCATAACCCCCGCGGTCGGTGCCGGGCGGCGCGGCGAACTCGGGAGCCGAGGGGTCTATACGGCTCGGGCGCCTACAAATGGTATGGCAGAGACCGAACACGCGACGGTCGGCGGCGGCTGTTTCTGGTGTATCGAGGCGGCGTTCGAGGAGATCGACGGCGTCCTGTCGACGACATCTGGCTACGCCGGCGGTCACGCGGCCGATCCAACCTACCGTGAGGTCTGCCCACCCAGCGCAACCGGCAGGGGCCGGATGTCGGTAGCCAGTACCGTTCGATCGTGCTGTACCACGACGAGCGCCAGCGCGATCTGGCGGCCGCTTACATCGACGCGCTCGAAGCGGAGGGTGGGTACGACGACGAGATCGTCACTGAGCTCGAATCGCTCGAGACGTTCTACCGCGCAGAGGACAAACATCAAGATTACTTCGAGAAACAACGCACAGCAGATGGAAATATTGAGGACGCTTACTGCCAGGTCCACGTCGCTCCGAAGGTCGAGAAGGTGCGCGAGAAGTTCAAAGACCGCATGAAGCGGGACGCCTGACGGTTATTTGAACGGAGAATCATACCCGCCAGGGTCATCGGGGAAGCGGTCGTCGCGTTCCATCTCCTCCGCGATATGCTCCAGCCGCTCAGCCAGCAGTCGTGCCCGCGAGGAGCGCGAGCGCCCGTCCCAGTCATGGTGAGGGCCGAAGCTCCCGCCGGCTACGTCCGATTCCATGTAGGAGAGGAGCCGGTTCATCCCTTCAGGGGAGCCGTCCACACGCCGGAGCAGGTCGCGGTGGTCCGCCGGGTCGGTTCCGTTCGTGGGGTCGTCAGTCATGATCGTATGGTTCTCGCGGTGATAATTCAATCCCGTGGTCCGTCCGACGACCGGAGTAGCAGGTGCTCACACCCGGGGTGAGCGTCCGCGTCAGGACACTCCGGTATCTCCTCGGGGAGCACACCGAACGCGAGCACGTCGCGGCCAGCGTCCCGTAGGTCCGATACTGGCGTCCCGCACGGCCGGCGCGGCGGGAGCACGATGTGGACCACCTCACGGCCGCCCGTCGCGGCCACCGTCTCACACCGATGGACCACGGGCGTCCCCAGGCCGGGACCGTCTCCCGTCACTCTCCGTCCCCTCCGTCGCCCGTGGCCGGCGTAACGGCCATTAGACGGTCCATTTCCGATTCTACGTCCGTTTCGGCGTCGTTCACACCCGTTTCTCCGGCTTCGACCCAGGGGTCGCGTCCGTCTCACCGGCTTCGCCGGGGTCCGTGTCGGCGGTGAGGCCGGCGTCGGCCAGCACGTCCCCGTCAGCCACCGCTTCGAGGTCACACCGGAGCCGTTTCGCGCCACCTTTCGCGTCCGTTTCGTAGCCTTCGGCCCTGGCCGCCCGGTCCATGAGGTCCTTCACCTTCCGTGTCCCGGGCGTCCCGTCGAACACCTCACCACGCACCGTGTCGGCCCGAAGGGCGCGCTTCCCGTCGCGTCGGGCCGCCCGGCGGGCCAGTTCAATACGGAGACCGTGCGCCCGTTCGTCGTCGTAGGGCTTCCGCTCGAAGGCTGGCGCGTCGGGGTATATACCCTGTTCCTCGGCGTACTCCCGGGCCTGCTCCTCCGGAACGAATAGGTCGGAGTTACTTGGGTGCTCCGTGTAGCCGATACGATTGAGCACCGGCTGGAGGTGTGTCTCGCGCATGTGCTCCGAGTCGCCACCCCGCCAGCGCATGGCCTCCAGCGCGTCCCCGAAGTCCTCCCGAGTGAACGCACCCGGCGTGAGTTCGTCCGCCAGCCACCGTCGTTTTTTTCTCCTCGGCCGTGAGGCCCCGGTCGTCGCTCCCGTTGAGTTCGGCCGCCAGCGACTCGACTTCTGGAGCGGCCATCTCCAGTTTGTCGGTGAGCGCCGCGAGGGCGACGACGAGAGGAGCGACGACAGCGACGAGTATCCGCGTTCGGAACCCGACTGGAGCGGCGACGACGGCGAGAACTCCCCCGATGCCGGAGCCGAGTAGCGGAGAGGTTTCAATCCAAAAATGGGTAATTCGCCTATGGCGTCAGGCGAACAGTTCTCTCAACAGACGCACGATGAGCCACAGCACACCGAGCGCCAGTTTCATTCGCCGCAGGATTTGCCATAGGGGACAGTCGTCCTCGGGCGGGGGCGTATTCGGACGCATGGATGAGGGAACGGGTATCTCATCTGCCGAAGCGTCGGATGCGTACACCCGCGGCTACGCGTCCGACGCGGCCCTGACAGGGTACGACTATATCTGCGGCTGACAGGTCCGTTATCTTCAATCCCACACGGGTACGTCTACCTGAAAACGGCGGTCTTCAACCCCACAACGGGGTCTCCTACTCATATTTACGGGTCTTCACACTTAGTCGCTTCGCAGAACCGACTAAGCCCCGGGGAGCGACCGGAAGGCCTCCGGGCGGCAGGCCGGGCACCCCTCCGTCGTTTTCAGTACCGGCTCGAAGTTCGGCGGCCAGTCGCTTTTCCCGCACACCTCACACGTCGCCACGTCTCACCTCACTCCCCCGGTTCCGCGTCGTCGTCACGGTCGTCGGCCAGCACGTCCGGGTCCGTCCCGACGGTGTGGTTCGCGTCGGGAAGGTCGAGCGCGTCGGCGTCCTCGGCGGCCACCACAGGAGCCGCGTGGTCCGCGTCGGCGGCCTGCTCGACCTGCTCGCGGGCGTCGTCGGGGAGCGGGAAAGCGTCGAAGTCCACCTCCGCGTAGGCTTTCACCTCGCGTGGCCCGCGCTCTTCAGCCGCCAGGCCGTCGGGGTCACTCTCCCCGGCGGCCTGCTCGCGCAGCTCGCGGAGCATCCGCTCTATCTCATTTCTCCGGGTCACGGGGACCATGCACCTCCGTTTTCAGGGCTTCGAGTTCGGCCTTCATGTCTTCCAGGTCCTCGTCGCGTTTCAGTTGCCGGTAGGAGTTCGCGGCGTAGGCGAGGGCGCGTATCCAGCCCTGACGGACCTTTTCATTCTCGGCGTCGCGCACCCGGCCGTTCTCGACCTTCCGGTGTGCCTCCCGGATACCGTCCTCCAGCAGGGCCAGCACCTCCTCGCGCTCCGGCGCGGTCGGCCCGTCGGCAGTATCGGCGGTCGTGTCCGTCCCGGTGCTCATGGCGTCCCCCCGGGGGTTCGGGGCGATTCTCGCCCGTTCACGGCGTTTTCGCGGTGGGTTTCAGGTAGTTCGTGCATGGCTTATCTTCCAGGTAGCAACCACTTAGACGGACGCTTCGCCGTCCACCGGACACGCCTCGCGGGCCTCGCCCGAGAGGCAGGAGGCCAGTTCCTCCCAGGACTCGCGGGTTAGCTGGCCGGTGCGGCTGTCCGACTTCTTCACGACCACCCCCTTCCGGGCACCGTCCTGGCCGCCGTCCTCGGCCTCGCCGTCCATCCGAGCCTCCAGCATAGCCGAGAGGTCGTCCAGTTGCTCTTACAGCCGCTCGCCGGGCGAGTCCGGCCCATCGTCGGCCTCGGCCTCGTCGCCCTCGGCAGCCTGCTCCAGCGCCTTCGCCACTGCCTCGTCCGAGGCAGCGCCCTGCTCCATCTCCTTCAGTTGGTCCCGAATCTCCAGCAGCACCTCCTTCTCGCTCACCTGCTGGTCTGCCAGTTCAGCCTGCCAGTCCACGTCGTCCACCGGGTCCAGGTCCTCGTCACGCTCGGCTCGGGCGTGCCAGGTTTCGGCTGCTGCCTGCTCCAGCGTGTCCTGAAGCGCCTCACCGTCGCTGCCGTCCGTGTCCTTCGCCACGCCGTCGGTGTCTGGCCCCACGTCGAGCGCACTGGGGTCGAACCCGCCCCCTACCGGGTCCATGTCCTCGGCAGGGTCACTCGGGCCGTCGCCGGGCTTCGCGGCGCGTGGGTTCTTCGCTACTCGGTACTCGCGGTACGTTTTCGGGTCGTCCTCGGGGTCGTCGGTGTCGGGGTCCGACATACATGTTACTACGCCGGCCAGCATAATAAGCCCCTACTGTCAGATTAACGAGTGGTACAGGGACAAATTCGCAATGTCATGCGGTGATTCAATATAATAATTCTGGTAAGTAGGTGGAATTATGCCGCTGGCGAGCCGACTATCACCTGGGTCGCCCCCACTACCTCGGGGGAGCGACCTGGGTTCGTTTTGAACCCTCCCCTCGCCGTCGTCGGCCTGTTCAGGTCCGCCCGGCGGGTGGCAGCCCCACCCTCCCCGGGCGGTTTCGTTCCTACGTCGCCAGCAGTGGCTCACGGCTTTGCGCGAACTTTGCGCGAACCCAGCCGTCAGGCCGCGAGAAGGTTCCCCAGGGCCAGCGCGGCCCCAGCGGCGAGCATCCCGAGCGCCAGCAGGGCGTAGTTCGCCAGCGGGTTCCTGGCCCGGGCCAGG
>PXQL01000077.1:0-1768 GCA_003021335.1 Halobacteriales archaeon QH_10_67_13
GGCTCTGGGTCGGCGCACTCGTCGCCGGCGGCATCGCAGCGCTCGCGGTCGGATTCTCGCCGAGCGAACTCCAGTCGGTCGGGGGCGCAGTCGGGATGCTCGGACTTGGGAACCACGTGTTGCGGCCGATATACGTGTATGGACTGCGGCTCGCAGCCCGCCTCGGGAGCTGACGGAGCTCAGTCGGCGGCCGTCGCGGTCCGGATCTGTGGGACCGACGCCGTCGTTTTGAACGTCGTGCCGCCGTAGTGGGTTCGTGAGGCCTCGTGGCCGACCGCCCGGATATCCTCGAGAAAGTCCTCCATCGGCGCCGCCGGGCGCCCCCAGCGCTTCGAGAGGCGGTGTTGGTCGTAGTGGGTCGGCTCGTCGAGCTCGTCTCGGAGCGTCGCGACGAGCGTCCGGGCCCGGTCGGCGGTGCCGAACTCCTCGGTGACGGCGCCGGCCACGGCCTCGAGGAACGAACGGTTGCAGATCGACCCGAGCCAGACCGGGCCAGCGGTCTGGACGCCCTCGCCGCAGTTCGGACAGACAGCGGGCGGGTCGGCGATCAGACCCGGCTCGGTCTCGCGGGCGAGACAGGCCTCGCAGTGGTGGATGTAGCCGAGTCGGTCGATCGATCGGTTGGCGGGGCCGGCGCCTCGGTCCAGCTCGAGGTACGTCCGCACGTAGTGATCGGTGGCGTGGGTCAACAGAGGGGTGACCGCGATATCGTACCGGGCGGCGGTTCGGGCGAGTGCAGACAGGAGGATCCGGACGCCCATCTCGGCGTGGTACTCGGTGTTTCGGGGTACCGCGCTGTACCGGCGCACGCCCGGCTCGAAGTGAGCGCCACACAGTGGCGCCGTGTCGGTCGCGGTGACACAGAGGAGGTTCCGGGTGCCCTGGACGGCGGCGTCGAGGAACGGTATCGGCGTCCCGAACGGATCCAGATCGACGACATCAAAGTACGACTCGTGCAGCAGTGGCATCGCGGAGCGGTGCTCGACGGTCCCGTCGAGCTCGTTGCGCTCGAAGTTCGTCCGGGCCAGGGCCACCGCGTCGGGATCGACGTCGGCACAAGTGGTCGTCCAGCCGTCGGCGGCCGCCCGGACACCCCGGACACCGGAGGCGGCGGTCGCGTCGAGGTAGGTCTCGGCGCGGGACTCGCGTTCGCGGTAGGCCCGGAGGACCGCGACGGTGAGGTCGCGGTTGAGCTCCTGCTCGGGGTTGTAAAACACCTCGTCGCCGGCGCCCTCGGTCTGTTCGGGGACTTCGAGCTCGACCGAGCCCTCGGTGACGCGCATGGCTTAGATCGGCCCTCGACCGCGAAAAGCCACACGGTCGGGCGAAAAGGACAACACGACGGTCCCGAGGGGACCGAAGAAGGGGCGAAACCCATTTGCGCGGACGTGCCGAACGCGTGGTATGGATCCGATCCTCGTGACCGGGCTGGGACTAATCTTGCTGTTCGTGTTCTTTTTGTACCTGTTGCTCCGCCGGACGGTCCAGGGGTTCAGAGAGGGCGTCGAGCGCGGAGGAGACTGACCGGCCCGCGACTGAACCCAAAGGTGTTTCTCGGCAGGGAAGGGACTAATTGCCATGGACCCGCGTTGTCGCCAGCACGCCGAAACTATCGTCGATCACTCGGTCGATATCGGGCCGGGCGACGACGTCGTCGTCGACGCGAACCCGGCCGGAGAGGAGCTGCTAATCGCGCTGCACGAGGCGATCGGCGAGCGCGGCGGGACGCCGATCCCGATCAGCAGGCGGACGAACAAGCGCGCCCAGC
>PXQL01000077.1:1831-9422 GCA_003021335.1 Halobacteriales archaeon QH_10_67_13
GGCGGCGACGACGGCCGCCTACCGGCAGGCGCTGCAGCCGGTCCGGGCCGAACGGCTCTCGAAGCGGTGGTGTCTCACGCAGTATCCAGCGCCGGCAAACGCCCAGCTGGCCGAGCTCTCGACCGAGGCCTACGAGTCGTTCGTCTGGGACGCGGTCAACAAAGACTGGGCGGCCGTCCGAGAGTACCAACAGCAGCTCGTCGACATCCTCGAGCCCGCCGAGGAGGTCCGGATCGTCTCCGGCGAGACCACCGACATCCGCCTGTCGATCGCCGGCAACCGGACGGTAAACGACGACGGGCGGAAAAATCTCCCGGGCGGGGAGGTCTTCACCGCCCCAGTACCGGACAGCGTCGAGGGGGAGGTCCTATTCGACAAGCCGGTCTACCGGCAGGGCCGGGAAATCCTCGACGCGCGGCTGGTCTTCGAGGACGGCGAGGTGATCGAGTACGCCGCGAACAAAAACGAGTCGCTGCTGGGCGAGATCATCGACACGGACGGAGGCGCCCGGCGGGTCGGCGAGCTCGGGATCGGGATGAACCGCGATATCGACCGGTTCACCTACAACATGCTGTTCGACGAGAAGATGGGCGATACCGTCCACCTGGCGCTGGGTCTCGCCTACGAGGAGACCGTCGGACCGGACGTCGAGTTCAACGACAGCGCGGTCCACGTCGACATGATCGTCGACATGGGCAAGGACTCTCGCATCGAAGTCGACGGCGAGGTGATCCAGCGAAACGGCCGGTTCGTCTTCGAGGAAGACGGTCCCGACGTCGAGGACCAAACGGCTGCCGGATCGGCCGCCGGGAGCTAGAGGCTGCTCTCGACGACGCTGGCGGCCATCTCAGCCTTTTCCTTCCAGCCGTATCCCTTCTCGTGGACGTGACGTTTGTTCGAAAGCACCGCGGCCGGCGAGGACTCCTCGAACCCGCCGCGGGCCCAGGTCCCGGTCCGGTCGAACCACTCGAGCATCCGCTCGCGAGTCTGTGCCCAGTCGAACCCGTGGAGTTCGTGCCAGGAGATGAGCGCGAAGATCGCGTTGTCGTGACAGCCCGGGACGCTCCCGCGCTCCCAGAGGAGCCCAAGCGACGGCGCAGTCGGCTCCTGTTCGTCCATCCGCGTGTCGGCCGCGACCGGCTCAAGCCCCTCCGCGGTCTCCCGGAGGTAGTGGTGGGCGGTGAGTCGGCCTAAGACGGCGTCGTACAGCGGTCCCCACCGATCGGAGAGCCGGTCGCGCAGGTCGGCCTCGGAGATCCGGCCGTCGGCGGTCTCGGCGAGGATCGTGCTCAGGACATCGACGTAGGCCCGTTCGATCCGGGCCCGCTCGGTGCCCTCGAACCGGCAGTCCGCGTCGTGGAGGGCGTTCGTGGTGAAACAGTCCGGGCACGGGTACTCGAACATCCGTCGGTCGTACCGCCCGATCGGTCTATAACCTGTCGGCTCAAGCTGTCGTCGCGACGGCTTTGTGTCCGGGGCACCTGCTCCCGACCGAGCCGATGACTGACCTAATCGCCGGCGAGCCGAACGACGCCGAGATCGTCGACAGGGGCGCCACGATCGACGAAACCGGGACCTACCGGTACCGGCTGTGGCGCGGCTGGGACCCGGAGGCACCGCGGCTCGGATTCGTCATGCTAAATCCGAGCACCGCCGACGCGAGCTCGCTTGATCCGACCTGCCGGCGGTGTGTCGGCTACGCGCGGCGGTGGGGCTACGGCGGGGTCGAGATCGGGAACCTGTTTGCCCTCCGGAGTACCGAGCCGGCTCGTCGGCCGGACAGCGGCGGTCGTCGCGGCGTGGGGGACTCACGGCGCGCTCGAGGACCGCGGCCGACAGGTTGCGGGGCTGCTCGATACGGGGCTGTGGGCACTCGATACGACCGCCGACGGCCACCCGATCCACCCCCTCTACCAGCCCAACGACATCGAGCCCGAGCCCTGGGACCAGAGCCGACTCGGGGATGGGTGAGTCGGGGGCTGGTGCGAACGTTCGATCGGGACATCGGCGCGGGGCCGGAACGAACACGGGAGACACGCGATCAACGCGGGGGGCGAGTTGCGGGGACAGAGACGAGCGACAACACAAATACGGACCGCCGACGAACCGTCGGTTGGATGCAGATCACCGTCAGAGAGACTCAGGTCGCGCTCTCCTGGTTGCGGGTCGTCCTCGTGATCGCAGCCGTCGGGCTCGCCGCGTTCGGCGGGTACGATTACCTCCAGCAAACCGGAGCGATCGACGACGCCGTCTCGGTCGAGGCGACGGTCACAGACGCCGGCGTCGAGCAGGTAGACACGCGACGGGGTCCCGAGTACGATCCCGAGGTCGAGTTTCGGTACGAGTACGGGGGAGAGACCCACACCAGCGACCGGCTGAACCCGAGCAGCTTCGATCGGTCGTACGAGACCCGATCGGCGGCGGAGTCGGCGATCGCGGGGTATCAGCCCGGATCGGTGGTGACCGCTTACGTCGATCCGGACGCCCCCGGTACGGGGTTTCTCGAACGTGAGACGACCCTCCGTGGTCCGATCCTCTTTTTCTCGATCGGCGGCATCGCCGCTCTCGTGTTCGGACTCGACGCCGTCGGGGCCCGGAAGCCGGGCAGAGACACCGAGCTGCGCGACGAGACGGCCGTCGACGGACTGCCACACGAGCGGCTGTTGGGGCTCGATCGCGACCGGGTCCACCGGCTCAGCGTCCGCCTCGTCTGGGGAGCGGTCGCGTTCGGGGTCGCGGCGATAGTACTCACCGTCGTCGCGGCTGCGGCGGTCGGCGAGCCGAGCGATGCCGAGAGCTCGCCGCCGGAGATCGGCCTGACCGATCCGGCCGGGATCCCACTACTCGGCGTGGCGCTGGCCTGGCTCGGCGTGGTCTGTGGGTTGGTCGCGTACGGCGTCTGGTCGTTCACCGAGTACCGCCGGCTCCGAGCCCGGATCCGAGCGCCGAAGCCACCGAATCCATTTAGACATCCGAGCCGACTCGTTACGATCCTGGGCACCGGCGGCGACGACCTCGACGAATACGGCCGCCGAGTCAAGTCGACCGGCTTCGCGTTCGTCTTCGCGGCGTTTCTGGCCGGAGTCCCGGTCGTCCTGTTTGCGACTGCCTAAGTCTCGCCAAAGGCGGGTCACGGGCGCCCGACGCGGGTGACCTCGAAGCGCCGGAGGAGATACACAAGGAGATACACTCCGACGAGTGCCAGGCTCTGCAACGCGACCGACGCCGCAGTCTCGAGGGGTGGGAGCAAGCCCACAGGAAAGCGATTCGTGGGAGCTCCGATCCCGCGATCGGCAGGCAACGACCGGCATCGGAAGTGGGAATCGAGACCCGCCGGGCGGCACGCCTTCGAAGACCGACTCTGGAGATCGACAGCACCAAGCAACTCGACACCCTCAAACATCTATGAGCGATCGACGGTACACGGTGACGTTCGCCGAGCCACACCACCTCACCGACGACGAGGAGACGGAACTGACCGTGCTGGAGTACGACGACTTCGGGAGCATGTACACGCTCGAGCTCGTCGACGGCTCCACACGGTCGGTCGGCAAGCAGCTGGTCACCGACATCAGCCCCGAGACCGAGTGACCCCACAAGGCCGGCGGCGAGCGGGTCGACGGCTCTCGCCACCGCGGTCTGGAGCGATGCCTGAGATCCTCGCGGCGAGAACTGAGAGTGAGCGCCGACCCACTCACAGGATGGGCCCGGGCGGATTTGAACCACCGCATACCCGGTGTCCCAGACCTGCGCCGCGGGGCGCGGGGTCATATGAGCCGGGGGCTCTTACCTGACTGAGCTACAGGCCCGTATACGAACGTATCGAGGGTCGAGACTAAACTCTGTCGACCCGGACAGGCCGTCGGAAGCCTTTTTGAACGCGGTCGGCAAGACAGAGTATGGGAATCGGCGGGTCAGACATCTACAGACAGCAGATCCTCGATCACTACAAGAACCGCTCGAGGATCCAACGTTCTCTCACGTCGGCGAGAACCCGATGTGCGGCGACCGGATCGAGCTCGACGTGGCGCTGGACGATGAGGGCCGGATCGAGCGGGTCGCATTCCAGGGCGACGGCTGTGCGATCTCACAGGCCGCGGCGTCGCTGCTCTCCGAGGAGCTTCCGGGACTGACGATCGAGGAGCTACAGGCGATGGATCGAGACGACGTGATCGACCTGCTGGGCGTGGACATCTCGCCGATGCGGGTGAAGTGTGCGGTGCTCGCCGAAAAGGTCGCACAGGACGGCGCCGAGATTTACTTCGGCGAGAGAGACGACGAACGCTCCGTGATCGAGGACTGAACTCTGATCAGCCATCGACGCCGCGCTCGCCGAGGGCGGCGACGCGGTTGGCGAGGGCCTTGCGTTTTATCAGTACGAATCCGGCCAGGATGAGCAGGAAGCCGGCGACGGCGAGCCCGTCGATCTTCTCGCCGAGGACGGTCCAGCCGGCGACGGCCGCCGAGACCGGCACCGCATACGAGACAAGGCTGATGTCGACGGCCCCGAGCCGGTCGAGCAGGCGAAAGTAGATCACGTAACCGACCACGCTCGCGAACACCGCCAGATAGGCGAGCGCAAGCAGCGCCTCCCGCGAGACGGTCGCGTCGCCAATCGACTCGGTGGGGAGCGCGACCGCGGCGAGGTGAAGCAAGACCGCGCCGGCGAGAAACGACCACGCGACGGTGCTCTCGATGGGAAGCGCCTCCTCGGTGCGCTCAAGTAGGACGCTGCCGAGGGCCACCGACACCGCGGCGAGAAAAATCAGCCCTGGCGCCAGCACGGCGTCGACGCCCAGCGACTCCCCAGGGACGGCGATCAGCCCGACGCCGGCAAAGCCCGAGGCCAATCCGACCAGGCCGACCGGCGTGAGTCCCTCGCCGGGGAGCAACAATCGTGAGAAGCCCGTCGTCAGGATCGGCGCGGTGGCGACTAATATCGCGCCGACGGCGCTGGTCACGCCCTGCTGACCGACGAAAAGAAGTGCGTTGTACGCGGCGATCAGCAAGACGGCCCCGACACCAATGGCGATCCAGTCCGCGCGGATGTCGGGGATCAGCCGGTTGGTCGTAGCCGCGGCGTACCCGATCAAGAGTAGTCCGGCGAGGTCGTACCGGAGCGCGGCGAACAACACCGGCGGCAGCTCCGAGAGACCAGCCTTGATCGCTACGAAGGCTGTCCCCCACAGCATCGAGAGCACGACGAACAACCCGGCCGCGCGGTAGGCACCCATACCGGCGTCTTGCGGTCGACGGTGAAGAACGGGACGGTTCCGATTGGATGGGTTTGGTCAGACGGTTCCGATCAGGCGAACGCGATCGGCGTCGCGGCCCCGGAGTCGTCGTCCGCGACCTTCGCGAGCGCGTCGGTGAAATCAGCCGGCTCGACGGCGGTGCGGTCGTCGCGGATCGCGAACATGCCGGCCTCGGTCGCCAGTGAGGCCAGTTCGGCGCCGGTAAAGCCCTCCGTCTGGGAGGCGATCTCGGCCAGATCGACCGTCTCGCCGAGATTCATCTCGGCGGTGTGGATCTCAAGGACGCGCTTGCGGGCGTCCCAGTCGGGTTTCGGCACTTCGATGAGCCGGTCGAACCGGCCGGGCCGCAAGATTGCCTGGTCCAGCATGTCAAAGCGGTTGGTCGCGGCGATGATCCGCACCTCGCCCCGGTCGTCGAACCCGTCCATCTCCGAGAGCAGCTGCATCATCGTCCGCTGGACCTCTGCATCCCCAGAGGTTTTGGACTCGGTCCGCCGGGCCGCGATCGCGTCGATCTCGTCGATGAAAATAACGGCGGGTTCGCGTTCGCTCGCGAGCTCGAACAGATCACGGACGAGCTTTGCGCCCTCTCCGATGAACTTCTGGACCAGCTCGGAGCCGGCCATCTTAATAAAGGTCGCGTCGGTCTGGTTGGCAACAGCCTTCGCGAGCATCGTCTTTCCGGTTCCGGGCGGCCCGTGCAGGAGGACGCCAGACGGCGGGTCGATCCCCACCGCGTCGAACTGCTCGGCGTTCATCAGGGGCTGCTCGACAGCCTCCCGCACCTCCCGGATCTGCTCGTCTAACCCGCCGATGTCCGCGTAGGTGACATCCGGGCTCCCGTCGACCTCCATGGCCTGGGCGCGGGCGTCGGTCTCGGGGTCGAGGATCTCCTCGACGTCGAACGAGTCGTCGATCGCGACCCGGTCACCGGCCTCGAGCGCGTCCCGGAGGGACGGCGAGACCTCGGTAAGGACCTCCTGGTTGTTGCCGTGTTGTTTGATCACGACACCGTCCTCGAGCAGCTCCTCGGCGGTCGCGACGTACAGCGACGCCGATTTGAGCGTCTCGTTTTGTCGCTTGAGCCGGTCGACGTTCTCGATGAGCCGCTGCTGTCGGCCCCGGGCGGAGTGAAGCTGTTCGGAGAGCGTCTCGTTGACCTCAGACACGTCGGCGTAGTGGTCTTGCAACGCGGCGAGACGCTCCGCCGGCGAGAGATCCGGATCGAGGTTGAGCCGGGGGCGCTCGGGGAGCGACGGACTTCTAGACATTACCCGTGCATAGCGCCTGGATAGTAAAGATCCTTCGGGACCGGCAGACGGGAGGAGCCACGAGGGGTTCGGGGCGAACGTGACCCCGGCCAGGGGTCGCCGGCCTCGGCGGGAGCGTTATACCCGCGGCGGCCCTACCGACGGGCGTGTCGACGGCGTCGTATCTGCAGTACTTTCCGTACGAGCCCTACGAGCACCAGCGCGAGGCGATGAGCCGGATCCACGGCGCGCTCGAGGCAGGCTCCGACATGCTGTTCGAGGGCGCGACCGGGACGGGCAAGACGCTGGCGTCGCTGGTGCCGGCCTTGGACGTCGCGGCCGAGACCGACAAGACGGTCGTGATCACCACGAACGTCCACCAGCAGATGCGGCAGTTCCGTCGGGAGGCAAGCGCGATCGCCGAGACGGCCGACATCCGGGCGGTCGTCTTTCGCGGGAAATCCTCGATGTGTCACATCGACGTCGGCTACGAGGAGTGTCAGGCGCTCAGAGACACGACCCGCGAGCTGGTCGAGACCGAACGCGACCGGGCCGAGCTCGAGCGCGAACAGCGGGCGCTGCTGGCCGCGAGCCAGGACGGGGACAGCGATGCCACCGCCGCCCGCGGGGCCGTGATGGATGAACTCGAAAGCGTCGAGGAGGAGCTCGCGGAGTTCGAAGACCGGGAAACCTGCGAGCACTACTACCGGAACCTCACGGCCGACACCAGCGAGTTTTTCGCCTGGCTGTACGAGGACGTCCGTACCCCCGACGAGATCTATGAGTTCGCCGGCGAGCGGGGGTTGTGCGGGTACGAGCTGCTCAAGGAGGGCGTCGAGGGGGTCGATCTCGTCGTCTGTAACTACCGGCACGTGCTCGATCCGATGATCCGCGAGCAGTTTTTCCGGTGGCTCGGGCGAGACCCCGAGGACGTGATCGCAGTCGTCGACGAGGCCCACAACGTCGAGAGCGCCGCCCGGGAAAACGCCCGCCGGACCCTGACCGAGACCACCCTCGAGCGCGCCGTTGAGTGGCCCCTCGAGTACGGGCCGCTGTTCGAGTCGACGAACACGGACCCGCCGGCCG
>PXQL01000078.1:0-2903 GCA_003021335.1 Halobacteriales archaeon QH_10_67_13
CGTCACCGGGCGGATCTACTCCGGCGGATTCCCCGGCGACGACCGCGGGAACGGAGGGACCGCGCCGGGCGGTCGGTCGGACTCTGGGTCCGGCCCCGGGGAATCGGAGGCCGGCTCGGGCGTTCGCGACGTCGAGTACGAGGAAGTCGACGATCGAAACAACGGCGGCAGCTGACCGTCGAATCAGCCTCACGACGTCGCCGTCGGCCAAAGAGAAACGCTTAACAGGGCGAGCCAGGAAATCAGTTGTGCGTTCACTCGGGCCAGTAGCTCAGTCAGGTTGAGCGCTCGGCTGATAACCGGGAGGTCCACGGTTCAAATCCGTGCTGGCCCATTTCTTCGGCCGTTTATCTGAATTGAGGCGCTAAGACCCCTTCCTCAACGAGCGGAGCGAGCGAGTAGGGAGAATACAGCGTCGCACGGTTCTCAAACACCTTCGTCGCTCGGCCCACAGACCCACGCAATCGCAACGTATCTTCAACGGACGAGCCGCGCCAGCGGCGAGTGAGTAGGGTAGGGTAGTTCACACGTTGACGACCGACCGAATCGCTTCCCCGCGGCGCCATCCGAGTGCCCGGCGAGCGAGCGGTCGCCGGATACTGCCGACGGTTCGGAAAGGATCGAGACCGAGCGCTCAGAACTTCTTCAGCGAGGTCACGTACGGAAGGTAATTGAACAGCTTGACCCCAATCGGGAGCCCGATCACGGTCAGGCTGGCCAGATATGAGACGGCCATCAACAGGCCGCTGGCCCACCAGCCGACGAGCACGAAATACACCCCGCGGATGATGAGGCTCGGCGAGTTGCCGCTGCTGCCGCCCATCTCGACGGTGTCGACCTCGTCGCTGGCGCCGGAGCGTTTGAGCGTCAACGTGTACGGCGCCTTGTTAATGAGTTTGATGCCGAGCGGCAACCCGATGACCGTGAGGTTCGCGAACCACGCGACCGCGAGGACGATCCCGGTGAGCCACCAGCCGACGAACACGAACCAGACCGCGCGGACGATCAGCGAGGGACTGTCGGCCATCGGTTACTCGTAGGCTCGCTGGCGCTCTCGGACGGTGTTCGTGACCTCCTTGTAATCCGGGACGCCGTGCCAGACGAGTTCGTTGTTGGCGCCGGCTCGGAAAGAGACCGTCCCGTGGCCGACCAGTCGTTCGATCACGCTCTGTGAGGAGGCGATGCTCCGGAGATCGGCGATACGGTACTCCATCTCGGTTTTCGAGAGGATGCCGATCTTGCCCTTGATGCGCTCGTCGGTGACGATGTACCGAGACTCCGCCCGCGAGTAGACGACGTAGCCGAAGATCGCACCCGCGACGACGACGCCGCCGATGATACCCTCGCTACCGCTGGCGAGGCCGGCGAGCAGTACGACGATCGCGAGGGCGATCTGTTTCCACCACAGCGTCCAGCTGGCTTGGCGGTTCTCGAGCACCGACTCGCCCTGCATGAGCTGGATGCCGTCGGTTGCCGCTCTGTGCTCAACCTGCTCCTCCGATGTCGCTGTTTCCCCTGACATCACAATCACACAGAAACGAAATTCGTATGAACGTTTTTGTTATTTTCGGACGCTCAGTGAGTAAATATCATGAACAGACCGTGCCACGGGGAGCCGACAGGTCTTACTGAAACTCGGCCGACCGGTGGCCGGACTCGACACGCTCCAGGTCGAGAATCTCGACGGGATCCAAACACGTCACAGACCCCGGCCGGGCGGTCGCGTACGTCGAGCGGGGGGTCGGAGGCTCTTGGAGGATCAGGTGGCAGAGTCGTCGCGGGGGAGGATCGCGGCGCCGACGACGGCGGCGCCGATCACCTTCGAACGAACACGACAGCGTTCGCGACCCCGAGCACGAGCGCGAGCACCGGCAGCCGACGGGTGATCGGGTAACGGTCGACGGCGTACCCAGCGAGCGCGGCCGCAATCGGAAAGCCGATCAGGTAGCCGCCGGTCGGTCCGACGAGCGTTCCGAGCCCGGCACCGAACCCTTCAAACCACGGGACGCCGCCGGCACCCGCGCCGACGTACAGCACCTGACTCAGGCCGCCGACCCGGGCGCCGAGCGCGACGCCGGTCACCAGCACAGTGAACGTCTGGAGCGTGATTGGCACCGGGGTGAACGGGAGCGGGATCGAAATCTGAGCCGAGACACCCGTCAGCGCGGCCCCGAGAGCGGCGAGTCCGATCGCGTGGAGCAGATCCGCCTCGCGTGGGTACGCGAACGCCCGGACTCGGGCCGTCCTGTACGTCTCGATCGCGTCACCGACTGCGCTCGTTGCCATCGATACGATTTGGCTCGACGGGGAACGGTATAAGACTCGCGAAGATGGCGGGCGATCGCTGAGCTGCCGCAGCGCGATCGGCCGTCCGGCAACGCCGGACTCATACAGGGCGACGGCGCGTTGGCGGTGCTTACAGCGGTAGCGAGACGAAAGCCCGCGACTGTAGTCGTGGAATGAAGCCGACAGCCGGCGGAACGTTGAAAATTGAGGCGCACGTCGATTGTGACATCGAGTCCGAGGTTCGGATACGCACCCTTTACGGGGGGTAGATGAAGCCCGCTATCTCGGTCGGGGGCCGCACTGGCACGGCCCACAACCCCACCGCCTACGAGTGGGGAACCTCCCGAAGTCGGAGCGCGGTCTGTGACCGTGGAACCCCACGACTTCAGTCGTGGGAGGATGTCAGGGCCCTCATCCTCGGGGTCAAGCTCCGAGGCACTCGGTCTGCTCCGTCTGTAGAACGCGACCAGAACTCACTCGCCGTCGTCTGTGTACTTGCCGAGCCGGTACGTGTCGGTCTCGCCCTGGAACGCGTCGGGTAGGGTGAACGCAGGGGCGCGGGCTCCCTCTGAGAGCATCGAAGTAGCTCGGCTGGTGAGCGGATAAATGACCCGGGG
>PXQL01000078.1:3175-17152 GCA_003021335.1 Halobacteriales archaeon QH_10_67_13
GGTCGAGATCGTGTGCGTCGACGGCGTGCGCGAGCAGCTCCCGGTACCGGATCGTCTCGGGGTCGTAGGCCACCCGCACCACCTCGGAGTGTGCGCCCAGATCGTGGTAGGTGGGATCGGAGCGGTCCCCGCCGGCGTACCCGACCGCGGTCCGGACCACGCCATCGAGTGCCGCAAACGAGGCCTCTGGACCCCAGAAACAGCCCAGCCCGAACACCGCCGTCCGGGTCGCGTCGAGGCCCGGCGCGGCCCGATCGTACTCCCGAACGGTCGTCGGCGTAACCGCCATCACCGTCTCCTCCGGGGGCGAGACCGTCCCAAGGGCTGCCGACAGTTCGGATCGGGCGTCGCGTCCGGCGCGATCGCGCCGCCGGAGGCATTGGGTATCGGAATCATGGAACAATTTCGTGCCGAGGGCGCTTGAGCCCGTCGGCGGAATCAGTCACTCGCCGTCTCCGAGGCGCCCGCGGCCGCGACGAACCCTTGGTCGTACAGCTGGTCGCTCCACCGGTCGACGAACTCGTCGATCGGCAGTCCGGCGGGATCGTGGCGGTGAACGTCGGGGTGGCGCGTGTAGGCCACCGGCGTCCAGGCGCCCGTCCCCTCCTCGATTCGGAAGACGATCTCGGGGTCGCACATGAGATCGCCGCGCTGAGTGTAGTGGTGGGCGACGCTCACCCGCCTGGGGGCGATCTTCTCGACGGTCAAATCCTCGTAGCCCTCGACCGAGACGGTGTAAGAAGCCGGCGCCATCAGGTCGGCGACCGAGTCGACGCCGACGGCCCGGAGGATTACTCTCGCTGCCTCCATACGGCGGGTGGTGCCGTCATTTCAGATAAGCGTCCGCGTTCTCCCGCCGTCGACCGACCCGGGATCCGCGATTGGCTCGCAGTGTTTATTACGGCGGGTCGGGTAGCTTCGGACGATGAGCGAATCCGACGCGACCGCGGAGACCGAGTGGGGTGACGACGACCTGCTGTATCTCCTCGGCGGTGTGATGTCCGCGGCCGTCGCGGTCCTGTTTTTGTTGTTTGCCTGGTTTTTCGCGCCGCTGTTCGGGTTCGCGGCGGCGTTTTTCGGGTACCAACTGCACGCCCGTGAGGGGCGGACGAGAGCCGGCGGGGCGATCGTCGCCGCCGGGCTGCTCGCGACGCTGCTCGCGGTATTTAATCCGGTGCTGTAGCAGGGTCAGTCGTTCGACTCGACGGCGGTCGTCTCCAGATCGGCCTCGATCCACTCACGGTGGCGATCAGCGACCTCTGGCGGAGCCGTCTCGAGCAGCCCCGCGGCCCGCTCGCGGTACGCTCCGCGGCAACGGTTCCGCGGAGCCGGCACGCACGGCCGTACCAGTACGGCGTCTCGGACTCGTCGAACACGTCCGTCGCCGTCGCGACGTGCTCCCGGGCGGCGGACAACTCGCCGCGATCGAGCGACAGCCGCGCGCTCTCGACGGCGAGTTTCCCGCGCCTGGTCGGGTCGTCGAACCGATCGAGGACACCCCGAGCGGACTCGATACGATCGGCCGCCCGGTCGAAGGCATCCTCCTCGCGGGCCAGCGCCGCAAGCGATCGGAGACACGCCGCCTCCTGTGGATCCTCGAGCTCGCGGGCGATCGCGAGCGCCGACTCGAGGCGCTCGCGGGCTTCGGAGGGCAGATTTTGGGCGAGCGCGACCACGCCGAGGCTGTAGATCGCGTTGAGCTCGCCGCGGCGGTCGTCAGTCTCGCGGACCAGTGAGAGCCGCTCGGTGTAATACTCGCGGGCCCGCTCGTAGGCGCCGCGCTGGTAGGCGATCGTCCCGAGACCGGCGAGTGCGGTCGCCTTCCCCTGAGCGTCCCCGATGGTCTCGAAGAGCTCGACGGCCCGCTCGGCCTGCTCGCGGCTCTGCCGGTAGGCGCCCCGGCGGCGGTTTAGCGAGGCGAGCGCCTGGAGCGTCCGGGCTTCCCACTGCGCATCGCCGATCTCGCGGTACAGTCCCAGCGCCGCCTCGTAGCGGTCCCGAGCCGAGTCGGTCTCGTTTCTATTCTGCGCGATCACGCCGAGGCTGTACAGCGACTTCGCTCGCCCGCGCTTGTCGCCGATCTCGTGCTGGATGCTCAACGCCGCCTCGTAGCGATCCCGGGCACGGTCGTACTCGCCGGTCCGGTGGGCGATGATCCCGAGATTGGTCAGCGCCTGTGCCTCTTCGTGGCGGTCACCGATCTCGCGGCTGATCTCGAGGGCCCGCTCGTACTCGGCGCGGGCGTCGTCTGCGTCGCCGCGCATACGGCCGTCGAGCCCCATCGCTTCGATGCGGGGGTCGTCGGCCGTCCCGGCGCGATCGACCGCGGTCTCGAAGCGCTCGGTCGCGGCCTCGAACTCCCCGCGCTCGCGTTCAACCCGGCCAAGCTGTGCGGTCGCCTCGGCAGTCAGGCTCTCGCAGTCCGCGGCCTCTGCGAGGGTCAGCAGGCGTTCGAACTCGGCGGCAGCCCGGTCGTACGCGCCGGCGACGGTCTGCATCCGGCCGCGAGCCCGCAGGCAGCGTCCCTCGGCCCGGGACGAGCAGGCCGCCGGGAGCGCGGGGCCGGAGGCGTTGGTGCTGCCGTACAGCGGAGCCAGGGCGGGAGTCGTCTCCCCGACCTCGAACAACGCCTCGGCGACGCGGTCGGCCCAGCCGGTCGGATCGGCAGCAATCTGTTCAAGCGCCGGGGTCGTTCCGGCGACCAACTCCGCGATCCGGTCACACCTGGCGGACTCGTCGGCCAGCGCGAGCAGCGCCGAGACGGCCGTCCCGAACCGCTCGCGTGCGCGGTGTTCGTCTGTGGTTTCGAGCAGCCGTGTGAGAAACCGGACCGACCAAGACTCGTGGATTCCGCGGTAGCCCCGCTCATCCGGGCGAGAGAAGAGCACGTGACCGCGCAGCCGGTCGAGCGCCGCCTCGACCTGGTGGATCCGGTCGTCGGTACCGGACTCCTCCGGGTCGGCGACCGCAAGGGCGTACAGCAGCTCGTCGTGAACCTCGAGTCCGGCGGCATTGAGAGCGTTCGCGAGGATCCCGGCCGCGAGCGCGGTCTCACCCTCGGCGGCCAGATCCTCTCGGACCGCATCGACGTCCGCGTCGAGAACGTTATCGACCTCGCCGGCCGGATCACCGAGCCGGGCGAGTCGGTTGAGCAACAAGAGTACGCCGCCGGGCGCGGGCCCTTCCGAGTCGGTCGCGCGGATCTCAGTGAGTAAGGTCTCCGGATCGGCCGAGATATCGGTCTCGAGCAGCGACTCGCCGCGCTCGACGAACCGGCGGACATCGGTCTCGTCGAGTCGCGGCATCGCGAGCACTTCGAAGGCGTCCTGTCGGATCGCGTCCCGCCGGACATCGAGTTCTGTGTTCGTGGCGTGCCACTCGGATTTGCGGGCGTCAGCTAGGAAGACGACCTCGTCCCGGCCGGTGGTTCGCTCGACGAGCTCGATGGCGGCCCTGGCGTCGGGGCGGAGCAGATCCTCGACGACGACCAGCACCGGCGTCGGCGCCCGGTCGATCGCCCGCGACAGCGCCGCGACCGATTCGAACGGCTCGGGGCTGTCACCGTCCCTGTAGAGGACCGTCCCCCGGTCGGTCCACCGGTACGCGACCTGCCGACAGAGGGTGCTCTTGCCCGTTCCGGGCGGCCCGACGAGTGCGACGTTCTCGCCGTCGGTGAGGCGGTCTGCGATCGCGTCGGCGTACCGCCGTCCGTCGTCGGTGATCCGTTCGACGGCGTACCCCGCCGCCACCTCCGGAAGCCCGAGTCCGGCACACCACGCCGCCGCCGGCGAGAGCGGCTCACGGCGCTCGAAGTACGCCTCGTCGACGCGGACGAACCCGTCCTCTCTGAGCTGTGCGGGCAGGCCGGTCGAGACCGCCGACAGTCCGGTCCCGTCGCCGCCCGCGAGCCGATCGTCGCCCGGCGAGCCCTCCGCTCGGAGCCGCCGGTACTGTGTCCGTCCCCAGGCGACGGCCGCGTCGTCTGTGCTGGTGAGGACGCCGGCGGCCTCGTCGTCGAAGACAGGCACCAGGACTGTTCCCGTTCCCGCGTCCGCGGCGGTCGTGCTCGGGGGCGAGGGCGAGTCGTTGGAATCGTCGGCACCGGACGCCCCCGAGTCAGCAAGGGCGACGGGCTCATCGGCGAGCACGAGACCGAACGGTGACGACTCGATCGTCCGGGCGGTAAACGAGTCCGCGGCCGCGAGATCCGTCCCCAGCTCGGGAAACTCCGTTCCCAGCTGCTCGAGGACCGGCTCTGGGGCAAGCAGCTCGACCGTGGTGTCTCCCCGGACCGTCACGTCGTGCCAGAGCCTGACGTGTCGGCTGTCGCCGAGTTGTGGCCAGACGATCCGACAGTCTTCGACCGCCCGGACGAGCCGTGTCACCCAGGAGAACAGCTCGTACTCGCCGTCGACCGGCACGACGCGCCCGTCGGCGACGAGCTCGACCGGAAGGTCGTGCTCCGGCGGAACGGCGTCGACAACCGGCTGTGCGTCGACGATCGATCCAGCGTCGGCGAGAAAGGATCGGTACCGGGAGAGAGCGGCCCGGCCCGATTGGGTCGGCACGTACCCCTGGGCAGGTCGTTCGACGAACCCGGCCTCAACCAGTTCGTCGATCGCGCGGTCGACCGTCGACCGCGAGTCGCCGAGTTCCTCGACCAAGTCGCGCTTACACCGGGGGGTCTCGGCGAGCGCGTCGAGGTACTCGCGCCGGCGGGCGAGCGTCTCGAGTCGGTCCTGGACGTTTGGGAGTGTCATTGCTCTCCGTGCCACCGGCTGCCAAGCAGGTGATATACGACTGACGCGGGCGGTCTAAAATAAAGGTTCCTGAATGATTAATTATGATTTGATCACGAGCGACAAACACCACGTGAAAATATAATACGATATTAATAAGAGAGCTTAGGCAGACAGACCGGCCACGGGTCCGGCACGCGGCAGATTGTGCGAGTAGAGAAACGTACGTTAACTGGTACGTTGTGTCACGCCGCGGGGTCAAACCCAGCCGGTGAGGTAAGATACCCGTGGGCGGTACACACGTGTGTGAGCACCGAACGCGATCCAGATAACGACTCACGGGGGGGAGCGGCGGCCAAACCGGCGGCGGCCGAGTCAGCCGAGCTCAACGAGACCGACGGTCGGCGTCGACGATCCCTACCGGTTCGTCGACCGGTGTGACTTTCTGTCGGAGGGGCGGTGTCGGTTCGCTGTCGAGCACGGCGACCAAGACCCGGCGTTCGCCCGAGAGCGCCGCGCCGAGGAGTACCGGTGCCCGGTGGCGGGCGACCCCGACGAGTCGGGGGCGACCGGTCCGTGGGAGTTTCCCGAGTGCCCGCACTTTCGCTCGCGGAGCCGCGGACACGACCGCGAGTGCGCGCGGTGCGGACTCGCGGAGCTTCGCGTGGACGACGAGCACCCGCTGCTCGAGGAACACCACCTCTCCTATTCGGGCCCGGACAGCCACGAGATTACCGTCTTCCTGTGTCGGTGGTGTCACGCCACCGTTCACGACTCCTGGGGACGGATCGACGACGATGTCGGGCCCGATCCCGAGGCGATCGCCGAACGGGAACGCCGGCGGGCCCGCCAGCAGGCCGAGCTGGGATTCGAGGCCGCGAGCGAGCGAGACGACCGGGGGTGAGCGGTCATAGGACGGCCCGAACTCACTCGAGCGGCTCGACAACTGCCGGCGTGTCGTTTGCCGGGTCGTTGACCGCCTGCGAGACCGGATAGGCCTCAAGCGGGTCCGCGGGGGAGGGGTCGAGTAGCTGCCGTGCGCGCTCCGGCGAAGCTGTCAGCCACTCGCGTTCGGCTTCCCGGGGGAGGATAACGGCCATCCGGTGGTGGAGCTCGGCGACGAGATCGTTGGGCTCGGTCGTGACGATCGTGAACGTCTCGATTGGTTCGGTCGTCACCGTCGGGTCGCCGTCGCCGAAGGCGTCCAACCCAGCCTGAGCGGTCGCCGGCTCGAACCGCGAGTACAGACCCGCCATCGCGAACGGCGCCCCGTCTTCGCGAGCTACGCGGTACGGTTGGGTGGCGCCGTCTCGATCGGTCCACTCGTAGAAGCCGTCGGCGGGGACCAGACACCGGCCGCCGGCGGTCCGCTCGAACGCCGCTTGGAAGCTCGGGCGCTCGGCGACGGTCTCGGCGCGGGCGTTGATGTGTTTGCCCTCGCCGTCGTCGTCCGCCCACGGGGGCACCAGGCCCCACTCGGCCGTCGAGAGCCGGTCGGACTCGGCGTCGGTGATCACCGGCAGGGACTGGCCCGGCGCGGCGTTGTACCGGGGCTCGTAGGCGTCGCCGACGCGGACGTCGAACCGCCGGTTCAGCTCCGCCGGCGAGACGAACAGGCTATAACGGCCACACATACCCTGACAAGGGGGGCGAGCGGCATAAATCGCCGGCCAAGCTAAGGGGGCGCGGGCCATATCGGAAGTATGGCGTCGCCGTCGTTCGCGATTCCTGCTCGGCCGACCCGTCGGTTCCGCCGGGACGGCGTCGAGTACGAGGGCGAGGTGCTGTTCGTCTGCCAGCCGGAGGACTCGCCCGAGCGAGATCTCGAGGGGCTCGTCGCGGCGGTGCTCGCGGACGGTCCCTACCGGTACGGGGACTTTCTGGATTTGCCGATGGCGTTGTACCTGGCCCGGGACGAGGAGACCGGCGACGTGTTCCGGATCTCGGTCCGGGACGGGACGGTCCGGCTGCACGTGCTGCCGGCGACCGATCCGGCGGGCCTGCGAGCGTTTTACGACCGCCTCGTCGATCGCTCGTCGGCGGGGTGGCGCGTCGAGCGCCAGATCGATCGGTAGGCACGAGCGCCGCCGACCGGATCGGAGCGGGAGCGGACACACGACCGCTTTTTTATCGGGGCACGTCTGGGCCAAATCGCAGCCAAGTATCAACACTGTCGTCCAGTTTTCGGGGGTGATAATCAGCGGCGCACGGCGGACGCAACCGTCTTTGCGGGTCCAGTACAGTCTTTGTCTATGACGGTAACGCGCGCGGTCGAGCTCGAGGGACACATCATCGACTCGGGGATGATGGAGACGGCGTTTGACATCATCATGGACATGGACGGAGCCTTCGAGGTCGAGGAGTTCGAGATTGGGCGGAGCAAGACCGAGCGGTCGTACGCCCTGCTGACCGTCGAGGCGGAGGACGCTGAGCGCCTCCAGTCGATCATCCACCAGTTGCATCAGAACGGCGCCAACCCGGTCGATCCGAACGACGCCGAGCTCGAGGCCGCGCCCGACGACCAGGTCGTGCCGCCGGGATTTTACTCGACAACCAACCACCCGACCGACGTCCGTTACGAGGGCGAGTGGCTCACCGTCGAGGACCCGGAGATGGACTGTGCGGTCGTCGTCGAGCCAGACGGACCCGGGGGCCCGCGGGCCTACACGGAGGTGTTGAACGGCGTCGAGGCCGGCGACTTGGTCGTGACCGGCAACGCCGGCATCCGGGTGCGCCCGCCCGAGCGCCCCCGGGGACGGGAGGGCGCGTTCGGGTTCATGCAGGGGGGCATCTCCTCGGAGCGGCCCTCGGGATCGACGATCGAGAAAATCGCCACTGCAATCGCCGAGACCAAACGCGAGGGCGGGAACGTGCTCGTCGTCGCCGGGCCGGCGCTGATCCACTCGGGCGCCCGCGAGGATCTGGCCCGGCTAGTCCGGGAAGGATTTATCGACATGCTCTCGATCGGCAACGGCTTTGCGGTCCACGACGTCGAGCGGGACCTGTACGGCACCTCCCTCGGCGTGGACACCGAGTCGCTCGATCACCCCCGGAAAGGCCACAAACACCACATCTACGCGATCAGCGAGATCATCCGCGCCGGCGGACTCGAGCCTGCGGTCGAGGACGGCGTCGTCGAGTCCGGCGTGCTTTATGAGTGTATCATCGGCGACGTCGAGTACGTGATCGCGGGGTCGATCCGCGACGACGGGCCGCTCCCCGATACGATCACCGACGCCGTCGAGGCACAGGACGCCATCCGCGAGCAGGCCCACCGAGCCGACCTGGTGGTGATGCTCTCGACGCTACTTCACTCGGTCGCGGTCGGGAACTGTCTGCCCTCGACGACCCGGACGATCTGTGTCGACATCGACCCGGCGACGGTCACTCAGCTCGTCGATCGGGGCAGCGCACAGGCCGTCGGGATGGTCACCGACATCGGCACGTTCGTGCCGACGCTCGCGGAGGAGCTGCTGGCCGACTGACCGAGCCGGCCGGTCAGAGATACCGAGACATTCGGTGGGACATACCCATCGCGTTGACCGTACTGAACCCGGCCCGCCCGTAGAACCGCTGGAGGCGGGGCCGATCGGCCCGGACCGAGAGCCAGACGTACTCAACGCCGGCCTCCCGGGCCCGTCCGAGTCCCGCCGCGAGAAGCCGCGTCCCGATCCCCGCGCCGTGGTACTCCTGGTGGACGAACACGGCAAGCTCGTGGCGACCGGTGCCGTCGGGGACGAAACTGACGTGTCCGACGATCCGGTCGTCGTGGACGGCGAGGACGTTCACGCCGTCCAAGATGTCTCGGAGCCACCGCCTGACTGCGGTCGGATCGACAGGCGGGGTTCCCTGGGCCCGGTGTTCGGGGTCGAACGCGTCGTACATCTTCGCCAGTACGACCGAACGAACAGCTCCCGTCCGTTCCGGTCGGTGATTGTCACCGGGGGAACTTCGGGGCGAATCCGATCGGCTCCGACGCGGGCCACGAGCGACCGGACGAACCGAGCAACGCGCATAACAGGACAAATGACTTGTCGGTAAAGAAAACTGTGGATATATGCCCAGGATATCCTAATACAATCAAAATATCGTCGAACGCCACGGGGCATCAGCCGCCGCCGTTAGATTGATATTTTACAGCGACGAAGCTCTGTGTGTCAACCCATGTCAATGGGCGCTTACGACGAGAAAGAACACGAGCGCCGCGAGCGAAAGAACAGCGAGGTCGACGCCAGCTTCGACGACGAGCGCGAGGAGTACGACGGAAGCGTGAACTTCGAGGGCGACGAGTCGATCACGGCGCTCTTATCACAGTACGAGCAGATCACCGACGGGTAGCCCGGTCGACGAGTCGGTGCCGGGACCGAAAGGCCGTTGCCCGCCGAACTCACATTCGGAGTATGGCGACCGAACGGTGTGACGGCTGCAACGAGGCGGTCAACATCGGGGGCGGGATCGCCGACATCTGGACGCTCAGCTTCGAGCCCACCGAGGGGATGACCCTCGAATTGGCCGACGGGACCGAGCACTTCCTCTGTTATGACTGTATTGACCGGCTGCCAGAGGACCGCGAGGTGACCGCCGCGGACGTCGCGGGGCTCGACGATTAGCGGCGGTGGGCGATACGTTCGCCGGTTTCGAGCCCGTTCCGGACGGCGGCGTGGAGTCGCGCCTCACCCGCGACCCAGTCCCCGGCAAGATACAGGTCGTGCTCGCGGGCCGAGGCGACCGGCCCGGCCGGGATGCCGCCCTCGGGGAGCGCGTACCGCCAGCGCTGTGTGTCGACCCAGTCGGGGTCGGCGAGGTGGGCCTTACCGACGATATCGGCGGTCATCGCCGCCAGCTCGTCGGCGACCGTCTCGGGGGCGGCCTCTACGTTATCCCGTGACCAGTCGTGAGCGGCCTGAACGAGCAGCACCGACTGGCCGTCGGGAACGTGGCCGGGCTTGCACTCCTCGCGCCCGATCCACCCGACATCGTGGTCCTTGCCGGGATTTACAAGCGCGTAGTAGGGCCGATCAATCGTGGTCTCGTAGCCAGATGGTCCTGAACGGTACCTCCGCGGCCGCGGTCGCCAGCTCCTCGCGTAGCGGCGCCGCCCAGTCGGCCGCCTCGAGCAGGGTCGCCGATTGTGGCGCCGGCGGCGTGAGCACGAGCGCGTCGAAAGGGCCCCGTTCGCGGCCGTCGGCGGTCTCGACGCGCCAGCCGTCGGTCCGGATCAGCTCCGTGACGCGGGTGTTGCGGTGGACGGTCGCGTCGGTTCCGTCGAACAGCCGCTTGGCGAGCTGGGTGATTCCATCGCGGTAGGTCCATCGGCGGGCATCCCCTCCCCGGCCCTTAGAGACCGTTCCCTCGGCGTCGAAGACGTAGATCGGCTCCGCGATATCGACGAGTCCCTCCGTGGGGAGCTCCTCGGTCACGAGCTCGGCGACCCGCTCGTCGTCGTCTTTCAGGTAGTTGGTCCCGTACTCGTAGGTGATCGGGCCGCGCCTGCGGGCCGCCGCGCGGCCACAGACCCCGCCGGACTTTTCAAGAACCGTGATCTCGGCGGCGGGCATAACGGCGTCGACGGTGTAGGCCGCGGCGGCGCCGGCCGCCCCCGCGCCGACGATTCCGACGTGCATACCCACGGTGAGTGCCGGGCGAACAAAGTGACTGCGGTCGATCAGGCCGGCCGCGTGACGGTGTGACAGAGCGTGCCGACCCCCTCGATCGTGACCGCGACCGTCTCGTCCGGCGAGAGCGGCCCGACTCCGGCAGGCGTGCCCGTCGCGACCACGTCCCCGGGCTCTAAGGTGCAGTACCGGGTGATCTCGACGAGCAGCTCGGGGACCGAAAAGACGAGATCCGACCGGCTGGCGGCCTGTCTGCGGTCGCCGTCGACGCGGAGCTCGATCGCCGCGTCGGCTGGCACCGACGACGGCGGGGCGAGCACCGGGCCCAGCGGCGCGGCGCCGTCGAAGGCCTTCCCGCGGACCCAGTTTTGCTCGCGGGCCTGGTCGTCGCGGTTCGAGAGATCGACCATGCAGGTGTAGCCGGCGATCGCGTCGGTGGCCTGCTCCGGCGAGAGGTTCCGGGACTGCTCGCCGATCACGACCGCGAGTTCGGCCTCGTAGTCGGTCTGCACGTCGGGCAACAGCGGGACCGCGTCGCCGTGACTCGCTACAGCCGAGGGCGGTTTCAGGAAAAGCGTAGGACGGTCGGGGACCGACGCGTCGCGCTCGGCGGCGTGATCGGCGTAGTTGCGCCCGACGCAGACGATCTTTGTCGGCTCACAGGGCGCGAGCAGCGTCACCCCGTCGGCGTCGGGATCGTATGGCCGCCCTGCCGCGACGATCCGCCCGTCCGCGCCGGGCTCGCCGTCGACCCACCGACCGGTTCTAACCGCCCCCGCCGGGTCGCGAAACCGGACGCTGTGTGCTGGCATACCAGTTTGTTGCAGGGCCACGCACAAGAGTCTGGTCAGGGCTCGATCAGCAACGACTCTCGGAGCGCCCCGGGGCCGTCCTCGTCGCGGATCCGGCGCTGGCGGGCGGCGCCGCTCTCCCGGTCGTACAGCTCGCGGAGCGCGGAGACCCCGAGCCGGTCGGCCTCCCGGTCGACGAGCTCGCCCAGTCCGACCCGCTCCGAGAGCCCGCGGTCGAACAGGGCAGCCTCGTGGCCATGCCGGAGGGCCTGCCACTTGTTCTGATCGAGCAGCTCCCGGCGGCGGTCGCTCGCCGGCTCGCCGTCCTCGTAGCGCTCACAGAGATCACATACCGTGGCGTGGACGTACTCGACGAGCGCGGCGATCCGTTCGGGGTCGTGCTGGGCGTCGGGTACCCGGATCTCGACGGTGCCGTGTCTCGAGTGGGGCCGGACATCATACCAGAGCTCTCCCCGGTCGGCGATCGCGTCGGTCTCGAGCATCCGCCGTTCGAAGGCCGCGAAATCGGCGTAGGAGTCAAATGCTGTCGGAATGCCGGTGTTTGGCAGTCCCTCGAAGATCAGCGCCCGCGCCGAAGCCAGGCCGGTGTCGAACCCGTTCCAGTAGGGCGAGTTCGCCGCCAGCGCGAGCACCAGGCCGACGTGCCAGCGACACTCGTTTGCGACCCAGACGGCCATGTCCGGGTCGTCGACGCCGACGTGGACGTGCAACCCGGCGGTCGGGCGGCCGGTACCGTCGACGATGAAATACTCCTCCTCGATCCCGATGGTCCCGCGCCGACGGAACGCCGACACACCAGCCTCGTTCATTCGAACACCTATTGTTGCTGACTCGGCTAAAACCCTCCGGGGTTGTGTTACTCCCGGACAGCGCCGCGGTTACCGACCTTCGAGCTGACACGAGAACGAACGTCTTGAGCGGTCGCGAACACCGCTGACTGTCGACTCGGGGCCAGAGATTGCGCCTCCGAAACGAGATTAAGTGTTCCCGAGTGGCCTGCGGGTCGACTACGAGTCAGTCGGCCATGCCAGGCCGATACAGCCCGAGGCCGAGTCGTACTCGACGGCGGCACAGTACACCGTGACGCGGCGTTCGGTGCCGTCGACGGCCTGGGTGAGACACTCGACGGTCACCGTCAGTCGAGCTCGGCGAGCCGGGCGAGGGAGTCGTTGGTGCTCGCCGCGACATCCTCCGGAGAGCTCCCGACGAGCTGGCATTTCGGGTGGCCGAAAAGCTCGGCGAGCCGGTCGTTGACGTAGGCGAACCGGCCGTCCTGGAGGATGAACACGCCCGCGATGTCCTGCTCAAGGAGGTGGCGGTACCACGACAGGGCGTTCCAGAACCGCTCCTGGGTGCGGTACTGCTCGACGGCGTTTTGTACCCGGTTTGCGAGCACCTCGTACTGGTCCGCCGTCAGCTCCTTTTGCATGTAGTCGGTCACGCCGGCCGCGATGGCGTCGCTCGCGATCGCCTCGCTGCCTTTTCCGGTGAACAAGATAAATGGCAGATCGGGGTACCGCTCGCGGACGATCTCGAGCAGTTCGAGCCCGTTCGTGTTCGGCATCTCGTAGTCGCTGACAACACAGTCGAACCGCTCGTCGTCAAGGTGATCGAGCGCGCCGACGGCACTGGCCGCGGTCACGACCTCGAACTGGTCGTCAATCCGCTCGAAGTGGTCTCTCGTGAGCTCGCCCAGCCGCGGGTCGTCGTCGACGTGTAACACGTGGACCTGCTCGTCCTCGACAACCGGCGGCACCGGCAGCTCAAGGGGCTCGTCGCCGATCAGGCCCCGAACCCCACTCCGGACAAGCGGCGACTCCGTGTCGAGCGTGTGGCGGCTGGTCCGAAGCAGCGACCGGTCGAACTCGGCGAGCAGCCGATCGCTCGGGGGCGAGCTCATCGAGAGGAACCTCCCGGGAGGCGGCCGGAGTGGCGCGACACGATTGTCATCGATGAAAATAACACGTGAGACGCACATAAAGATTTGGCCGGCCGACGGGTCCGAGGACAAGGGTTAATCGCTCGGCGGCGCTAGCTTTACCATGGCAATCGCCCGGCACGCGGCGGGGCCTCGCGCCGACCTGCGAGCGCTCGCCTCTGTACACGGCCCACGTCAAGGACGGCTACGTCGACTTCTACGGGCGGGGTGAGGACGACGACCACCCGCTGACCCGCCGAGGGTGTCGGTACGCGCTCGTCGGCGCCGGAGCGGCCCTGCTCACGCTGCCCACCTGGGCGATCGGGTATTTACACGCCCCGCAGCTCGACACCAATCCCGTCACGACCACGCTCGGCTACCCGGTCGGAGTCGCACTCGCGATCGTCGGAGGTGGACCTACGCGCAGGCGGCGGCGGTCCCCCCGCGGGCGCTGGGGTTCGGGCTGGTCTTTCTGGTGACACTCGCCGGGGTAAAGATCATCGACGACGAGCAGGACTACGAGTACGACCGGTCGATCGACAAACACAGCGTCTTGGTCGCGCTCGGGCCGGTGCGGGCCCAGCAGCTGGCCTACGGACTGCTCGCCGCCGGGATCCTCGGCGTGCCGGCCGGGACGGCGGTCGGGCCGTTCCCGGCGTCAGCGGTCGCGGCGTCGGTCGCGTTCGGGGTCGTCGCCGCAGTCGCGGCACAGGCGCGAGCCGAGACCACGACGATGCTGCTGGTCCGGGGCGCGTACGTCTTTCTGGCCTGCCTGGTCGCGGCCGTCTGGTTCGAGCCGCTCGGCTAAGCGTCGAGCGTGAACTGCTCGTGTTCCTTCTCGGGGTTGAGCACGACGCTCGTGTTCGACTCCTTGATCTCGGGGGTTGTGAGCA
>PXQL01000083.1 GCA_003021335.1 Halobacteriales archaeon QH_10_67_13
GTCGGGCAGACTCGGGACGAGTATCTCGTTGATCGCGACGATAATCACGAGAAAGACCGCGAAGGCGACGTAGATGACGATCAGGTATGTGAGCATCTCCTGGCGGCGCTGGCGGCGCAGTCGGATCTCCGCGCGGGCTTGGTTGCTCGCGATCCGCAACACCGGGCCGATCTCGCTGCTTGCCCGCATCGCGTTCGTGACCAGCGTCACCACCCGGGTGATCGCGGTCGTCCGGACCCGCCGGCCGAACCGCACCATGGCGTCGTCCACGTTCGCGCCGTACTCGATATCCCGCCAGATCCGATCGACCTCGGAGTTCAGGGCGCCGAGGTTCCCGCCCCGCACGCGGTCGAACCCCTGGACGACGGACATCCCGGCCTCGTTGAGACTCGCCAGCCGCTCAAACAGCTCCGGCGCGGCCCCCTCCAGCCGGGTGATCCGGCGCTTGTACAGGTATCTGACGATCGCGTAGCCGCCGACGACCAGCAGCGCCGACTGGATGAGTAGATCGTCGAGCACCCGCACCGTAATCCCATCGGCCGCGAGCGCCGACGGCAGCCGCACGGCCAGCCCGAGCGCCGCGATCGGCCCGAGAATCCACAACACACGGGTCGGCTGCCGGAGCAGCGCCCGGCCCGGGTTTCGGATCGTCCGCTTGACCCACGCCAGCCGGTCGTGGTAGGCCAGCAGCCGTCGGTTCTCGGCGCCTCTACCCTCTCCTTCGAGTACGCCGCCGTCGGCCCGCCGGCGTTTGACGGGCGGCTCTGCGGGTGCCGGTGTCTCCGCCGTGAGCGTCGAGAGCACGCCGCTCCCGCTCCGGCGGGCGATGCCGAGCGCGTCGAGTTGTTGTGCCACGAAAATCGCGAAGCCGGCGTTAGCAAGCGGGATGATCGCGTACACGAGCAGCTGGACGAACAACAGCGTATCCGCGACGGTCAGCCCGAACACCAGCAGGATCGTGAGAAAAAAGAGCATCCCGGCGACGAAGACGGTCACGTACGCCTCGGCGATCGTCGCGAGCAGCTCGAGGACCTCCTGTTGGCGCTGTTCGGCCTCGTCGCGGAACCGCTCGTACTGCGCGTTGAGAAACGTCGGGAGATCGCTCCCGCTCTGGAGGACACTCGCGAGGTTCTCGGCGAAGGTCTTGAACCGGTCGCTCGGGGTTCGCCCGGCCATCCGGCGGAGCGCGGTGACCATGTCCCGTCCGAACAGCTCCATCTCCCGGGCGGCGACGCTCAGCTCTCGCGCGGGCTCGCCATAGACTCGCCGCTGGGCGGCCAGCAGGACCAGGATCTGTGGGAACGCCATCCCGCCACGGGAGAGCGCGTACATGAACGCCGTCGTCCGGGTCAGTCCCTCGTCGATCCCCCGCTGGCGGACGACGGCGTCGCTGGCCGGGAGCCGCCACCGGGCGAGGTAGGCGATCGTCCCGGCCGCGATCCCGACGAGCGCGCCGCCACCGAGGACGATCGACGAGGGACCAGGTAAGCGCCGGCGACCGCGCCGGCGACCAGTGCGAGCGCCGCGAACAACAGCGTCTTGGCCGCGTAGCTGCGGTAGCTCGCCTCGATGTAGGCTGACCGGATCCGGGACTCCCGGTCTGTATCTCGCTCGATCAGGTCGCCGAACAGCGCCGTCGCGACCCGGTCGAGTCGCCGATCGATCCGCCGGCTGAGCTTCCCGCCGACGTAGGCCCCGAGCGCGCTCGCGACCACGACGAGCGGCAGAACCGAGAGGGGAGTCATCGAAGCGTTCGTCTCTCTTCCCGGACTCCCTGCCGGACCAGCTCGCCGGGGGCCGGCCTCGGGTCTCCGTCTCGACCGAGCGTGTCCTCGGGCACGTCAGACCTCCCGGGGCTTGCCCGGTGTCTCGACGCCGGCGGCGTCGACCCGTTCGATGACCTCCTCGGGATCCGCGTAGTATTTCCGGACCATCGCGGTGAACCGGCGGTAGTCGCTGACCTCTTCGGCCCGGAGGTAGGCGAGAAACCGTTTCCGATTGCGGAGTTCGGTCAACAGCTCCGAGCGGGTCCACCCGCGCTCTTCCTGGATCTCCTCAAGCAGCGCGGAGCCCCGCCGGGAGAAGGTGTCTTCGGGGGCGTTCCAGGCGAAACTCGTCGAGTAATCTAACTCGCCGGTCCGCTGGTCGATACCCTCGATCTCGGCCAGCGTCTTGGCCCGGCGGACCCGCTCGCCCTCAGAGCGGGTCAGCACCTGCACCCAGAGCATATCCAGCGAGGAGACCATCGGCCGCGGGACGTTGATCGGCTCGTTTTCGAGCCGGTTGATCACCGTCTGGACCGAGTCAGCGTGCATCGTCGAGAAGGTCGTGTGGCCGGTGTTCATCGCCTGAAATAGTGTGATCGCCTCTTGGCCGCGGACCTCGCCGACGATAATGTACTCTGGCCGGTGACGCAGCGCGGAACGCAGGAGATCGTACATCGTGATGTCGTCCTCGCCGGCCCGCTCGCGGGTCATCGCCGACAACCAGTTGTCGTGATACAGCGCCAGCTCGCGGGTGTCCTCGATCGTGATCACCTTTGACCGGGGCGGGATGAACATCGAGACGGCGTTCATCGTGGTCGTCTTTCCCGCGGCGGTCCCGCCGGCAAACAGCAGGGATTTGTTATGCTCGATCGCGAGCCAGGTGTAGGCGAGCATCTCCGCGGAGACGGTGCCGTACTCTAAGAGATCGATCGGCGTGAACGGCTCCTCTGCGTACTTCCGGATGGTGAAGGCAGACCCCTTCGGCGTGACCTCCTCCCCGAGGGCCAGTTCGACACGGGAGCCGTCGGGCAGGGTCGTCGAGACCACCGGATCCGAGACCGAGACGTGTCGGCCGGAGCGCTGTGCGAGCCGGCTGACGAAATCCGACAGCCGGTCGGCCTCGAAGGTGACGCTGGTCTCGATGTCGGTGTACTCGTCGTGGTACAGAAAGATCGGCAGCCCGGGCCCATCACAGGAGATGTCCTCGATGTGGGGGTCTCTCATTAGCGGGTCGATTTTCCCGTAGCCCAGAAACGACCGGTTGAGGTAATAGTACAGCCGGAAGATCGTCTCGTCGTCGAGTTCGACGCCGTACTCCTCGAGCAGGTCCGACAGCGCCTCCTGTAGCGCCCGCTCAGGGTCTTCGGCGACGCCATCGCGGTACAACAGCGGACCCCGGATGTCCTCGTACAGCCGGCCGAGCAGCTCCGCCTCCAGATCGGTCAACTCGGGCTCGACGACGTGATAGACGTGTTCGGTCGTTTCGGGGTCGTAGTTGATCGAGACGAAGGCGTAGGGCGCTTCGAGCCAGTAGCGCTCGCGCTCTTCTTTCCCTTCGAGGCCCGCGAACTCGACGAGTCGGCCGTGTGTCCGGGGATCGTCCTCCGGCACGTCGATCTCGGAGCCGACCAGCGCCCGGGCGGTCCGGGAGAGCCGCGGCCTGAGCCCCGAGAGCCGGCCCTGTCCGTCGGTCGACGCCGTCTGCGGGGCCTGTCTGTCTGCCACTGTCTTGGCCGAGAGTAGACGACCGCGCTACTTAACTGGTGGGAGATGCCGGGCGAACGAGCCGTTTATAGTCCGAGCCGACCGACGATCGGACATGGAAATAAAGTCCCGCTATCACCTCCGGTCGGACGCGATCGGGGAACTCCGCGAGAGCCTCGCAGAGCAGCTGGGGATCGACCTCGACGGCGATCGCTTCGAGTCCGTCGAGACCGTCGAGGGCGGCGATGTCGTGCTGGTCGACGGCGAGCCGCTGGTCGCGGAGTTCGACGGGGAGGCCTTTCTCACCGTTGCGGGCGCGAACGCCTATCCCCCCGAGCGGCGGGTCGTCACCGTCGACGCCGGCGCGATTGAGTTTGTCTCTAACGGGGCCGATATCATGCGTCCCGGGATCGTCGCGGCCGACGAGGAGATCGCCACAGGCGACCTGGTCGTGGTCGCCGAACAGACCCACGGGAAGGCCCTCGCCGTCGGCCGGGCGCTCGTCAACGGCCCGGAGCTGACCGGCGAGGAAGGCCGGGTCGTCGAGTCGTTGCACCACGTCGGCGACGAGCTGTTCGAGTTCTCGGCCTGATCGCCCGCGAGTCGCGTCTGACGTAAGGACTAAACAACAGCCGGCCGCCTATTGTGACATGGGACTGATGAGCAAGATCCTCGGGGGCGGCGGATCCCGACAGCCCACCGATTACGTGGAGCTGACCGCCGACGACCTGGCCACCGACGAGGTCGCCGCCAACACGCGGGTTCGCATCGCACAGCTGGGCGAGAAATCCGACGTCATCGCGATCAAAGACGCCGTCTACGACGGTAATATCGTGATCGCCGACATCACCCGCCACACAACCTCCGACCGGACGATGGAACACATCACCGACGAGCTCCGGCAGGTCGCTCAAGAGGTCGGTGGCGACATCGTCCAGAAAGACGACGATCAGCTGATCGTCACGCCCAGCGGCGTAGCCATCAGCCGTGAACGGCTGGACGGCTGATCAGACGTTTTCGGGAGTCTCCTCGTCCTCGACGTCGCGTTTCATCGAGTCGCGGCGTGCCTTCGCGTCCCGACCTGTGACCTCCCTGAGGAAGTCGTTTTTTATCTCGACGGCCTCTTCGGCGGCCGCAACGTCGCCGCTTGCGATGACCTCCTCGGCCGGCCGCTCCTCGATGTCGAGCGCCAGCGTGTCCTTCTTGCTATCGTACTCGACGGCGCCGACCGAAATCCGAGAGAATACCGCGTTGTCAGGCGACTCGATGACGTACAGCTCGCTGTCGTTGTACCGTTCGGTCCCGGTTACCGGGCCGAAGTACTCCTCAACGAGCCCCTCGAGATCCTCGACGCGCTCGTCGAGGTAGTTTCCGCGGCCCATCTTGTACTCGCGCATGCCCACACTTTGCCCAGGCCGTCCTATACCTTTTTCGAGCCGCTCCGAGCCGTTCCATCCCCGCCCGGACGT
>PXQL01000084.1:0-6185 GCA_003021335.1 Halobacteriales archaeon QH_10_67_13
CCGGAGCCGGCCGACGCGCGGACGCTAAAAGTGTGTGCTCGAACTCGACACAATCCTCGTAGGGCCGTGGAGTTTTTGAACGGATGGGCTGTGTTTCCGGGACGGACCAGTCACGATCGACTCCGGACGCTCGTCGGTAGCTCGTGACGGGAGCGCGAAGGCCGCGGGAGTTCGCTCCCGACGGTCAGTCCGATCTCAGTACGACTCCTCGATCACCGTCGTACCCTCGCCGTCGATCACGAAGACCGTGTCCCCGCTGTTGTTCCAGACCGCACTGCCGTTCCGTCCCCAGTACAGCTCGGTGTCGGTGTCCGTGCCGGCCCCCGAGAACAGCGTGACCTGCTCGCCGGGCTGGAGAGTAAACCCGTCCGGGAACCCGTACTCCTTGCTCGTCCCGTCGGAGACGGTGTAGCCGGTCAGATCCAGCGGCCCGTCGCCGACGTTCTCGAAGACGACGTTCTCCTGTGGATTCTCCAGTTCACCACCTTCCACGTCCGCGTTGATTTCGGCGAGCGCCAGCGAGCCCGACGACGTGTCGTCGGTGAACGGGGCGAACAGTCCGCCGAAGCCGCTCCCGAAGTTTGCTGTCGTCGGGACCGAAGGGTCGCCGTTCAGGTTGTTCGTCGAGTCGGTCACGGCCGCTTCGGTGAACCCGACATCGGCGTTCAGGTCGGTCAGCAGCGGATCAAAGTTACCGAGCGCGTCGATGTCGGCGGCGGTGCCGATCAGGACGGCCGCGCCGCCGGCCTCGGCGAAGTCGGCGACCGCAGTCCGCTCGTCCGAACTCAGCTCCTGTGTTGGCGTCGAGACGATCACCGCACGGGCCACCGGATCGCCGTTGCTGTCGAGCAGGTCCGGTCCGGGGTCGGTCGCCAGATTGACAACACCCTCGAGGTCGATGAACTCCTCGTCGCCGGGGGCCTGTCCCTCGAGGTATCGCAGGTAGTACGCGGTGTCCTCCGCCGAGACGGCGAAGTCGGCCGCGAACTGGCCGTGCCCGCCGTCGACGATCACCGGGCCAGTGGCCTCACCAACGTAGTCGATGACGTTGGTCAGGAACGGGAAGACGCCGAACTGGTCGATTCCGGGCCCATCTTCCGCGCTCTCGAATGACTCCTCGATGAGCGGGCCGCCGACCGCGGCGACGTTCGCATCACTGTCGAGCGCGACGAGTGGCTCGCCGTTCTCCGAGAGGACAGGTTGTTCGCCGCCGGTTACTTCGACCGGTTCGGGGAAGAACAGCTCATCGACGGGGTCGTCGCGCATTTCGGGCGTCCCTGCTTGATCAGAGATCTCCCAGATCCCGTCGCCGTTCGCCCGCGCGTCCTGTTCGAGGTCCCAGTACTCGTCGTGTCGGCCGAGCCCGGAGTCGTACACGCGGGCCCAGCCGTCCGCGATCACCTGCGCGTTGTAGACGGTCCCGTCAGGCAGTTCGAGAAAGCCAAGCAGGCGCCCGAAGTCCCCGCGCAGGCCCTCGCCCTCGTCAAACAAGAGCGTGACCGTCTCGCCGCTGAGCTTATCGACCGCGTAGTCGGCCGCCGCGTCGGCCTTGTCCTTCAGCGCCGGGGCGTCGTCGATGCCCTCGTACTCTTCGAGACGTTCCTCGGTATCCCCCGTTTCCGGAGTGTCGATACCGACGATCCGAACCGTGTCGACGGTCCCGTCCTCGAACTCGACATTCACCGTGTCGCCGTCGGTGACCTCGGTAATGTCGACCTCATAGGTCTCCGAGGGGTCTATTTCGAAGCCGAGCCCGTCACGGTTCAGAAAAAAATCGGGGAATCCCGTCTCGTTGAAGTTCTCCGTCGCTGGAACGAACCGTGCGCCGGTGTTGTTCTCGTCGTCCACTACCTGATCGTCGTTGAACCGGAAGCCGACGCCGAGTTCGTCAGCGATCTCGTTGTGGTTGTCCGTCGTGTCGAAGTCGTTGAAGTCGGACTGGTCGTGCAGGAAGACCGCGCCGCCGTCGTCGACGAAGTCAGACAGCGCCGAGAGTTCGCTGTCGGTGAACGCCTCCGACGGTGAGGTGATGACGGCGGCGTCGGCCCCGGGGAGATCGCTCTCGATGTCCTCGGTTGCCTCGTAGGTGTAGCCGTTGTCCTCGACGTAGTCGGCGAACGCCTGGAAGTCGTCGCCGCCGTTCGGTGCGAGCGTGTAGAACTGCCCGTGACCCTCGTCGTGTAGCACCGTCCCCGACCCGCCGAGCAGGTCGTCGTAGACGTTCAGCAGGAACTCCTCGTTGCCGAAGGTGGCGAAGTCGGTGTCGGTGGCTACGAACGGTCCGGTTATACCGACGACACCGTCATCGACCGCGACGACCGGGATGTCGACGTCCGACGGATACGAGATCGCGTCGCCGTTGCCGTCCGAATCGGTGTTCGACGCCGTCGACTCGGCCCGGATCGGGGTGATCGACTCGTCGGTCAGTGGCTCCTCGTTCTCGTCGAGGAGGCTGCTGACGGAGTCGAGCAGGACCGACGGGATCGTTTCTTCCGGAGGCTGTGGATCTCCACCTGGATCGCTTGGTGCGTCCGGCGCCTCGTCTGCCGCCTCGATCGTTAGCGTCGGTGCGTACTCGTCGGTCTCGAGTCCCGTCGTGTCGACGTACAACCCCACCGAGAGCGATTCTCCGACGCCGAGTTCGACCGCGTTCGCGTCCGAGAGCGGCGTTTCGGCGTCCTCGGTGTAGAGGTACAGCTGATCGTCGCCGAAGGCCGCGCTGCCGATGCTCGTCCAGACGAACTTCGTCTCTCGTCCGTTGTTGCCGATCCGGACGATGTCGTCAAAGGTGTAGACCGTGTCGACACCTACACCCGTACCGTCGTCGCCACTGATGTCGATCGCTAACGCGTCGCCGGTGTCGTCGGTGAACGAGCCGTTCTCCTCGCCCGGAACGAGCGAGAGAAACGAGTTCGCGTCGTCGGCGACCGTGATGCTAACCTGTCGCTGTGCCGATGCCGTCGAGAAGGCGCCGGAGCCGAGCACCGCGCCGGTGCCAGCCGCCGCGCCGAGTCCGACCAGAAGTGTGCGCCGTTTCATTGGTGTACCTGGACCAACGACTGTCGGTCGCAACCATTCGTGCGTGGCTCGCGCTGCTGACATCGACGCCACCGCCAGCGTCGGTCGCCACCCCCACGTGGCTGACCACCCGCCGTCGATCCGTATGACTGAATCTGACGATCGTGTATTAACTCTTGTTATAATCTTCTCGAATGGGTACGTTTCTCATATTTTCCACAAGTGTGTAAACTAAACGTGTTTTCAAACAATACGTTCTGTTCGGCGGTCACGACCGTACGGTGGTCCGATCTACCCGCTGTCGGATGAGAATGGATTCGAGCGAGCGGCGTCTATTCGACGTAGTCGATCTCGCCGTTGTCGGCGCTGGCGCGAGCACCGTCGTCCTGGCCGTAGATCTGCGGGCTTTCGACGCCGGTGACGACGATCATCGTCTCCATCCGGCCCTCGGCCTCCTCGCTGACGGATGCTCCCCAGATGATCCGGGCGTCGGGGTCGATCCGGTCGTAGATCTCCTCGACGACGCCCTCGGCCTCCTCGATGGCCATCCCGGGGCCGCCGACGACGTTGACGAGCGCCGAGTTGGCGCCGTCGAACTCCACGTCGAGCAGCGGCGACCTGAGTGCGGAGCGGATCGAGTCCTGGGCCTTGTTCTCTGAGTCGGACTCACCCAAGCCGATCATCGCGACGCCGCCGTTTTCCATGATCGTCCGCACGTCGGCGAAGTCGACGTTGACGAGGCCGGGTTTCGTGATCAGCTCGGTCATGCCCTTGACCGAGCGCATCAACACCCGATCACAGATCTTGAACGCGTCCTGCAGGGGCATCGAGGGGGCGTAATCGAGCAGTCGGTCGTTGGGAACGACGATCACCGTATCTGAGACGGATCGCAGCCGTTCGAGGCCGGCGTCGGCGTTTGCCCGCCGGCGCTCGCCCTCCGCGGTGAAGGGGATCGTCACGATCGAGATCGTCAGGGCGCCGGCGTCCTGGGCGGCCTGCCTCGATCTCGACGCGGAGGTCGTCGATGTTCTCCTGGGCGGCCTCTTCGCCGATTTGTGGGATCGACCCGGCGCCGCGACCGCCGGTCAGCTCCCGGCCGATCAGGATCTTGGTGTCGGCCTCGACCTCGTCAGCGAGGTGCTGGGCGTCGGTGTTTGCCGCGACCAGTTTCGCGCCGTGGATACCTTCCTCCATCATCCGGGAGACGGTGTTCCCGCCGGCGCCGCCACAGCCCACGACGGTGATTTTCGTCTCGAGGTCGTCGACGACCGCCGACAGCTCCTCGTCTGTCATCGTTCCGGTGCCCGATCCGGAGCCGGTCGATCCGGTCGTACTGGCGGTCTCTGTCGGCTCCGCGGACTGTGAGCCCTCGCCCTGCGTATCGGGCTCGCCTTCCGCATCCTCGATTGCTTCGTCGATGATCGAATCCATAGTTTATCTTAGATTCACCACCACGCGTGTTAAGATTTTCCCGAACGTCTGACGCTCGTCAGACGCGTCTTGGCGGCCGAAACGATCGTTTAGTACCCCGGCGGTCGAATATAGTAGTACGATGCTCGCCACGCCCCCGGCGGTGTTCAACCGCGACAGAAGCGCGCACCGTCGGTTGTGGCCGAGTGTCTAATAGGTCGGAGTGAGACACTCCGACCCACACGTGAAGGGAAGCCGCCTGGGGAGTCTGGGCCCACTGTGCCCACGTCGGGGACACGCTCCGACGCAGAACCAGGAAGCTCAGACCGCAACAAGCAAGCGCCGGGGAGCCCCGAGTGCGGTCGGTCGGGGTAGTTCACCGGAACTCTCCGTTCGCTCGAGTCCTGTCGAGGCAGTTGTGGCTGTTCCTACGGCCCAGGTAGGGGAAACCCTATGTTGGCTCGGGCTCTCTATATGCTATGGAACAAAATGTCGGTTCCACTGACAAACTGGTTCGAATCGTTCTTGGAGCGCTCTCGGGTGTAGCCTCGCTTGCTATCCTCGCCAGGTCCCTCTCGGCTCCGCCGATCCTATCGCTAGTGCTTGGTATCGTAGCGATCGCGGCACTCGGGACGGCCGCGACCGGAAGTTGCGGGCTGTACTCGGTGCTTGGCGTCTCGACCTGTCCCCGCGACGCGGCCCAGTAACTCCTCTCAGGGCCCGACGGGTGCTGCCCGGACAAGCTCTGTCCGTCGGTCGCGTGTTTTCGACATACTGAGCACGTGGACAGTCACCGAGTTGAACCCTCTCCGAACTCGGTCCGAGTTTCCTCCCAACTCGACCGGCTCAGAGCCCGGCGACAAACTCCGTCTCGGAGACCCGCTCCGCACCGTCGTCGAGCGCCGCCGCGACGGCCCGGTCGGTGCCGAGGAGAAAAAACCGGTGTCCGCGGCGCGTCCAGGACGCGACGGCGTCCCCGAGGATGTCGGCGTGTTCATCGTACTTTCCGGTGACCACGCAGTACGGCTCCGGGTCCTCGACCGGGGCAAGGTTGATCCCGGCGGCGGCGAGACGCTCCTCGATCGGCTCGAACTCCTCGACGGGAACCTCGAAGCGATACTCCTCCTCGTCGTAGTACTCCGCAAGCGCCTCGAACAGATACTCTCGCTCGAAGTACCTGTCGAACAGGTACGCGTCTCCGACCCGAAAAGCGAGGACGGTTTCCATCGACTCCGAGTAGTGCTCCGGAAAAAATGGACCTTGCGGCGCCGAGGATAGTTAGTACTCGGTGCCTTTCCGCGCGGCCTGTCCATCCTCGATCGGGTGTTGTTGTTTGCGGACGTTGGTGACCAGATCGGCCTGCTCGAGGACGTAGGTCGGCTCCTCGTGTCCGCCGGTGAGCACGAGTTCCAGCCCGGGCGATTTATCAGTGATCAACTCGGTGACCGCCGCCGGCTCGATCAGCTCGCGGTTGGCCGCGTACAGGATCTCGTCTAAGATCAGCATGTGACAGCCCTCCTCCGGGGGCGTCTCCGGCTGGATCGTCCCGGTCGGGTCGGCGGCAACGAGCTCCTGGGCCCGGTCCAGTCCGGCCCGGGCCTGCCGGGCGTGGTCGATCTCGTCGGCGTCGGGCCGGTGCCACCCGTAGTGGCCGAGGTTCTCGTAGCTAAAGCCCGGCGTGGCCGCGATCGCGTTGTACTCGCCGCGGACATCCTCGACGCTCGCCGCGCCGCCTTTCATGAACTGGAGCATGTGGA
>PXQL01000084.1:6228-27525 GCA_003021335.1 Halobacteriales archaeon QH_10_67_13
CCCACCAGGCCTGGACGAGCCCGAACTCCTCGGGCGCGCCGGGGGGGATCTCGCGGGGCGGTACGGGGTCCTGTGGTGTTTCAGTCATCGGTGATCGTCTCGAGTGCCGTATCGAACACGCCGCTCTCGGCGTGGAAATGCGTGTAGGTTCCGAGCGTCCGGTATTCGGTCAGCCCATCGCGGTCGCCGTCGATTCCCCGGCCGCGCTCGACCGCGAAGGCAAATGTCGCGTCGCGGGCGGGACTGGCCGTCGAGTAGTGAAACTCCTGGCCCCGGAGTCGGTCGCCGGAGGCTGCGACGAGGCTCTGGCGGGTGGCGCGGAGTTCGACGTGACCGAGCGCCTGGTACCGCTCCCGGAGCCGGACCGAACAGGGGAGCACGCCGGCCATCTCGTAGGTCTCCCCGTCGACGGTCAGGGTCTCAGCGAGTGCCATCAGCCCGCCGCATTCGGCCACCACGGGGAGGCCCTCGCTCGCGCGGTCCGCGAGCGTCGCCATCGCAGCACTCCCGGCGAGCGCAGCCGCTTGGCGTTCGGGGTAGCCCCCGGGCAGGTAGACGAGATCGCAGACCGGAAGCGTATCGCCGGCGGTCGGGGCGAACGTGACAACATCTGCCCGCCGGGCGAGGCGGTCGCGCACGCTCGGATACACGAACTGGAAGGCGTCGTCCCGGGCCACCGCGACGGTCACTCCGGTCGGCGGCGCGGGTCGGGTCGGCGGCGGATCGGGAGGAACGGCCGCGAGCGCCGCGATCCGCTCGGGGCGGAGGGGGGTCGCGGCCGCCTCGAGCGCGGAATCCTCGACGGGGGCCTCCTCGCCGCCGTGGAGCCCGAGGTGTCTGTCCGGAACGGCGAGTCCCTCCGCCGGCGGGATCCGACCGCAGTAGGTGAGCTCCTCGGGGAGTGCCTCGCGGATCGCCCGCTCGTGGGCGCCCCCACGAGTCCTGGTCGCGATTACCCCGGCGACATCGATCGCGCGCCCGGCGCGCTCGGCGTAGCGGTCGAATCCGTGGGCCGTCGCCGCGACGCTGGCCGCGCTGGCGCTCCCGTCGACGACCAACACCACCGGAAGACCGAGGCGCTCGGCGACCCCCGCGGTGCTCACGCGGTCGCCGTCGTACAGCCCCATCATCCCCTCGATCACGCGAAGATCGCCCTCGTCGCGGTGGTAGGTGCGCCGGAGTCCGGCCTCACCCTCGAGCCACGGGTCGAGCGTCCGCGAGGGGCGGTCGGCGACGACGGCGTGGTGGCTCGGGTCGATGAAGTCGGGACCGACCTTCGCCGGGGCGACCGACCGACCCGTCGCCTGAAGAGCCCGGACGACGGCGAGTGTTGCGACGGTCTTGCCGGCGCCGGACTCGGGGGCGGCGAGCACGACGCCGTTCACGGTCGAAACACCGCCGCTCGCCGGTCGGTACTGACCCCGTGGTCGGCCGCGGCGACCGTCTCGGGGTACTCGCGATTGGGGTACCGCGAGCGCAGGCTTGCCAGGACCGCCTCCCTGACACACGCCCGGGCCGCCGCCCCGACCGGCGTCGCCGATCCGGTAAACTGCACCGACTCCCCGGTCGGGTCGTGTCCGACGACGATCGCGTCGGTCGTCGTGCCGGGAACGCCGGCCTCCGAGAGCAGCGTCGCGGCCTTCACCTCGGCCGCGACCGCGACGAGATTCGCGAGCGCGCCGCCGGCGAGGTTTCGCGCCGTCCCGACGAACACGTTGACCGTCCCGGCGGGCCCGCGGTCGTCGTCCCGGGGCGGGGAGTCGTCACCCGGCGACACATCGGGTGCCGGTACCGGCAGGGCGGCGGGATTCGACAGCCCGGCGGTGGCGTAGACCTCGACAGGACCGCACCGGGCGCCGCGCAGGTGATCGAGCGAGACGCCGGTAAACAGCGTCGGGCCGGGACGGTCGAACCCGGCCCGGTCGCGCCGCTGTGCGGCGTAGGCTCCGAGGTCGACCTCCGGCCAGCCCTCCGGAACCGAGACGTTGTACGCGGTCGGAGCCCGCTCGGGGCCCCCGTTCCATCCGGTCGAGAGCCACTCCGTATCGGGGCGGTCGAGCCGGAGCACGCCGTCGCGGACGCTCGCGGTGAACAGTCGATCAGCCACCGGCGAGCACCCCGAGCAGTCGGTCGTTTTCCTCGGGCAGCCGGATCGCCACCCGGACGTGGCTGTCGAGCCCCCGGAACGTACGGGCGTCCCGGAGCGCGAGCCCGGCAGACTCCGCGGTCGCGAGCAGGCCGTCGGGGTTCTCGAGCTTGAGCAGGAGGTACGGCGCCTCGGAGGGGGCGACGTCGATCCGCTCGCGCTGATCGAGTGCGGCGGCGACGCGCTCGCGTTCCCGTTGCACCCGCCGGCGGGTCTCGGCAACGGCGAGCCGCTCGCCGAGTTCACCGGTCGCGACCGCGTATCCCGCCCGGAGCCCCGGTAGCCCGAACAGCTTCGTCAGCGACCGGGCCACGACGACCCCGTCGGTGCCGGCGAGCGAGAGTCGGTCGGTGAACCCGAGAAAGGCCTCGTCGACGAGCACGACCGTACCGGCGTCTCGACACCGTCCGACGAACGAACGCAGCGCGGCGTCGTCGTAGGCGGTGCCGGTCGGATTGTTCGGGTGACAGACCACCGCCATCGCGTGTGGTTCCGGATCGGCACCGAACAGGTCGTCGTGAGGACGGTAGACCGGCTCTCCGCCCTGGAGTCGCACCTCGCGGGCGTACTCTCCGAAGCTCGGGACCGGAAGCAGGACCGAGTCGCCGGCGGCCACCGTCGTCGCGATCGCGAGCCGGATCGCAGCGAGCCCGCCGGCGGTCGGGATGACCGCGGCCGGGTCGCAGTCAACGGCTGCGGCCGCGGCCCGACGGAACGCCCGGGGTTCGTCCGGGTAGCGCTGGGCGCGCTCCAACGCGGCGTCGTAAACCTCCGCGACCCCGTCCGGGGTCCGAGGGTTCGTGTTCGCACTGAAATCGAGCACCGACGGGTCGTCGCTGCCGCCGTGTGGGACCCGCTCGATCCGGTCGACAGACTCAGGATCCATCTTCGTCCTCCGTCCGCCCCAAGAGTCGCTCGGCGACCGCGGCGTCCGCGCGCCGGTTCACGTTGACGGCGTACCGCGCGTCGTAGGAGATCCGGATCTCGTCTGCGTCGTCGGCGACGACGTTGACCCCAGCCGGGACGACTGACCGCCCGTCGCGCTCGGTCGAACGGTCGTAGCTCACGCCGAGGGCCGATTTTAGCGCCGCCGGGACGTACACGGCGAGCGAGCCCCGGCGCGCGTTGAGCACCCGATCGACGGCCGCGGCGTCGAGCAGCGGGAGGTCGGCGGCGACGGTCAGGGCGGGCGTCGAGACCCGATCGAGGGCGTAAGTTAGGTCGGCGACGTAGCCCTCTCCCGGCGCCGCGATACGCTCGACGCCCCGCTCGCGGAGGTGCGCGCTGGTCGCCGGGGCCTGGGGGGAGGTCACCGCTCGAATCTCTCCGACCCCGCTGCCTTCGAGCGCGGCGAGCACGCGATCGACCATCGCACGCGATCACCCCCGCGTGGAGCCCGGCCAGCCGGGCGAGTTCGTTGCTCGCACCGAATACGTCGCCGCTCACGCCCCCCAACAGTCGACGGGCGAGCGCGAGCGTGCCTCCGGCGGTCGCGAGCGCCGCCACCAGTCCCACCGCAGCGGCTGGGTGCGGCCAGGTGAACGCGGCCGCCGGCGCGGCTATCGCGACAGAGCCGACGGCCGCGAGCCGACCCGATCCCTCGGTCACCCGGGCGCCGAGCCCGTCGTGGCGCGCGGTCCCGAGCCCCGCGAGGACGCCGATACCGGCCTTCGCACCGACCTCTGTGGCGACGACCAGCCCCAGCGCCGCGAGCGGTAACTCCGCCAGCGAGAGCCCGGCCAGCCCCAGCCCCACCACGGCGAGGCCCACGGCGAGCGCACCGCCGACGCCGACCGCAGTGTCTTTCATCACGGCGGCGCGGTCGTCGGGCCCGCCGTGGACGACCAGCGCGTCGCCCACGTCTGCGAGGCCGTCGAGGTGAGCGATCCCGGTGACGAGATACAGCCACGCGACGAACCCGAACGCGGCTGTCGGCGCCGGAACCGGCAGCGCGAGCGGGAGCGCCACCAGTCCCCCGACGAGTGCGCCCGCCACCGGAAAGACGAGCGGCCTCGCTCGGAACGCGTCCCAGGCGCGCTCGTCGGTGCCGACCGGGAGTCGAGAAAAAAAGCCCAGCGCACCCCGGAGCGCCGTCACCACCACGGTATCGCCTCCCAGAGTCCGGCGGCGAGCCAGACACAGACGCCGGCGGCGGCGATTGCCAGCACGCCGGCCGCCCGCACGACCTGGAGGCCGCGACGGGCGTGGTCGTCGGTCGGCAGCTCCGAGGCCGGGTTGAGGGCGTACCGATCGGGCTTGCGGAGCTGCACGCCCAGCGCCCCGGCGAGCGTCGCCATCGGCCAGCCCGCGTTCGGGGAGGCCGGGGCACGCGCCCAGCGGCCGGCCGCGATCAGCACGGACGGCGTCTGGGCCGTGGCGGCGATCAGCCCGGCCGTGAGTCGCGCGGGCACGTACATCACGGCGTCGTCTAGACGGGCGCTCGCCCACCCCAGCGGCTTCTCCCGGTACCCGAACATCGAATCGAGCGTGTTGACACCCTTGACCCACGCCGCCGCTCCGACCGCGACCGGAACCGAGATCGCCGCCCCGGCGACGAAGGCGGCGAGCGGCGCCACGAGTCCGTCCGAGAGGTTCTCGGCGAGGCTCTCGACGACGCCGCTCCGAAGCTCGCCCGCCGACAGCCCGTCCGTGTCCCGCCCGACGAGCGCGCGGATCGGTCGGGTCGGATCGTCCCCGTCGCTTTCGATGGCGACGAGAGTCTCCTCGGCGACCCCGAGTAGCATCCGCAGGCTGACGGCGGTAAACAGCAGGCCGCCCGCGAGCGCGACCCCAACCGCCCCCGGAGCGAGCGCCACGGGGACGGCGTAGACCGCCGCGAACCCGAGCGGAGCACAGAGTGCCACGACCACTCCGACCGCTCGGGGGCGTTGCCAGTCCCGATCGAACGGGGTCACCGCCGCGCCGAAACGCGCGACCGGGTGGAGCCGCTCGGGGGGCTCTCCGAGTGCGGCCTCGAGAGCGACCGCGACCGCGAGCGCCCCTACGGCTGGGGGAACGGTGGACCCGGCGACCGGGCTCACCGACTCGTCCTCCCGGTTCGCGCTGGTGTCATTGCCCAAATCTGCGTCGCGAGGACAAATACACTTTCGCTACCGAAGACGCAGTTGTCTCACGCGGCTAGATCGAGGACCTCGTGGTCGATCTCGCGCTCGCGGAGAAGATCCGTCTGTGCCGAGAGCCGGTCGGCGACCACGAGCGCGAACACGTCCAGCCCGCGGGTCGCGGCCTCGGCGACGGCCTCGATCGTCCCGAACCGGATGTCGGGATCGAGGTCGGCTCGGCGAGCGGCGGCGACGGCCTCGACCCCGGTAACCGCCACCAGGGCCGCCGACTCTGCGCCGGCGGCGACCGTCGTCGGATCGGTGGCGCCGCTGCCGCCGTTGCGAATCACCGGGACCGAGCCGACGGTGACGGTGCCGGGATCGAGCTCGACCAGCCCCTCGAAGTCGGTGATCCCGACATCCTGGCCGGCCGCGGCGTCGGTGACCGCGACTGCCGTTGCCCCCTCGGAGTCGTCGGGGTCCGCGCGGAGATAGCCCGCCCGCATCCGCATCGCGACGCGGTCGCCCTCCTCGATCGGGGCGGCGGCGATCGCGCTCTCGACCTCGATCTGTTCGATGACCTCGCCGGCCACGTGATCGACGTACGCCTCCAGCCCGTCGGTCCGGGTGATGAGCCAGTCGACGCCCTCCTTTGTCGTCTTGTATCGGCCGCGTCCCTCGGCCTCGACGAACCTGCTCTCGATCAACTCGCCGAGGTGGTTGCTCACCGCCTGCGGGGTGACGCCGACGGCGTTGGCGATCTCCCGCTGGCTGACTGCCGGCTGGTGTTGGGCGATCTGGACCAGGATCTGGTACTGGGTCGCCTCGCGCTTGCTCCGGAGCACGGCGGCTCGCTCGGCCGGCTCGTCTCCCATCACCCGATTCAGGCGGCGGAAAGACAAATACGTTTGTGCTCGAGGGCGGTCGAGGTGGCCCACGGGCGTGAAACCGACGGCCGGCGGTCAGGCCGCGTCCTCGACTATGCTCGCGAAGGCGACGTTCTCGCGGACGTCCTCGATCCGGACGGTGGGCTCGTCGCCGGGGCGGGTCCCGGGGACGATCACGACGTACCCGCGCTCGACTTTCGCGATGCCGTCCCCCTGGTCGCCCAGCGACTCGACAGTAACCTCCCTGACCTCCCCCTCGTCGACCGGCGGCGCCGGCGGACCGTCGGCAGTCGGCGTCTCGTCGGTCGCCTCGGCCCCGCTTGGTAACACTGCGACGCGGTAGGTTCCCCCCGGCTGAACCACCCCGTGATCGACCTCTCTATCCGGGAGCTCGACGACGAACCGACCGTCCCGCTCCTCGACCGTCGCGGTAAACAGACTCTTAAGCGAATCGTCGATCTGAACCATCGATCAAAATACGGTCCCATGGGGACTTAGCAGTTTGGGGGATCTGACGGTCCCGTTACCGCCGGGCTCCGAGCCCGTGCCAAGGGTTTTCAGTTCCCGACGGCACACAGAATGTATGTCGAATGTGCGTTCGCTCGGCAGACTCGCGGTCGTACTGATCGGGACCGGCCTCGCGGTCGGCGTCGGAATCGGGGTGGTCTGGGGGGTGCCAGCCTTTACCGAGCTGAGCACGCTGGATGCGGTCGTCGTCGCGGCGGTCGGGGCCGCCGGCGTTGGACTCGCCGGCCGGTTCGCGACGGACCTGTTCCCGGCCTACAACGTCGCGGAGGTCGAGGTCGGGGACGTGATCACCCGCGACGGTGCTGCCGGCCCGCTCCCGGGATCCGGCGGCGCCTCGGCCGACGAGATCGTCGAGCAGATCGAGCGGGCCGACGCCGACGACAGCGCACAGGGGCTGATCGTGAAGCTCAACACGCCCGGCGGCGAGGTCGTCCCGAGCGAGGATATTCGCCGGGCTGCAGCGGAGTTCGACGGGCCGACGGTCGCCTACGCCGAGGACATCGCCGCCAGCGGCGGCTACTGGATCGCGAGCGGTTGCGACGAGTTTCACGCCCGGGAGACCAGCCTCGTCGGGAGCATCGGTGTCAACGGCACGCAGCTCGGCCGGACCGGTCTGGCCGAGAAGGCCGGCCTCGAGTACCGGCGGTTCGTCGCCGGCGAGTACAAGGATTCGCCCTCGCCGTGGCGCGAGCTCGAGGATCGCAGAGAGCTCGAGGAGGCGTTCGTCCGGGACACCGAGGCCCGAGTGTACATCGGCGAGGAAGCCGCCGAGAACGGACTGGTCGACGCCTGCGGCCCGCGGCCGGCGATGGAAGCCCGGCTCGCGGACCGGCTCGGCGTCGATGAGCTCCGGGTCGAGACCTTCGAACCGCAGCGCGGGGTCACCGACCGGCTCGGCGCCGGCGCCCGGTCGGTCGCGTACGCACTCGGAGCCGGCGCGGCGAGCGCGCTGCTCGGCGACGACGGTCCGCGGATCCGAACCTGAAGCCGGGTCGGTGCGTCCCGAAGACGGGCGCTCGGCGCCACCGACCGTCGACGGTCATATGTGGGCCGAGCGGACGGGCGCGACGGACTCACCCGCCGTGCAGCCTGGGAGAGTTCTCCGAGCGGATCCGGACGCCGGAGACGACGAGCCGAACCCCCTCCTGGTAGTCCGAGTCGATCCGGACCGACCAGCCGTGGACTCGGGCGAACGCCCGGGCGTTCGGAAGCTTCATGCCGGACTTCACGGTGCCGGCGTCATTCCGGCAGGCGAAGACAAAGGCGTTGAGTAGTAGCTCCCGCAGCCGCCCGGGATCTGCCTCGAGCGTGGCGTCGTCGGCGATCTCGAGCTCGACCTCGCCCGTGTCCGCGATCCACCAGGCGTCGGTGACGGCCTCCCGGAGCTCGACGGACTCGAGCCGGTCGACGGTCTGTCCGTACTGTGCGAGCGTCGTGAAATCGTCCACCCGATCGGCGATCCGTTCGTTCGCCTCCGTCGCGGCGTCGATCGAATCGGACGCCACTGTCCCCGAGTCGGTCCGGTCGGCGGCCATCGCCAGCCGCCAGTCGATGATCTGGATCAGGTTGCGGAACTCGTGAGCGAGCGCGCTCGCGAGCTCCTCGAGCTGTTCGTTGTGCCGGGAGAGCTCCCGTCGCCGGCGCTCGGTGCTCGTCACGTCCGAGAATACGAGCGCGCGCCCGCCGGACTCGCCGAGTTGAACGCTGGTCTCCGAGACCAGGTAATAACGGTCCTCCCCGTCGACGCGGCGCTCGACGATCGGCTCGTCGTCGTCGGTGGCAGCTGCGACCCGCGGGAGAACGTCTACGAGCGCCGTCCCGCGGGCGCTGGCGATCCCGGGAAAGAGCCGCTCGGCCGGGACCGTGTAGTCTCTGACCTGCCCGTCCCCGTCGAGGAACACAACTGCTTCCCCGTCGGTTTTGGGGGCCGCCAGGAACCGCTGCTCGTAGACGTACAGCGCGGTCACCGCAAACGCCGCGACGCCGATGGGCGCGTAACTCACGCTGACGATCCCGGGGACCGTCGCGCTGAGAACGTCGAGTCCCGCCGGGAGCCCGACGACGGCGGTCAACAGACCCAGCGGCCGCACGTCGTAGCCCGCCCGGACGTACATATCGAACAGTGCGAACACCGCCGTTGCCGCCAACGAGTAAGAGATACCGGTGACGATCCAGTGAAGCGGGCCGAGCTCGATCGCCATGTGGGTAAACGGGGTCATCTCCTCGCCGACGGTAAAATACAGCCGGTGGATCGGGTTGGTGATCTTCGCGGCCGTGACCACCAGAAACAGGGCCACGCCGACCCGCCGCACGCTCGGATTCCGGTGGTACGACCGGTTCGTGTACGCCGAGGCGAAGTACAGCCAGGCTCCGACGGCCGCGAACCCGAGGACCAGCCCGAGGGTGTAGATTGGCTCTCGGAGCGGATCGGGAGCAACGAAAAACAGCGCCTGGAGCAGACTCCAGACTCCGGTGGTCGCCAGCAGCCAGACGAGTCCCGTCCGGACCTCACCGTCGTCGATTCGGCTGGCCCGGACCGCCGCGGCGGTCGCGATGAGTCCCGTGAGCGCGAATCCGGCGACGTAGGCGACCGCGACGACGGTGGTCTGGAGCGAGACCGACATCTACCAGACAGGTTCGCCGCCCGCCGACAAAACTCTTCTCAGACGGTTACTCGATCGCGATCTCCGTCCCCTCGTCGTCGCCGGAGCGTTTCGCGAGCTTGACGGTGAGCACGCCCCGCTCATATCGGGCGGTCGCCTCGGCAGGGTCGACGGCGGCGGGCAGGGTCAGGCTGCGATCCAGCGACCGGTGGGTGCGCTCCCCACGCACCCGGCGACCGTCGGGGTCCGTCGGCCCGTCGGCGACGATCCGAAGAGTGCGGTCCTCGACCAGAGAAATGTCGATCCCCTCGGCGGACCGCCCCGGAAGGTCGACCGCGACGATAAGCGTCTCGCCCGCGTCGTAGAGATCCACCGGCGGCTCCGCCTCGTCGGCCGCGAGAAACTGGTCGACGAACTGTTCGAGCTCCGCGAGCGGATCGTCGTCCTGTGCCATACTGAGCAGTACGTCCCCGGCGCCCGAAAGTTGACCGATCCCTGTCTTGACCCGGCGCGGCGGTCGTGTGGGAGTCGATCCCACGATTGATCATTAACTTTTATTATAGATCGGGTGCTATAGACACGCGTTGATGTTTCCCAACGCCCCCCGCTCGGACGGACGCCCGCTCCAGTGTATTACGACGAGTGTCGATAGGTTTTTCGACACTATTATAACCGAGACGGAAGACCAAATCTAACAAGCAGATGTCTGGGACCTCCGTCGTCGTCGGCACGATCGGATCGGACGCACACGTCGTCGGGATCACGCTGTTAGAACACGCGCTGAAGGAGGCGGGGTTCGAGGTGCGCAACCTCGGCGCCCAGACGCCAAAGGAGGCCTTCGCCGAGGCGGCAGTCGAGACGGACGCGAGCGCCGTGTTGGTCTCCTCGCTGTACGGCCACGCCGAGCAGGACTGTGAGGGACTGCACGAGGCGTTCGCCGAGCGGGGAGCCGACCCGACGACCTACATCGGGGGCAACCTCGCGGTCGGACAGAGCGAGTTCGAGGAGGTCCGCCGGCGGTTCCGCGAGATGGGCTTCGACGGCGTGTTCAGCGCCGACGCCGACTTCGAGGACGTCGTCGAGGCGCTCCGGGCGGAGTTCGGAATCGACGAGTCGGCGAGCCAGCTCGCCCGGGCCCGGTCGTAGTCCGATGGTCGAGGATCGACGGCTCACCGACGCCGAGCTCGACCGGCTCGACGAGCGGGTGTGGACGGATGCTCCCGACGAGGCTCGAGTCGACTTCGAGGACGCGGTCGCCTTTCACGAGTCCCTGCCCGCACACAAGCAGTTCGCGGACGTGCTTGAGGGCGCCGACGGAGTCTTGACCCAGCCGCGGGCGGGCGTGGCCCGACTCGAAGAACAGATCGAGCTGCTACGAACGCTCACTGAGGAAGGCGGCGCGGACCTGCTACCGACGACGATCGACTCCTACACCCGGGACAACGAGTACGAGAAGGCACAGGCGGGGCTCGAGCAGTCCCGCGAGACCGGCGAGAGCGAACTCAACGGGTTCCCGGCGGTGAACCACGGCGTGGAGGGCTGTCGCAGCCTGATCGAAGCCGTCGACGCCCCCGTCCAGGTGCGACACGGTACGCCCGACGCGCGCCTGCTGGCGGCGGTCACGCTTGCCGGCGGGTTCCAGAGCTTCGAGGGCGGGCCGATCACGTACAACCTGCCATACACGAGTAAGTACGAGCTGGCCGAGACGATCGAGTACTGGCAGTACGTCGACCGGCTGTGTGGCGCCTACACCGAGCGGGGCGTGCGGATCAACCGGGAGCCGTTCGGCCCGCTGACCGGGACGCTCGTTCCTCCCTCGATCGCGATCGCGATCTGCATCGTCGAGGGGCTGCTCGCGGCCACCCAGGGCGTGCGCAGCGTCACCCTCGGGTACGGACAGGTGGGAAACATCGTCCAGGACGTGGCCGCGATCCGCGCGATGGAGCGACTCGGTCCGGAGTACCTGCCCGACGCGGTGACGGTCACGACGGTCTTCCACCAGTGGATGGGCGGGTTCCCCAGAGACGAGGCCCGGGCCAGCGGCGTGATCGCGCTCGGTAGCGCCACCGCGGCGATCGTCGAGCCTGACAAGATCATCACCAAATCTCCACAGGAGGCCCGGGGCGTGCCAACCGCGGAGGCAAACGCCACCGGACTCCGCACCACTGATCAGGTGCTCCAGATGCTCGCCGAACAGTCGATCGACCTCGAGGGCGTCGACCGCGAGCAGGAGCTGATCGAGCGGTCGGTCCGATCGCTGCTTGAGGCGGTCTTCGAGGCCGGCGACGGCGACGTCGCATGCGGCGTCGTCCGGGCTTTCGAGCGGGGACTGCTCGACGTGCCCTTCCCGCCCAGCGAGGCCGCCGCGGGGGATGCGTTGCCGGCCAGAGACGATGACGGCCGGGTCCGCCTGCTGAAGTTCGGCGACCTCGCTGTCGACGAAGAGACAAAAGAGATCCACCGAGCACGGCTCGAGGATCGGGCCGCGACTGAGGACCGGAGCCCCTCCTTCCGAATGGTCGCAGACGATGTCTCGGCGATCAGCGACGGCCGGCTCGTCGGCCGTCCGGGGGACGACTGATGTACATCGAGACCCTCACGGCGACGCCCGGCACAGCGGCGTTTTTCGCCGACGACCAGGCCGCGATCACTGCCGGCGCGGACTCGGACGGTTTCGCCTACGACGCTGAGCCCCGGACCCCAGGGTTCGACCGGATCCGCGAGCCCGGCGAGGCGCTGTTGGTCGACCTGCGGCTGAGCGACGGTCGGGTTCTCCGAGGTGACTGCGCCGCGGTGCAGTACGCCGCCGCGGGCGATCGCGATCCGGTCTTTCGCGCCCGCGAACACGTCGAAACCGTCGAGGGTCCGGTCGCTGAGCGGCTGGTCGGGGGCGATCCGGCAGCACTCGCGGCGAACGCCGCCGAAATCGAGGCGATGGAGCTACACTCGGCGGTCGAGTACGGCCTTTCGCAGGCGCTGGTCGCCGCCGCTGCGGCCGCCCGCAAAATGACCCAGACGCGCGCCCTCGCCGACGCGCTCGGGACCGAACCCGCGACCGAGCCGGTGCCGGTGTTCGGACAGACCGGCGAGGATCGCCGGCAGGGCGCCGAGAAGATGCTGCTCAAGCGCGTGCCGGTGTTGCCTCACGGGCTGTTCAATAGCCCCGAGACGGTCGGCCCCGATGGCGGCCGGCTCGTCGAGTACCTGGCCTGGCTGTCAGAGCGGGCGACCGAGCTCGGCGAGGAGGGGTACCGGCCGCGGTTTCACGTCGACGTATACGGGATGATCGACGCACTGCTCGGCCGGCCGTTCGACCGGCCGGCGGTAACGGAGTACTTCCGCGAGCTCGAGCGGGCGGCCGCCCCGTACCCGCTGCAGGTCGAGGAGCCGACGATTGCCGGGGACCGGGCGGAACAGATCGCGGCGATGGCCGAGCTCCGGGACGGACTCGCAGAGGCCGGCGTCGGGGTGGATCTCGTCGCCGACGAGTGGTGTGACCGGCGCGACGACATCGAGGCGTTCGTCGACGCCGGCGCGGCCGACCTCGTCCAGGTGAAAACCCCCGATGTGGGCAGTCTCTTAGAGAGCGGCCGGGCGGTTCGGTACTGCGAGGGGACCGACGTCTGGGCGTACCTCGGCGGCACCTGCAACGAGACCACAGTGTCGGCCCGGGCGAGCGCGCACCTCGGGCTCGCGACCGACGCCGCACAGCTGCTCGCGAAACCGGGCATGGGCTTCGACGAGGGGTACGCGATCGCCACAAACGAGATGCGTCGGACGCTCGCCCGGCACCGCCGCGAGCCGAACCAGGAGACAGATTAGTCCCGCCGCCGACCTCACACCACGCATGACAGACGACACAGACGACGCCGACGACACGGACGACCGAAAGACGCGGGTCCGGGCGGGTTGGCAGGGTCGGTTCTACGAGGACTTCGCCGTCGGGGACGTGTACAAACACCCCTACGGCCGGACCGTGACCGAGACCGATAACGTCTGGTTTACGAACCTGACCCAGAACATGAACCCGATGCATTTCACCGAGCCCTACGCCGCCGAGACCGAGTTCGGTGAGCGGCTGGTCAACGGGCTGTACGTGATCGCGCTCGCGGTCGGGATGAGCGTGATCGACGTGAGCACGAACGCCACGGCGAACCTGGGATACGACGATGTTCAGCACCACGCCCCGGTGTTTCACGGCGACACGATCTTCGCCGAGAGCGAGGTGCTCTCGAAACGCGAGTCAGAGTCCCGCGAGCACGTCGGTCTGGTCACCACCGAGCTCCGGGCGTACAACCAGGACGACGAGCTCGTGCTCTCGCTCGAGCGGACGCCGATGGTGCTCAAACGGGAGTACGCAGACCCGTCGCCGGCCCGGCCCCCGGGCTGGCCCGAGGGGATCGGCACGCAGCCGGAATGACCGCGCCAGACCTCGACGGCGGCCTTCCCGAGCGGATCGGCGATGGACTACCGGTCGTCGATCCCGCGAGCGCCGCCGAGACGATCGGGGACGGGGCGACGGTTGCGGTCTCGGGGTTTGGCAGTGTCGGCGACCCCAAAGCCGTGCCGCGGGCGATCGCGCGGGCGGCTGAAGCCGGCGAGCGTAACCCGTCGCTGACAGTCGTCTCCGGAGGCAGCGTCGGCGATCCGATCGACACCACGTTAGTCGAGGCCGGCGGGATTTACCGGCGGTACCCGTTCGTCGCGACCGACGCAGCGCGGGCGGCGGCAAACGACCGCTCGATGGCCTTTGCCGACCGCGGCATCGCCGGGCTGAGCGACGAGGTCCGGTTCGGGCGGGTCGCCGATCCCGACCTCGCGGTGGTCGAGGCGGTCGCGGTCGGGCCGGACTGGCTGATTCCCTCGACCTCGGTCGGCCAGACCCCCGCGTACGTCCGGGCCGCCGAGGAGCTGATCGTCGAGGTTAACGCTGCACAGCCGCTCGAACTCGCCCGGTTTCACGATGTCGTCGTCCGCGATCCGCCGCCGGACCGGGGGCCGATCGGGCTCGCGGGGCCGGGTGAGCGGATCGGCGGCCCGGCAGTCTCGTTCGCGCCGGAGAAGCTCCAAGCGGTTGTGCGGACCGACGAGCGCGACGACCCCTACGAGTTCCGCGAGCCGACCGCGGCCGATCGGGCAATCGCGGCGAATCTCACGGACTTTCTCGAACGCGAGCGCGACCGTGATCCGGTCGTTGGAGCGGCGCCGACGCTGCAGTTCGGCGTCGGGAGCCTCGGCAACGCCTTGATGCGAGCGCTCGCGGACTCGGCGCTCGCCGACGGCCGGCTCCGGTACTTCGGCGAGGTGATCCAGGACGGGCTGCTCGATCTGCTCGAGGCCGGCGATCTCGAGGCCGCGAGTGCGACCTCGCTTGCACTCTCTGAGGCGGGCCAGGACCGGCTGTTCGCCGATCCCGAGGGATACGCAGAGAACGTGGTGCTCCGGCCCTCTGAGCTGTCGAACGCGCCCGCGCTGATCGACCGGTTCGGCGTCGTCGCGGTCAACAGCGCCATCGAACTCGACCTGTACGGCCACGTCAACTCCACACACATCAGTGGCTCGCGGCTGGTCAGCGGCGTCGGCGGGAGCGTCGATTTCAACCGCAACGCACACTTAACCGTCGTTGCGACGCCGGCCACCGCCGGCGGCGGCGAGGTCTCGACGGTCGTCCCGATGGTGACACACACCGATCACACGGAACACGATATCGACGCGGTCGTGACCGAACACGGCGTCGCCGACCTGCGCGGGCTGGCGCCGGTCGAGCGCGCCGAGGCGATAATCGAGTGTGCCGCGCCGGAGTTTCGCGCGGATCTCCGGGCGTACTTGACGCAGGCTCGGACCGCCGGCGGGCACCTGCCGCAGGATCTCGAGACCGCATTCAACTGGCGGTCCTGACAAGCTGACCGCTCTGACCCCTTCGCGGCCCGCGATGGGGTTCCCGGCCGAGTGGGGCGTTAGTTTATCAATCGTCGGGCTCGCGGGTGAACTCCCGTTCGGCCAGGACGGTGCTGCCGTCGAAAACGACGAACACGCCACGGGGCCGCTCAGCGACCGAGAGGACGACGGCGTCGTCGGGCTCGACGGTCTCGTAGGTCTCGGCCCAGGGCGTGTGGTTCTCGACGGGGGCGCCGAATACCTCGACGCGGAGCCGCTCGGGGTCGATCGGGTCGCCGCCGGCGTGGGGGATCGTGAGCTCCTCGGCGCCCTCGTCGTAGCCGATCTCGAAGGTCGCGTCGGGGGTGACGGTGTACTCGTCGACGCGGAACGGTCGGTCGTCGCCGACCCACTCGACGACAATCCGATCGCCGACAGCGACGTCCACTGCGACGGAATCGCCGTCGGTCAGCCGATCGTACTGGTCTGCGAACTGGACCGACGCCGGCTCGTCCTCGCCGGCGAAGCCGATCCGGTAGTTCTCGGCCGGCTGGCGCTCGGAGCCGCGATACGTGATCGTCACGGTTCCGTCCTCGGGGATGAACTCGAACCGTCCCGGCGGCTCGGCGATAAAGCTGAACACCGACATCGTGATGCCGTAGGCTTCGTCGGCGCGGCTGCGCTCGACGGTCAACGTGATATCGATCCGATCGCCGTAGCCGACGTCCTCGACGGTAATCGAGTCGCCGGCAGTCAGCCGCTCGCCGACGAGACTCTCAAGATCGGTCTTCTTGTCGTCTTCGGGCCCGGGTCCGCCACGTTGAAGCGAGAACCTCCTCGCGTCCGCCTCGAACTCCTTGGTGTACGTGATCGTGAGCGCGTCGGCGTCGGGGTCGTGCTCGCCCTCGAAGGCGTCGCGACCGCTCGCGACCGACCGACCCAGCGGCCGTTCGACGTCGAACTCGGGGTCGAGCCACACGACCTCGACGAGCTGGAAGGGATCGACGTCGATCTCGAAGCGATCGCCGGGCTCGATGGGCGCCTCGCGGTCGTCCCAGGGCGGGGCGCGTTTTTCGCCGCCGACCCTGAGCTCGACTCGGGCCGGGTCGACCGGCTCCTCACCGATCTGTTCGAGCACGCCCTTCGAGTCTCTGAAGCGGAATCGTGCGTCCGGAGCGTTGTCCGGCAGCTGCGAGGGCGGCAGCTGGGTCACGAACGATCCGACGACGGTCCGATCCTCCGGGCCGACCCGCTCGTACTCGACGTCGAGCTCGTCGACGTTACCGCGTTGGTCGTCGATGATCGTCTCGACGGCCGTCTCGGTGGCCGCCTCCCGATCGACGAAGCGAACCGCGAACTCGACGCGCTGGTCGTACCCGCCGACGAGTCGTCGTCCGACGGCGACCCGCTCGACCGAATCGGGGTCCTCGAAGGAGATCCCCTCGGCGTTCGGCGCGAGTCCGATGAAGGTATTATCCTGGATCGGCGCGACGACCGGTTCGAGCGTGGTACCGATTCCGGCCTCCGGGTCCGCGGCCGCGTCCCGGGCGGCTTCGAGCCCCGCCTCCCAGGGCCCGTCGTTCCGGGCGAAGATCGCGAATCCGTCCGCGGCGCGAGTGGCGATGTCTCCCGGCGGATCGAGGGCTTCGCCGCCGAACGAGCCGACGGCGACTGCGAGACTCACCGCGGTCTCGTCCGGGTCGACTGCCACGGCCGCGCGGTCGATCGCCTCGGGGTCGAGCCCGAGCTGTTGGGCGACGAGGGTGGTGTTAGGAACCGCGGGGAGATCGGACTCGGTTTCGGAACCCTCAGACGGCGGCGCGACGATCCAGAGCGGTCTGATCGACCGATCGCCGACGGTTCGGGGAATCGCACCGAGGACCGTCGCGAGATCTTCGGACAGACTCGGCTCGCCCGTCCGGTCGCCGTCTGGCTGGTCGTCGGAATCGGTCGCCGGATCCTCGTTCGAGTCGTTTTGTTCGGCCGGCTCCTGTGAGTCGCTTTCCAGACAGCCGGCGAGGAGGGCTACGCCGCCGATGGCGAGGAGTCGTCGTCGCGTCGGGGCCATACCCGTCGGTTCCCTCGAACCCGAATAAGGGCGTCGAGAGATTTCCCAGACAGAAACGCGGCGTGTCACGCCTCCGTCAACTGGATCGCCTCGCCGACGAGCGCGACGTCACCCGGCCGCGCGTGGCCGGAGAGAGCCCGCGAGTCGGCCCGGCCGGGGCGACGACGCGGTCTGCCGGGATCGAACCCCGCCCGCGAGACGGCGGGTGAAACATCCGGGAGCTACGGTCCAGCTGACAGAGAGCCGACGGTGGATCACCCCTGGTAGGGGTGATACTCCATGCCCTTGTGTTTGAGCTCGTTGCGCTTCTGTTCCAAAAACGAGTAGACGGCCCCGTGAGGAGCCCCCTCGAGCAGCATCTCGACGGCTTCCCTGACCGCCTCGACCTGGCGGGGACCGCCGATGGCGCCGAGCGTCGAGCCGTAGATCACGACCGAGGCGCCGGTGAGTTCCTCCATGAGCTCGCGGGTGCGGCCGTCCTCGCCGATGAGCCGGCCTTTCTTACGCCGGAGGTCCGACCCGTTGCGCGCGGCCGCGTCGATGTCGATCAGCTCGAACATCATCATCTCGTCGTCGAGCAGGCGCAGGGCCTCCTCGGGGGCGAACCCGCGGCCGATCGCCTTCACGATGTCGGGGCCCTTGAGCCCGGTGACCGGGTCGCCGATCTTCTCGACGCGCACGGTGCCCGACTCCGAGTCGATGTTGAGGCGAACCTCCGCGCGACGCTCGATCTCGCGCATCGTCTCGCCGCCACGACCGATGAGAACGCCGATCCGGTCGTCGGGGACCGTCCTCGAGGAACTCGTCGCTGTTGGGGTGATGGACCGTCACCGCCTGGCCGACGTCGATTAGGTACAGTCGTGAGTCGTCGACGACGACGTTGTACTCTGAGAGGTCGCCGTGGACCATCCCGGCGTCGTACAGCCGGCGCATGTACTCTCTGATTACCTCGAAGGCAGTGTTCGGGTTCTCAAGCTGCACCTCGGCGAGGCGCCTGGCCCGGCCCGCGTCGGTGCGCAGATACTTCATAATCAGGACGTTGCGCTCGACCGCGAGCGGTCGGGGCGCCCGGACCCCTGCCGCCCGGGCGCGCTTGAGATTAGCAAACTCCTTTTTGACCCAGCCGATCACGACCGCCTTCTTGTCGTTTGCCACCTCCTCGAACCGGGGATCGCCTTCCAAGTACTCGCCCATCTCGCGGAAGTCCGAGGCGTTGATCCGGTAGATCTTGACTGCGACGGTCGGCTCCTCGCCGCCGAGCTCGGCCGCGGCGGTTTCCCCGCCAAGCGCCGTGTAGACGAGGGCGCCGTAGGTCGCCTCGTCGAACACCGACTCTTCGAGTTTGAACTGGTCTGCGTCGGTGATCCGCTCGCGAAACTGGCTGAACTCCCGGTCGCGCTCGCGGGCGATCCGGTCGGCCTCGGTGTCCGAGTAATCGATCGAGGTCCACTCGTCGCCCGGCGGCGCCTGGTCTGTGTCGAGCAGGCCGTAATCCTCGTCCATCTGTCCTGTCGTAGGTGGTCGAGGGACAAAAGACTGGCCGGAAAAAAGCCGGACGGTTTATGACGCCGGACCGAATAGTAAGGCCTTAATGGCTGATTCGGCCGATGTCACACGCCTGTTCGGTGGTCCGGGGAGCGGGAAGACGACGGCGCTGCTCGACCGCGTCGAGAAGCTGTTAGACGATTCAGACATCGAGGTCCGGGACGTACTCGTCGTCTCGTACACGCGAGCGGCCGCCTCGGAGATCCGCGAGCGACTCGCGGACCGCCTGGAAGTGTCCCCCCGCGCGCTCCGGGGTAACGTCTCGACGATGCACGCGAAGGCCTACGACCTGCTCGATCTCTCGCGCAGCGACGTCGTCGGTGAGTCCGAGAAGGAGGAGTTCTGTGACGACTACGGGATCGAGTACGAGCGCCGGGACGTCGGGGACTGGTACGAGGTGCCGTTCAAGTGGAACGACGAGGAGGTCCGGCTGCCCCCAGAAATCGACGACCGGGCCCAGACTGGCAACAAGTACACCCCCACCTGGCCAAGCGACGACGACCGGCTGGACGTCCCCGAGGCGATCCGGGCCTGGCGGGCCTGGAAAGGCGAACAGGGGCTGGTCGGGTTCGCGGACATGCTCGAGCGGGTCAAAGAGCGGTCGCTCGTGCCCGGGATCGATTACCTGGTGATCGACGAGTTCCAGGACATTACGACCCTGCAGTATGCCGTCTACGCGGAGTGGCGGCCTCACACCGAGCGGGTGCTGATCGCCGGTGACGACGACCAGGTCGTCTACGCCTGGCAGGGGGCAGACCCCGACCTGCTGCTCGACGAGGATGTCGACGAGGATGTGGTCCTGCCGAACTCCTACCGGCTGCCTTCCCGGATCCTCAACGCCGTCAACCAGGAGGTGAGCCACATCGAGAAACGCCAGGAGAAAGACCTCAAGCCGCGCAAGGAGGGCGGCAGCGTCGAGGCGATCCGAAACCGATCGATGCTGGATCTCTCTCGGGAGGCCACCCGGACCGTCGAAGAGACCGACGAGACGGTGATGGTGCTGTTCCGGGCCCGGTACCAGATGTTCCAGTTTATCGACGAGTTCATCGACCAGGGTATCCCGTTCCAGTGTCTGACCGACCAGCGGATGTGGACCGACCGGCTCGCCCAGTACGTCAGCGGGATCGAGTCCCTCGGGCCTTAGAGGACCGCGAGGAAGCCGCCGACGTCGACGACATCGCCGAGTTCGACGTCGAGCCGGAGCTGATCCGCGAGCACGCCCCGTTCGCGCCCGATCCGCCGGCGGCCGCAGACATGCTCCGGAAGGTCACGAGCTTTCAGGAACGCAGCGTGCGGGCGTACTTCGCCGGCCCGTACCGCGGAATGGCCCACGGTCGGGTACGCCTGGGGACGATCCACTCGGCGAAGGGCCGCGAGGCCGATCACGTCTTCGTTGCCACCGACCTCACCGAGAAGGTCGTCGAGCAGATGGCCGCGACCATCGATCAGACCGACGCGGCCGTGCCGGGTGACGCGGAGTTCACCAAAACGACCAGCCCCGTGCCGACGGTCACCGACAACGAGCGACGGGTGTTCTACGTCGGGATGTCCCGCGCCAGAGAGCGACTCGTCCTCATGGAGAACCTGGTCGACGGCGCGCCGACCCTGCCGATCGACGTCCTGCTCGAGAACGAGCCCGCCGAAACCGACATCGAGGAGCTGCTTGAACGGGTGAGCGAGCCGCCGGTGGCGGGGACACAGTAACGCCCGGGACAAAGGTTAACTCCCGATCGATCCTTCCGCCGGTATGAGCGACGACCAGACGCTGTTCGAGCGGATCGTTGCGGGTGAGATCCCGAGTCACGCGGTCTACGAGGACGAGACCACCTACGCCTTCCTGGACGTGAACCCGCTTGCCCCGGGACACACGCTGGTGATTCCCAAAGAGCCCTACGAGCGACTCGACGAGGTACCTCCCTCTGTCGCAGGCGATCTGTTCGCGGCGATCGCCGAGCTCACGCCGGCGATTGAGACGGCCGTCGACGCCCCCGGGAGATCTCCACTGGCACTTCGTCCCCCGGTTCGAGGACGACGGCGCCGGGGCGATCCACGCCCTGTTCGACGGCGTCGAGATGGACGACGAGGAACTCGCTGCGACGGCCGCTGAGATCCGCGAGCACCAGTAGCCGGCCGACACGTCGGCACGTCCGGACAGTGCGATGACACGATCCATTACGTTTATACCCTCGTGTGTCATTGTATCACGTGACGCTTCGTCTGGAGGGCCGAAGCGTCAGCGGGGACCAATTCAGGGCGGCAAGCACCCCTTTTTGGGGTGCTTTCCTTTCCGTTTGCACGAGCGATCAGCGGCGAGTACGGGGGTTCAGTGAACCCTATCGAGTAGCTCCTCGATCGTCGCCGTCGCCTCGGCGTCGGGTTCGGTGAACGGGGCACGCGGGTGACCGGCCGGGAGGCTGCGCTGGCGCATCGCCCACTTCAACCCGGGGACGCCGAACCGGCTCGTGATCGCGTGGTTCAGTTGGACGAGTGCCTCGTTGCGCTCCCGGGCCGGGACGCCCCCATCGTCCGACCGCTATCGGCAGTCGCGGAGCTCCCTGCCGATCACTGGTACTCGAAACTC
>PXQL01000085.1:0-11695 GCA_003021335.1 Halobacteriales archaeon QH_10_67_13
ACTTCGTCGGCGGGTTCATCGGGCACATCACGACCGGGTCCCGCGAGCTCGAAGCCTTCTTCGAGGAGATTGGCGAGGAGGCGATGGTGCCGGTGACGGTGCTTTCCTTCCGCCACCCCGGCGGCGACGAGAAGGCCCGGTTCGTGCTCCCGATGGTCCATCCGGGTCCGATGGGCGACATCGGCGGCGGGAACTTGCCGGCCCACATCGCCGACCGCACGGAGGGACTGGCCTTTGTTCCCCACGCCACCGCGAGCCACGACTTTAATCTCGTCACCGACCGCGAGATCGGCGCGATCCACGAGGCCGTCGAGCGGGCCTCCGAGGACATCGAGTACTCGACGACCGGCACGACGAGCCGCCGGGTTCGGGAGGGCGACGCCACCCTGACCGGCCACCGGTTCGGCGACGACGCGCTCATGATCGCCAGCTTCTGGCCCGAGTACGCCGACGACATCGAGTACGCCGTCGGGCTCTCGGCGGTCTCGGAGGCCCACGCGACCGGGCTCGACGAAGTGTTGCTCGCCGACGCACACAACTGCAACGACGGTCTCGCAGGATCGGACACCGGTCACGTCGTCCCCGGGAGCGAACGCTCCTTCGACTTGATCCGGGGGGCCAGGCAGCTCGGCGAGCACCTCGACGCGACCGAGCAACACTCGCTCCGGCTCGGCACCGCCTGGGACGAGACCGATTGGGACATCAGCGACGGGATCGGGCCGCTCGGCGTTCGCGTGGCCGTGCTCGAGGCCGGCTCGGGACTCACCGCTTACGACGCCGACACCCGCGTCGGCAGACAGATCGCCCACGAGGAGTTCGTCGCGGTCGTCGACTCGCTGATCGACCGGGCGCGGGCGGATCTCGAGCCCGTCGAGGCCGGCATGGAAAGCGAGCTCGTCGAGGTCACCGTCTTCGGCAACGACAGTACCGAGACCCTCGCAAGTCACGCGAACGCCATGCTACCGATGGCGACGGCACTTGCGACCGCCTTCGTCTTCGCAGTCCTCTCTGTGTCGGCGCTTATTTTCTTGCTCGCGTCGAACGCCGGGCTCTGAGCCGGTCGGTCCGCCGGGCTCGCCCGAGACTGTCTCGTCCCCGGACTCTCGCGATCACTCGACGGCTACGTCGAACGGATCAGAGAGGTACGCTTTGGGGATTGCGTTCCGGACGGTCACGAGTGGGTCGACAACCTGGCTGATCTGCAGGTCGGCGACGAGACTCGCGAACATGTACGCCTCTGTCCGGGAGTCACCGTGCTCGGCGGCGAGCAGATCGACCGCGTCGCCGTGAGCGAGCTCGACGGCCGCCTCGAGGCTGTCCGCGCTCGCGATCGTCTTCCAGGCGTCGTCGGTCTCGACCACGGGTCGCCGGTGTCTGCCGGCCGGCTCGATCACCGAGACCGTCGCGTCGATCTCGGTCGCGATCTCGGCGCCGGTGCCACACATCTCGCCGTCGGCCATCGCGGCCTTGCAGTCGCCCATCGCGAGCAGCCCGCCCGCCTGGAACACCGGGAAGTACACGGTCGCCCCGGCCGTGATGTCAGTCGTGTCGAGATTGCCGCCGTGGTCGTGGGGTATGAGCGTCGAGTACGACTCCGACTCGGGGGCCACGCCGATCGTCCCGATCACCGGCGCGAACGGCACCGACCGCCCGTCGAACGTTACGGACCCGTCCTCGACTGGGGTCATCTGCGAGGCCGCCTCGATCCCCGGCTCGCCGTCGAGCAGGCCGAACCCGTCGATGGTCACGACCCGATCCTCGGGGACGGCGTCGATCACGTCCGCGTCGGACTGAACCGCGCCGTCGAGGCTGTCGCGTGTCTCGATCGTGACGTTCGCCCCGTCCTCGACGGTCGCGATCGGCTCCATCTCTGGGTCGAACTCGTAGATCGCCCCCTGCTCGTGGCTGACGTGCTGACGTGCCATGCCCGTTCATCGAGCGCCCGAGACAAAAGCCCCGCCCGAGACCGGGAACTGTTATGTCGGCGCCGTCGCAACCTGGCTCGTCAGCGTCAGTTCGTCTGTGTTCTCCCCCGAGACCGGGAACTGTTATGTCGGCGCCGTCACAACCGCACACATCTGATGGCCGAGTCAGCTTCGCCGCGGGTCCTCAGCCTGGGAAGTATCAACGTCGACCGGGTCTACCGGCTCGCCCGCACCGGTCTCGAGGCGCTGACCGAGCGGCCCTGGTTCCCCGAGCGCGGCGCGACGGTCGCCGTCGAGTCCACGCCCGCGGTGGGACTGGACCCCGACGCCTTCCACCACGGCGGCAAAGGGGCCAACCAGGCGACGGCCGCGGCTGCCGCCGGCACCCCGACCGCGATGCTCAGTCTCGTCGGCCCGGATCACGAGGAGTACGGCGTCGTCTCCAGGCTCGAGACCAGCGATGTCGCGGTCGCGGGCATCGAGACGGTCTCGGCGCCGACCGGCACCGCAGACGTGTTCGTCGGCCCCGACGGCGACACCCGGATTCTGGTCTGTCCCGGCGCCAACGACGCGGTCGGCGCGGAGTACATCGGGGCCCACTACGAGACGATCGCCGGCGCCGACTGTCTCCTGTTACAAAACGAGATCCCGGTCGAGCCGGTCGCGACGCTGCTCGAGCGACTCGGGGGCGAGCGGGCGCCGCCGACAGTCGTGCTTGATCCCGGCCCGCCCGAAGGAGTCGAACGGCTGCTCGAGACCGGCGCCGTCGACTATCTCACCCCGAACGAGCAGGAGGCGGCGGTGCTCGGAGACCTCTCGGGTTTTTATGGGACGCGCGTCGAGACTCACGGCTCCGGGCCGGTCGTGGCCGATGGTCCCGACGAGAGCTTCACCGTCTCCCCGCCCTCGGTTGATCCCGTCGACGCGACCGGCGCCGGAGACGTGCTGAACGGCTACCTCGCGGCCGGACTCGCGGCCGGGGACTCGCTCCGGGAGGCGCTCGCCCGGGCGGTCGCCGCGGCGAGTCGGTCGACGCTGGTCGCCGGAGCGCGCGCGAGTGTTCCCGACAGACGGACCGTCGAGCGGTTCCGCACGGAACAGGGCCCGTCGGTCGAGGCCGAGTGAGCTCAGTCCTCGGCGATCTTGCCGCCGACGAAGCCCCCGACGGCGCCGAGTATCCCCGCGACGGCGGCGCCGAACACCATCGCGAACGCGATCGTCGCCGCGACCACGCCGGCTTCACCGCCCTCGCCGATCTCCTGCAGACCCTGGACCAGTCCGACCAGGACGAACACGAGCAGTACGAACACGGGCACGACGATCAGGAGTCCCGAGACGCCCCCGGCCGTCGTCGGCCGCCCGGCGTTTTGCTGCTCGAAATAGCCCGACGCGGCCCCGCCGAGTGCGGTCGCGAGCGGCACGAACGAGAGCACGGCCCCGAGGACCGCCCCGAGCAGGGCGTGCGTACCGAATGATTCGAGACGCTCGTCGGGCTCGCGCCGCCCCCGCTCCCGGCGCCTGTATGCGACGTACCCGACCGCGACGACGAGCAATCCGCCGCCGACGACGAACAGCCCGAGCTCGACCCAGCCCAGCAGCGTCTCCGCGAGGTCGGTCGCCTCCGCCGTGGTTAGCTCTCGGGTCCCGACGGTTGGGTTCAGGTCCTCCTCCCTGAGCAGCTCCGCGATCGACTCCCGGTCGGCAACGCTCCGGACGGTCGCCCCGCCGGCGATCGCGAGCAGCCCGGCCAGCGCGACCGCCGCACCGAGTACCCAGTCGACGATCTCGGGCAACCTCTCCCCAGAGTCTTCGATTTGTGTTTCCCCCGGCTCCGTCGCGAACTCATCGGTCGACATACGCGAGCGTACCCGACGCCGCGGTATGAACCTTCGCCGCGGGTGCTCGCCGTAGAACGCTGTCTCTCTGTCAGCACCGAGACTCGTCGTCGCTCTGCGGGACAGACGGGGCCTCGCCGGCTACAGCTCGCCTTTGGTGCTCGGGGTGGAGCTACGCCGCTCGTCGATTCGCGTGGCGTCGTCGAGTGCCCGCGCGAGCGCCTTGAACAGCGCCTCGAGCTCGTGGTGGGCGTTCTCGCCGGCGACCTCGGCGTGGACGGTCAGCCCGGCGTGTGTCGCGAGCGTCCGCAGGAAGTGTGCCCCGAGCTGGCTCGTGACGCTGTCCGCCCCAACCGTCGGTTGGGAGAAGGTTCCATCGAAGGCGGCGTACGGACGCCCGCTCACGTCGACGACGACCGTCGCCCGGGCCTCGTCCATCGGCACGGTCCGGTCGGCAAAGCGGACGATCCCGCGTTTCTCTCCCAGCGCCTCGCCGATGGCTTCGCCGAGTGCGATCGCGACATCTTCGACGGTGTGGTGCGTACCGACGGCGAGATCGCCCTCGCACTCGACGGTGAGATCGAACAGTCCGTGGGTGGCGACGGCTTCGAGCATGTGATCGAGAAAGCCGATTCCGGTGTCGACGGTCGCGTCGCCGTCGCCGTCGAGATCGAGCACCACCTCGACGCTCGTCTCCGCGGTCTCTCGGCCGACCGCCGCGGTTCTCTCCTCCATGGTCGACCCTGACGGCCGAGGTATTTGGCCGTTGTGACCGTCTTCGATCCGGGCCCTACCCTGTCGATCAGGGCTTTACGAGCACCTTGATCGCCTCACGGTCGTCCATCGCCCGGTAGCCCTCGGCGATCTCCCCGAGCGAGACCGTCTCGGTAAAGACCGGCGAGGGGTCGAGGGTGCCTCCCAGCACGTCCGCGAGCAGCTCCTCGGCGTAGGCCCGCACCGGCGCGACTCCGCCGGCCAGCCCGACGTTGTCACCGAAGAAATCGAACAGGTCGAGTCCACCCTCCATGCCGTGGGGCACTCCGACGTATCCGACGGTCCCGCCCGGCCGGGCGACCGCGGCGGCGGTTTCCATCGCGCCGGCCACCCCGACACACTCGAGGACGTGCTCGGCGCCCCCGTCGGTGAGCTCCCGGACGCGCTCGACATCGTCCTCGCTCTCTTCGAGAACCGTCTCGGTGGCGCCGAACCGATCTGCCAGCTCGAGGCGGTCGGCGTGGTGGCCGACGGCGACGATCTGGCTGGCGCCGAGCCGTCGCGCGGCGAGCACACCACAGAGCCCGACCGCCCCGTCGCCGACGACCACACACCGGCTGCCCCCGGTGACCCCGGCGCTAACCGCCGCGTGGTGGCCGGTCCCCATCACGTCGGTCAGGGGCAGCGCCGCCCGAAGGGCCGCCTCGTCGTCGGCGTACCGGTCGGGAATGCGCACGAGCGTGCCGTCGGCGTGGGTCGAGCGGACGTACTCGCCCTGTGCGCCGCCGTTCTCGCCGCCCCAGGAGTCGCGGTTCTCACAGGAGGTGTGCAGTCCCCGCCGGCAGAACTCACACTCCCCGCAGCTGATCGCGAAGGGGGCGAGCACCCGGTCGCCGGGCTCGACCCGGCGCACGTCCTCGCCGACGGCCTCGACGACCCCCATCGGCTCGTGGCCGATCCGGGAGGGGACATCTCGGTCGCTCTCCCCGCGGTAGGGCCACAGATCGGACCCGCAGATCGCGGTGTGGGTGACTCGGACGATCGCGTCGCCGGGGGATTCGATCGTCGGCTTCGGTACGTCCTCGATCCGGATATCGCCGGGGCCGTGGAAGACGGCTGCGCGCATACGTCACGTCCGGGCGACGGCGACAAAAGGCGTCCGGATACTCCCGATAGACTCACTCCCCCCGATACGGAGACCGCCGGAGTTTCTTTCCAAGCGAGACGACACTCGCGAGGATCATCAGGCCGCCGACCCCGACCATCCCGTAATGAATGAGCGTCCGCTCGAGCCGGTCGCCCGGCTTGTACCCGACGAGGTAGGCGGTCTCGGGCGCGTCTGGGTTCACCATCGCCTCGATCGTCGTCCCCACCTGCCACTGCTCTTCGAGTAGGGTCTGTGCCCTCTGTTGGTTACTGACGGTGTAGCCCTCCGCGCCGGCCTTGACGTTCGAGCTGGTGTAGCTCTCTCCGTCGATCCTGTACTCGTAGGTTACGTCGATCGCGAACGACCGGTCCGATCCACTCCCGCGTTGGGTGTAGTCCGCGTCCGTCACCGTCGCCTCGATCGGCTCCACGTCCGCGTCCGACGGCATCGCGTTCTGGAGGTGCAGGCCGCCGTACGCGACCCCGGCGCCGATCGCCAGAAAGACGACGATCCCAAGCAGCGTCGTCTGTTGTGCGCTGGCCGCGGTCTCGTCCGTCCCGTCGTCGGGCGTCTGCTCCGATCGGTCCGCCACGTGGTTGAGCTCGCGGCGACGTAAAATAAAGACTGCCCCCGAGACCGCTGCGATCCGGTCTACGAGGCCAAGCCGAGTCCGTTCGGGTGGCGGCGTAGCCCTCGCGTTGCGGGCGCTCGGTGGAAGTATCCGATCTGTCCCGCAGTGTTGCGCGCAACGGTCCGGCTCGTCGGCGACGGACCGCGCCCTCCGGCCGGTCGGCGCGTCGGATCCGGCGGGGGTCCGGCCCCCGGGACCGAACGGAGAGACGACCCGGACGCACCGACACAGTTTTGACCGGGCTCGTCGTCGGTGGCGAGTATGGATTACCGAGAGCTCGACAGGAGCCGTGAGTTTCTCGCCCGACTCGAACACGGCCGGGACTGGCGCGGCCAGATCGAGGCCTTCGCTGCCGAGGAGTCGATCGACGCGGCTGTCTTTTTCGGCCTCGGCGCCGTTCGGGACGCGCGGGGGTACTTCTACGACCAGACCGACCAGCGGTACGAGGCGGTCACCTTCGACGAGCCGCTCGAGGTGGCGGCCGCCGTCGGGAACGTCTCCTGGCTCGACGGCGAGCGGTTCGCTCACACCCACGCCGTGTTGGGCCGGCCCGACGGCACCGCACTCGCCGGCCACCTCGACGCCGGCACGACATTTGCGGGCGAGCTGTACGTCCGGGCATTCGAGACCCGGCTCGACCGCGAGCACGATCCCGAGACCGACCTCGATCTCTGGCCGCTGTAATGGCTCGGAACGACCGCCCCCGGGACCAATCGCCCGAGAGAGACCGCGACGGGACGGGCGAGGACCACGAGGAGTACTTCGCGGCGATCGAGGCCGATCTTGAGGACGCACTCACGGTCGCGAACGAGGCCCGCGAGCGCGGCGGCGATCCGGTCCCCGAGGTCGAGATCCCGGTCGCACAGGACATGGCCGACCGCGTCGAGAACATCCTCGGTATCGACGGGGTCGCGGAACGGGTCCGCGAGCTCGAAGGTGACCGTTCCCGGGAAGAGGCCGCGCTGGCCTTGGTCGAGGATTTCGTCGGCGGGGCGGTCGGGAACTACGAGACCCCCGCCGGCAAGATCGAGGGGGCGGTCCGAACGGCCGTTGCCCTGTTGACCGAGGGCGTGGTCGCGGCGCCGATCGAGGGCATCGATCGGGTCGAGATACGGGAAAACGACGACGGCTCCGAGTTCGTCAGCGTCGAGTACGCCGGGCCGATCCGGTCTGCGGGCGGCACCGCACAGGCGCTGTCGGTGCTCGTTGCCGATTACGCCCGCGCGCTGCTCGGGATCGGCGCCTACGAGCCCCGGGCAGCGGAGATCGCGCGGTACGCCGAGGAGATCGCCCTGTACGATGACGAGACCGGTATGCAGTACGCCCCCGGGGAGACCGAGGCGCGGTTCATCGCCGAGCACCTGCCGATCATGCTCGACGGCGAGGCGACCAGCGACGGCGAGGTCGAGGGCTACCGCGACCTCGAGCGGGTCGACACCAACGCTGCCCGCGGCGGGATGTGTCTGGTCTTCGGCGAGGGTATCGCGCTCAAGGCGCCCAAGATCCAGCGGTACACCCGCGAGCTCTCCGAGGTCGAGTGGCCTTGGCTCCAAGCGCTGATCGACGGCGATTACGCCGAGGACTCGGACGACGATACGGACGAGACCGACGACTCCGACGGACCCGAGGAGCCAGACGAGAACGCGACCGAGCCCGACGACGCCGACTCAGTCGATCGCGCTCCCCGCGCCGAGCCTTCGAAGAAGTTCCTGTCGGATCTAATTGCCGGCCGACCGGTCTTCTCTCACCCCAGCGAGCCCGGAGGCTTCCGGCTGCGGTACGGCCGGGCGCGCAACCACGGCCATGCGACCGCCGGGGTCAATCCGGCGACGATGCACATCGTAGACGACTTTCTCGCCGCGGGCACCCAGCTCAAGACCGAGCGGCCCGGGAAAGCCGCCGGCGTGGTCCCGGTCGACACGATCGAGGGGCCGACCGTTCGACTCGCGAACGGCGAGGTCCGCCGGATCGACGACGCCGCCGAGGCACTCGAGTTGCGAAACGGGATCGAGCGCGTGCTCGATCTCGGCGAGTATCTCGTCAACTACGGCGAGTTCGTCGAGAACAACCACCCGCTGGCGCCGGCGGGGTACACCGTCGAGTGGTGGCGCCAGGAGCTGGCGGCCGCCGGCGCCCCGGTCCAGGCACTCGAGGACGCCCCCGAGATCGATCTGACCGACCCCGCCCCCGAACGAGCCCTGGCCTGGGCCGACGAGGACGTGCCGGTTCATCCCGAGTACACCTACCTCTGGCACGATGTCGGCGTCGAGCGGGTCTGTGAGCTCGCGGCCGCAGTCGAGGACGGCTCGGTCCTTGAGGATCGGCTCGTCCTCGAGCGTACAGAGTCCGTCCGCGAGACCCTCGAACGGCTGCTTGTCGAGCACACCCAGGGCGAGGGGCTGATCGTCGAGCCCTGGCGGCCGCTGGTCCGCACCCTGGGCTTTGCCATCCGCGAGGACGGCCTTGACCGCGACTGGGCGCCGGCGGGCCTGAGCGAGCGGGCCCGCACCTACGAGGACGGCGAGAACGCCATCCAGGCGGTAAACGAGATCGCCCCCTTCGCGGTCCGGGAGCGGGCTCCGACCCGCGTTGGCGCCCGGATGGGCCGCCCCGAGAAGTCCGAACACCGCGAGCTGTCGCCGGCGGTCCACGCGCTGTACCCGATCGGCGAGGCTGGGGGCAACCAGCGGTCGATCGAGGCGGCGGCCGACCACGGTGACGAGCTCGACGGGACCAGAGGGCAGGTCGAGCTCGAACTCGCCCGGCGAGAGTGTCCCGCCTGCGACGCCCAGACCCACGAGGGGCGGTGTCCCGAGTGTGGCGAGCCGACCGAGCCCGTCTATCGCTGTTCCGGGTGTGACCGCCGGGTTCCCCCAGATGGGTCCGGCCGCGCGGAGTGTCCCAGCTGCGAGCGCCCCGCCGATCCGACCCAGACGACGACCGTCGACGTCAACGAGGCCCTCGTGGACGCACTCGACGCGGTCGGAGAGCGCTCCGCCGCCTTTGACATCCTCAAAGGCGTCAAGGGGCTCAGCTCCGCCGAGAAGATCCCCGAACCGATCGAGAAGGGAATCCTGCGGGCCAAACACGGCGTCTCGACGTTCAAGGACGGCACTGTCCGGTACGACATGACCGACCTGCCGGTGACTGCCGTCCGACCCCAGGAACTCGACGTCTCGGCGGGAGATTTACGCGAGCTTGGCTACGAGACCGACATCCTCGGGGATCCGCTGCGCCACGACGACCAGCTGGTCGAGCTGAAAGTCCAGGACGTCGTCCTGCCAGACGGCGCCGCCGAGCACCTGCTGCAAACCGCCGCCTTCGTCGACGACCTGCTGGCACAGTACTACGGGCTCGATCCCTACTACGAGTTCGAGGACCGGACGGACCTGCTGGGGGAGCTCGTTTTCGGGATGGCTCCGCACACGAGTGCCGCGACGGTCGGGCGGGTGATCGGCTTCACGTCGGCGGCCGCCGGCTACGCCCACCCGTACTTCCACGCCGCGAAGCGACGCAACTGTTTCCACCCGGCAACGACGATCCGGTACGAGACCGCAGACGGTATTGCCGAGGAGCCCATCGAGGCCTTCGTCGAGAATCGGCTCGACGATCCCCGGACCGACGACTTCGGCGTCGAGGTCCAGGAGCTGGACGGCTCGGTCAGCGTCCCGTCGCTGCGGGCCGACGGGACGGAGTCGTCCCGGCCGGTCGAGGCCGTCTCGAAACATCCCGCCCCCGATCACCTGCTCCGGATCGCTCTCACGTCCGGCGGGGAGCTGACCGTCACGCCGGATCACTCGATGCTCCGGTGGGACGGCGGGCTCGAAGAGCTCCCGGCACACGAACTGGCGGCCGGCGACGCGATCCCGGTGGCCGGGCCGGTCGCCGAGGCCGGCGTCCCCGAGCGAGCGGCCGACGGCGGTCGGCCCGAACTCGCGACAGTCGCCCGCGTCGAGATCCGCCCCTCAGAGGTCAAGCACACGTACTCGCTGACAGTCGAAGATACCCACCGACTGGTCGCGAACGGCTGTCACGTCGGGCAGTGCGACGGCGACGAGGACTGCGTGATGCTCCTGATGGACGGCTTGCTGAACTTCAGCAAGAAGTATCTTCCCGACCAGCGGGGTGGGAGCGTCGCCGAGGACGCCCGGCTGGTCGCGATCGATCCCGACGGGCAGGTTCGATTCCTCACCGTCGCCGAGCTCTGGGACGAGCTGTCGGCCCCGATTGAGCTCGAGGGCAAGTTCCGCAAGCGCACCTGTGCCGGCTCGGGCTGGCAAACCTACGCTTTCGACGGGGACCACGCCGCTGCTCCACAGCCCATCGAGCGGGCGATCCGGTATCCCGCCGACGAGGACGAGCGACTACTCCGGGTGAAGACACAGTTCGGCCGCACGATCGAGATCACCGCCGAGCACAGCCTGTTTCGGTACGACGACGGCATCGAGGAAGTCGCCGGTGCCGCCCTCTCCGCGGGCGATCTCGTGGTGGCGCCCAGAGAGCTCCCGATCGACCCCGAGGAAACGACCGTCGACGTCGCGTCGGCGCTCGAGGAGCCACACGTCCTCGTCGACGATCGGATCGAGGACCTACTCCGAACCGCTCAGGGCACAATCGCAGGCGAGAGTTCACCCGGCCGGTCTCCGGTCACGGACTGGTCGGACCTGACAGCGATCCCCTACGATCGCCTCGCGGAGCGGCTCGACCGGGCAGGGCTCGCGGTCCCGCCTGAGGCCGCGGTCGCCCCGCAGGGGGCCGAGGATGGGATCGCGAGACGGCTCGAACTCGACGAGGATCTCGCCTGGCTGCTCGGGCGCTTCGTCGCCGACGGACGGCTCTCGGGCGATCGGCCGACGGTACGCGACGCCGATCGGCGACACGTCGAGGCGGTCGTCGAGCGCGGCCGACGGGCGTTCGGGACCGAGCCCCAACGGCGAGCGCTCGACGGGGCCCACGAGGCTCGGTTCCCGGCGGCGTTCCGGGCGGTGCTATCCGATCTCGGTCTCGACCCGTTCGACCGGTCGGGCGGCGAGGCAGCCGTTCCCGACCCCGTCCGCTCGGCCCCACGAGACCGCGTTCGGGCCTTTCTCCGCGGCGTCGTTGCCCGGGGGGACCGTTCGGACGAGGACTCCGCGACGATCGTCTGTCGGACGGAAAGCGAGGACCTCGCCGATGGTCTCGTCTATCTCTTACACCGCCTCGGGCTCGTCGCGACCCGCTCCCGGCGAGGGGACGCGCCGGGCGGGCTGGTCCACGAGGTGACCGTTCCGGATACCCCCGCCGGGGAGTCGCTGAGCGACGTCCTCGACAGCGGAGCGCCCGCTCATCCGGACGGTCTCCTCGTCCCGGTCCCGGACGCGCTGAGGGCGCTCCGGGAGCCGGGTATCGACGGTATCGACGACCTCGTCCCGGCGGACCTGGCGCGAAGAGACGCGGTGCCGAT
>PXQL01000085.1:11868-15126 GCA_003021335.1 Halobacteriales archaeon QH_10_67_13
CTCGTCGAGGGCGATCTCGCCTACCTCCGGGTCGAGTCCGTCGAGTCTGTCCCTTACGAGGGGTACCTGTACGACTTCCAGGTCGGCGGCGAGCCGGTCTTCGCCGCGGACTGGCTGTACGCGCACAACTCCATGGATGCCCCGCTCGTGATGTCCTCCCGGATCGACCCGGCCGAGATCGACGATGAGGCCCACAACGTCGACGTGACGACCGAGTACCCGCTGGCCTTCTACGAGGCCACCCGCGAGCAGCTCTCCCCAGACGAGCTCGACGTCGAGATGGAGCTGATCGAGGACAACCTGGGAACGCCCGGCGAGTACGAGGGCTTTGCCCACAGCCACGACACCTCGGACATCGCGGCCGGGCCGGACCTCTCGGCGTACAAGACTCTCGGTGACATGCAGGAGAAGATGGACGCCCAGCTCGCGCTCTCCCGGCGGCTCCGGGCGGTCGACGAGACCGACGTCGCCGAGCGGATCATCGAGTATCACTTCCTGCCGGACCTGTTAGGCAACCTCAAAGCCTTCGCGAGCCAGGAGTTTCGCTGTCGGGGCTGTGGCACCTCCTACCGGCGGGCGCCCCTGACCGGAACCTGTCCGAACTGCGGCGACGAGGTCAGCCTGACCGTCTACGAGGGCGCGGTCACGAAGTACATGGACACCGCGATCCGGGTCGCCGAGGAGTTCGGCGCCCAGGAGTACACTAAACAGCGCCTCGAAATCCTCGAACAGCGCATCGAGCGGCTGTTCGAAGACGACACCAACAAACAGTCCGGTATCGCCGACTTCATGTAGGTCCCTCGGGGCCGATCCCCGACGCACTCGCCCTACCCCGTCTGTATATTCCGTCGGCTGACCCGGCCGGACTCGTCTACAGCCGCCGGAGCAAAGCCCCCCGAGGTGCTCGTGTGGATATGACCGAGGAGACGACCGGCAAGATCGACCCGACGCTGTTCGAGGCAGAGATCGCGCCCCGGCTCGGCGCCGACCGGGAAGACGTCGCCGTCGGCCCGGCTCCGGGCGTCGATTTCGGCGTCCTCGCGGCCGGGGACAGCGCGGTCGTCCTGGCGACCGATCCGATCTCGGTACTCCCGACGCTTGGCTTCGAGCGGGCCGGCCGCTTCGCGACGCGGATCGTCCTCGCGGATGTCGCCGTCTCGGGGCTGGCGCCGACCCACCTGACGATATCCTTCGCGTTACCTCCGGAGATGACCGACGAGGAGTTCGCGCGCGTCTGGACCGGGGTCCACGAGACCTGCCGCGAGCACGGGGTCGCGGTCGCGACCGGCCACACCGCGCGCTACGAGGGCTGTCAGTTTCCGTGGGTCGGGGCGGCGACTGCGCTCGCGATCGGCGATCCCGACCGAATCCGCAGGCCCGACGGCGCCCGTCCCGGAGACGATCTCCTCGTGACGACGGGCCCGGCCGTCGAGGCGGTCGGTCTGCTGACGACGTTGTTTCCCGACCAGATCGACCTGCCCGCCGAGCAACTGGAGACCGCACAGGACCGGCTGGCGGAGACCGGCGTGGTCCGGGACGCCCGCGCGGCCGCCGAGGCCGGCGCGCGTGCGATTCACGACGCCACTGAGGGCGGGCTGTTGGGGGCCTGTCACGAGATGGCCGCCGGCGCCGGCGTCGAATTTACGATCGACACCGATCGCGTGCCGGTTCGTCCGGGCGTCACGGCCGCCTGCGAGGCCCTCGGGATGGATCCCTGGACAGCGACTTCTGCGGGAACGCTCGTGATCGCCAGCCCGCCGGATGCGACTGCGGCGGTTCTCGAGGCCCTCGAGGCCCGGGACACGCCCGTCGCGGTCGTCGGCGCGGTCACCGAGGGACGCGGCGTTCGACTCGACGGCGAGCCCACGGCTCCGCCCGAGCAGGACGCCTCCTGGCCGGTCTACGAACGACTCGCCGGTCGGAAATAGACCGCGTCGAGCGTGAGCACGCAACGGTCTCGACCGGCGTCGCCAGCCGTCCGGGGGCGGGTAGATTTTTGCCCGCTCGTCCGAACCGGCGTACATGTCAGAGATCGAGGTCGCGCTCGACTGGCTGCCGAACACGAACCACACGGGGCTGTACCGGGCGCGAGCGAACGGCTACTACGACGCGGCCGGGCTCGAGGTCACGCTCCGATCGCCGGCGGCCGACGATTACGAAACGACGCCGGCAAAGCGGGTCGCCACCGGCCGGTCGACGGTCGCGATCGCCCCCTCCGAGAGTGTGATCAGCTACCAAACACACCCCGAGTACCCCTCACTCGTCGCGATCGCCGCGGTCTGTCAGCGCGATACCAGCGCGATCGCCGCGCCCGCTGACGGCGATGTCGACCGCCCCGCGGATTTGGACGGTCGAACCTACGCCTCGTATGACGCCCGCTTCGAGGATCACATTGTCCGCCAGCTGATCCGCAACGACGGCGGCGACGGCGATGTCGAGATCGTCACGCCGCCGAAGCTGGGGATCTTCGACGCCGTCGTCGACGGCGCGGCCGACGCGACCTGGGGGTTCATGCCTTGGGAGGGGCTGCTCGCCGAGCGCGAGGGCGTCCCGCTGAACGCCTTCTACCTCGACGAATACGACGTGCCCTACGGCTACACCCCGACGATGCTCGCCCGTCCCGAGACGATCGCCGACCGGGGCGACGAGCTGGCGGCGTTTCTCGCGGCGACCGGCCGGGGGTACCGCGAGGCCGCCGCCGATCCCGCGGGCGCCGCGCGGACGCTCGCTGCGACGGCCGATCCCGATCCCGCCGACGAAGCCTTTCTCGCGGAGAGTCACGAGCGACTCGCCGACGCCTTCCTGACCGACGACGGCACGTGGGGCGTCATGGACCGCGACCGGTGGGCGGCTTTCGTTGACTGGCTGGTTGAGGCCGAGGTCCTCACTGACCTCGACGGCAAGCCCCTTCCGGCTTCGGCGGCCCCGCCGGCGGAGCTGTACACGGACGAACTGCTCGACGCGACCGGTCGGTGAGTCGGTCGACGCTCCTCGCGCCCGCGGCCGGCCGAGACGCCAGGCGGGGGCGCCAACGCGCGTGGAGCACCCCTCCCGGACGGTCGTCCGGACAACCTTTTTTATTCGCTCCTGTCGACATCGGTGTATGCGAGACCGCATTCGACCTGCGATCACCCGTGCGAAGTACGCGGCCGTCGGCGCCGCGATCGGCGCGGCCGTCGGCGGACTGATCAGCCGGAGCGCGGCGAGCACCGGCGGCGCCGTCGGGGCGCTGGCCGGCGCGACCGTCGCCGAGACCCG
>PXQL01000086.1 GCA_003021335.1 Halobacteriales archaeon QH_10_67_13
TTCGTGGCCGCGACAAAACAGGTACTCCCGGCTGCGATCGTACTTGGGTCTGCGTCGATGGGCAGCGAGCTCCGGATCGCAAGGACGGCCGTACTGGAAACGATCACCGCAGACTACGTCCAGACTGCAAGGGCAAACGGCGTCACGCGGCGGTCGTTAGTCTGGAAGCACGTTCTCCGCAACGCGCTCGTCCCGCTGGTCCCGACGATCACCAACGAGGCGTTCCTGCTCATCGGCGGCTCTGTTATCGTTGAGGTCGTGTTCGGAATCAACGGGATCGGGTGGCTCTTTTTTCAGGCGGCGCTCAACGGCGACCTGCCGCTGGTCACGGGACTCGTATTCGTGTTCCTTCTCGTGGTTGTCGCGATCAACATCGCTCAGGATCTGCTGTACGTGCTGATCGATCCGCGGGTTGGATACGGGGGGCGGTAAGCGTGAGCGTGGACGACCCACTCGTCGGATCGGACCCCCTCAGAGACCGACTTCGAGCGACTCCGGTCCCGGCGGTTGTCTGGGTCCTCGGGGTGCTCGTTTTGCTGGGGCTCCAGGCGGGTCGCATCGGTCCCGGGATCGCTAGCCTCGGGATGGAACTCGTGACCGCCACAACCGTCGCCGTCGCGTGGATCGCCGACGGATTCGGCGGTCCCTGGTGGCGGCGAGTGGCCGCAGGTATCGCAGTCGCAACCGTCGGACTCGCGGTCAACCGCCTCTCCGGGCGGTCGCCGGTCAGGTGGATCCTCGCTCATGCCGGACGGCTCGACTCGTTCCCCGGCGGTCGCCGCCTGTCTCGCCTCGATCGAGCGATCGACGACTTGCTCGTCACCGTCGGGATCGCAGGAATGGGATGGCTCGTCGTCCGGACCGGCCTTCTCGGTCCTGTCCGGACGGTTGGAGGAGCCGTCCAGGCAGGACTGACCGCGCTCAGCGGCGTTCCAACCCTGCCCGGCCGCGAACTGGTGCCGAACCGGGGATACCAGACCCCCGACGGGACCTGGCACGGTCCCTTTCTTGGACTCTCGCCTGCGGTCGCCTGGGGCCTGCGCGTTCTGCTTGTCGCGGCGTACGTGGCGGTGTGGCTGGGTTGGCTCGGCGTCGGCTACCGGTGGTATCGCAGACACTACAGGCGGGCCGACTGGACCCCCCGCGATGATGTTCTCCGCCGACTCCGAGGGCACCGATGGGGACAGTTCGGGATGCTCGTCGTGGCCGCCTTTCTTGCGATGGCGCTGTTTGCGCCGACACTCGGGACAACGACCGCCGAACAGAACATATATTCGCCGTTCAGCAATTCAATCGAGCACTACGACACTGACGCCGGCGAGGTGACGGAACTGCTCGTCGGGCAGGCGAACCTGCAGACCACCTCTGAGGGGTACCCGGGACGGAACGTTGGCCCTCTGAGCTACGACCAGTACGACCGTTTTCACCCGTTTGGGACGATGACTGACGGGAAGGACCTATTTACCTTTTTGATGCACGGTGCGCGTGTGTCGCTGCTGATCGGACTGTTGAGTGTTGCTGTCAGCGCGGCCCTTGCGATGGTGTTTGCGCTGATCTCGGCGTACTACCGGGGACTCGCGGATCTGCTCTTGGTCGTCGTTGGGGACACGATTATGGGTGTCCCGCGGCTCCTGTTGCTCATTTTGTTGACCGTGTTGCTCTCCGATACGTGGCTGGCCGAGATTTACGACGGTGGCGCCCTCTTGGCGCTGGTTCTGGCTGGAACCGGCTGGCCGTTCCTCTGGCGTTCGTTTCGCGGGCCGGCCCTACAGACCGCCGAACGAGACTGGGTCGACGCTGCCCGGAGCTACGGACAGTCGCCCGGAGGGATTATGCGACTGCACCTGCTGCCATACCTCGTGGGATACCTGCTGATCTACAGCTCACTGGTCCTCGGCGGGGTCATCCTCGCGATCGCCGGGCTATCCTTCCTTGGCCTCGGCATTACCGCTCCGACCCCAGAGTGGGGACGCGCGGTCGACCTGGGTCGGGAGTACGTTGCGACCCAGTCCTGGCACATCTCGCTGATCCCCGGCGCGATGATAACACTCGTCGTGATGGCGTTCAACGCCGTCGGTGATGCGCTCCGGGACGCGGTCGATCCACAGAGCGACGCCGGCGTGACCGACGCCAGCGAGACTGAATCGAGAGGTGGTGGAGCGTGACCCAGCCAGTGCTGTCCGTGACTAACCTTCGGACGACCTTCCGGACCAACCGAGAGACGGTCCGAGCTGTCGACGGCGCGAGTCTACGTCTCGGACAACAGGAGACGCTGGGGATCGTCGGTGAGTCCGGATCGGGTAAAAGCGTTACCGCACGTTCGATTATGGGACTGGTCGACGACCCCGGACGGGTCGACCCCGACAGCGAGATCCGGTATCATACCCCGGCGTTCGTCGAGCAGGTCGCCCGCGAGTACCCCGACCGTGTCCGGTGGGCGACAGACGGCGAGCCCGATGACTCAGAGACGGATTTTGTTACCGTCACCGCCGGCTCCCGTTCCGGCTCGAGTCCGGGCTCGGAACCGGCCGTGACCGTCGACCGCGGGTCGGTCGAGCTCGTCGGCGCACCGGCTGATGTCGTTCGGTCGGTCCGAGGGGGCGAGATAGCGATGGTGTTTCAGGACGCGCTCAGCAGTCTCAATCCCGTCTATACGGTCGGCAATCAGATCGAGGAGCTACTCGGCGTCCACCAAGGGTTGTCGGGCTCGGCGGCGACCGAGGCGGCCGCCGAGCTACTCGAGAGCGTCGGCATCCCAGACCCGGAGCAACGACTCGATGAGTACCCACACCAGTTCAGCGGCGGTATGCAACAGCGTGCGGTCATCGCGCTCGCTCTCGCGTGCGATCCCGAGGTACTGCTCTGTGACGAGCCGACGACCGCGCTTGATGTGACCATCCAGGCACAGATTCTTGAGTTGCTTGCGCGGCTCAAACAAGAGCGAGACCTCTCGATCGTACTTATCACTCACGACATGGGTGTCGTTGCGCAGGTCGCGGACGCCGTCGCGGTAATGTATGCCGGCGAGGTCGTTGAGCGGGCGCCAGTTGCGGAGATATTCGATCGGCCTAAGCATCCGTACACCCGGGGACTGCTCCAGAGTATCCCCGGGCTGAGCGGCGGTGTCGACCGCCTCCCGACGATTGAGGGAAGTGTTCCCACGCCAACTGAGCCGGCGACCGACTGTCGGTTCGCACCGCGGTGTCCGAAGGCCTTCGAAGAGTGCGAGAACGTCCACCCCGAGCCGGTCGCCATCGATCCCGCGACCGGCCCCGCGACGGCGCCGGCAGCCTGTCTGTTGTATCCCGCAGACGGACCGCTCGACCAGCGCCTGCAGGCACACACCGAAGACACTGCAGATGCCGAACAATGACCGAGCACACCCGAGACTCTCAAGCGCCGGAGCCGGACGCGTCGGCCCGTGACTCGCCGCGATCGGGGCCAGACGATCCACTCGTAGTCGTTGAGGGCCTGCGAACGTACTACGATGACGACCGACTGATCGGCGGGTCGCCGGTCAAGGCCGTCGACGGCGTTTCGTTTGCGGTCGGCCGCGGCGAGACGCTGGGGATCGTCGGTGAGTCCGGCTGTGGGAAGACGACCCTCGCCCGGAGCCTGCTCCGGCTCGAAGAGATCGACGGCGGGACAGTCTCGTTCGACGGTACCGACGTGACCTCGCTTGGGAAACGCGAACTCAAGCGGTGGCGTCAGAACGCACAGATGGTCTATCAGGACCCGACGACCAGTATCAACGAGCGGCTGACCGTCGGGAAGATCGTCCGCGAGCCACTCGAGGTCCACGGCTGGAAGACTCCAGAAAGCCGCCGCCGCCGCGTCACGGAGCTGCTCGATCTCGTTGGACTCCGGTCTGAGCACTACCACCGGTATCCCCACCAGTTCTCCGGCGGGCAACGCCAGCGGATCGGGATCGCTCGGGCGCTCGCGCTCGAACCGGAGTTTCTCGTCCTCGACGAGCCGGTCTCGGCGCTGGACGTCTCCGTGCAGGCGAAGATCCTCAATCTGCTGGCTGACCTGCAGGACGAGCTCGGACTCACCTACCTGCTCATCGCACACGACCTGAGCGTGGTTCGACACGTTTGTGACCGGGTCGCGGTGATGTATCTCGGAAAGCTGATGGAGGTGAGCCCGACGGAACGGCTATTCCGGGATCCGGCGAACCCCTACACTCGGTCGTTACTCTCGGCGATTCCTGTCCCTGATCCCAGCGCCGGCACAGACCGGATCACACTCCGGGGGACACCACCGAGTCCACGGGACCCTCCGAGCGGCTGCGTGTTCTCGACGCGGTGTCCGTTCGAGATCCACAATCCGGTCTACAACGAGCTCAGCGACCAACAGCGGGCACAGATCGAACGATTCCGCGAGGCTATCCGCGACCGCGCTGCAGAGACGGTCTTCGGGCGGCTCGGAAAGCGGGTGCGTGGTGACCGCCCCACGCCCGCCGGAGAGCTAGTCGAGGAGCTGTTCGCGCGTTCGGAGTACCCTCCGTCGGTCACCGAGACCCTTGAGGAAGCGGCGTCGCTGGTCGCCGACGGTGAGGTAGGGGCGGCACACTCGCTACTCGAAGCCGAGTTTGCCACGGTCTGTGAGACCGAGACCCCCGAGGAGTACGCCGTTGACGAGGGCCAGTACAGCCGGTGTCACCGCCACCGTCAGGAGTACGACGAGCCAGACCAGGCCCGCGAGGGCGCAGAACGGTTCTCCTCACGCCGGTAATACACCCGATAACCGCCGGGGCGAGCCGCCGGTCTCGCCGAGAGCCAACATATTTGAGCCGCTAAGACTGTTTCGCGGTATGTCAACCACAGAGTGGGGCCCGCTCGCAGCCGTCCACGAGCGGTCGCCGCTGTTGCGTGCCACCCGAGACCGATACGCCGAGACGACGCCGTTCGCGGGACTGACCGTCGGCGTGTCCGCGCCGCTCACGCCACACACCGGCCTGTTTGTCGATGTCCTGGCGACTGGCGGAGCCGACGTACTCGTGACCGGCGAGGCCGGAAGCACCGACCCGGCTGTCGTCGAGTGGCTCCGCGACCGGTCAGGAGTCACACCGCCCGCGAGCGCTGGACTGTCGGCCTCCGAACTGACTGACACCCGCCGGGAGCTGCTTGAGGCCGGCTTGGACCTTATCGCCGACGACGGCGCACACCTGGTGAGTCTCCTCCACGACGAGTTCCCCGACGCGGCTGCCGCTGTCAGGGGAGCCTGTGAACAGACGACCGGCGGAATCACCCGCCTGCAGGCGATGGCCGAACGGGACCGGCTTGCGTTCCCGGTCTACGATATTAACGGCGCGCCAATGAAACGCCAGTTCGACAACGTCCACGGGACCGCCGAGAGTTCCCTGACAGCGATCGCCGAGCTGACCGATATAATGTTCGCGGGCTCGGTCGCCGTCGTCGCAGGGTACGGCCGCTGTGGACGCGGACTCGCGCGCAAGCTCAGGAGCCTCGGCGCCCGGACGATCGTCACCGAGGTTGATCCACGGAAGGCTCTGGAAGCGCTCGCCGACGGCCACGATGTTCGCCCGATGTCGCAGGCAGTCGGCGACGCCGACCTCGTTATCACCGCGACCGGCCGGTACCGCGTCCTGCGGGCCGAACACCTCGACGAGCTCGCCGACGGCACCGTGATCGCCTCGATCGGCAGCGCAATCGAGATCGATGACGAAGCTCTGGCCGACGCTGCCACCGTCGAACGCCGCGACTCCGGTGTTGCTCGGTACACGTTCACCGACGGTCGAACCGTGTCGTTGCTCACCGACGGACGAGTGGTGAACCTCGCGGCGCCGGACGGCACCGGCAACCCCAGTGCGGTGATGGACACGACCTTTGCGCTGATGTCGCGGGGGCTGGCCGCGCTCGCTGAGGGTGTCGACCACTCGCCGGGGCTGTACGACGTACCCGATCGGATCGACCGGGCGGTCGCGACTGAGAAACTCGCCGCGATGGGCGTCGAGATCGACGAGGTATCGCCCGAGCAACGCGCGTACCACGAGGAGTGGCAGACCCACGACGCCGGGTGAGAGCGCTCAGCGAGTCACTGAGAGGTCGTTGTACTTCTGGCTGTACTGCGGGCCGTGCATCTCGACGTTTTCGACCCAGTCATACCAGTACTGCTCGCCGACGGGGTGCCACAGCGGGAGCTGTGTCATGTCGGTCCAGTTCGCCCGCTCGAGCTCGAGATACGACTCGTTGCGCACCTGTTGGTTCCCCTCGCCCGGAGTCCGGTGACCGCCGTACCGTTCCCAGGCTTGTGTCGCCTGCTCGGCCGGGCCGGAGAGCTCTCCGTCTCCCTGTCCCCACCGCGTCCACGTGAACGGGTTGGGGTAGGCATACTGGAGTGTCGCGTCTGCCTCCTGCCACTCAAGCTCGTTGAACGTGCCGAAGATCTCGATGTCTCCCTCGATGGCGCGGTTCGTGAGGGTGGTCGACGGCGCCTCGTCGAGTTCGATGTCGATGTACGCGCTCTCGGCTAAGTCTCGGAGCAGCGTCGCAATCTGATTCCACTCCGATCCCTGTTCGTCCGAGGGGTACTGGAAGCTCACCTCGTAGCGGGTGCTCTCGTCGTATCCGGCCTCTTCCATCACCCGAGCCGCCTCCTCGACGTTCGACGTGCCGTAGCTGTAGGGATACTCGGACTCCGCGATGTCGGCGTAGTTGCTTGGCCCCTCTGGGAACGCCGTCGGTGGGGTGAGG
>PXQL01000087.1 GCA_003021335.1 Halobacteriales archaeon QH_10_67_13
GGCTGATCGACCGCCGGGCCGACCGGACCGCACAGACCCCGAGCGTCGAGCCTGTCCTCGACCGCGACCGCGTACAGGCGCTTCAGGAGGCCCCGGAACGCGTGACCGTCGATCCGCGGTTGCGGGCGTATCTCGTCGAGCTCGGGCGCGAGACGCGCGCCGACGACCGCGCCGAGATCGGCGTCTCCCCCCGCGGCGTCCAGCGGCTGTTCGAGGCGGTACGAGCACTGGCGACGATCAGGGGCCGCGAGTACGTGATCCCCGACGACATCAAGCGACTCGCCGGTCCCGTGTTCGCCCACCGGATCGTAGTGACCGGCGACGCTGCTGTCCAGGGAGCGGACGGCGCGGCGGTCGTCGCCGACGTGCTCGATCGCGTGGCCGTGCCGGCCGTCGAGGGCACCCCACAGGTTGAGCGGTAGCTCCCGGGGCTGGTCGGCCGATTCGGACGACGACCGATCACCGCAGGGCCGCGATGAGTCCGACCAGTCCCGCGACGGCGAACAACAGGGCGAGCGTCGTCGGCGTGCCAGCGGCTAGTCCGTTGACGACCGCCCCGATCCCGGCCGCGAGACCCGCGCCGAGGAGTCCGACGCCGATCGTCGCGCCAGCGTGGAGGAGCTCGAGCCGCCGCGTTCTCGCCCCGGCTGCCTCCAGCCGTAGTTCGGTCCCGAACCGGCCGAGATCCCAGACGACCAAACTCGCGAGCACGCCGGCGAAGACGAGCCAGGCCGGCGCGGCGATCGTCCCGGCGAACGCGGCCGCGAGAAAGAGTCCGCCGCCGCCGAGCGCGTAGCCGGCAGCCTCCATCCGGAGATAGCCCAGCCGCTCCACGCCCCGGAGCGCGAGGCTCGTGCCCACGGCGACCGCAATCAGCCCGACGATCAGCCAGAGCACGAGCGTCACCTCGCCGTAGATCGCGGCGCTCCGTTCGGCGGCCTCGCGCCACCGCGGGCGGATCGGTCCCGGCAGTCGGCCGATCGTCTCCTCGACGACCGCCGCGTACGCTGGCTCCGCGACCGCGGCCGTGGCCAGCGCGATCGCCGCGCCGACGAGCCCCGGTACGACAGACCGCGCGCCTCTGCGGAGTGCACCGCGACCGAGCCACGCGAGCCCGGCAACGATCACCCCGGCGGCGGCGACGCCGAACAGCAGCCTTCGGAGGCCGCCGGCGGTCGTGATTCCCGACAGTGCGGCGTACGAACCCGGGCCGATCGCGTCGCTAATCGCGTCCGGCGAGAGTGCGAGCTCAATGGTGCCGACGACGGCCGCCGCCGCCGCGGCAACGACGGCGCCAACTCCGAGTGCGGTCTCCGCCCGATCGAGGCGGCGACCGGTCTGGCTCTCGGCGGCGACGCGCCCGTCGAGAAGCTCCCGGATCGGCGAGGCGGCGAGCGCGGCCCAGACCCCGGCGGCGGCTGCGGCGAGCGCGAGGAGGAAACTCCAGGCGGCCAGCCCCCCTCCGCCCGGATCGACCGCCAGCGACGCCAGCTCCGAGAGCGGCAGCTCGGCCGCCCCGGCGGGCGTCTCGCCGGTCCCCAGCGCGCGGACGGTAAGCGCACCGGCGAGCAGCGCTGGCCCGACGGCCGTCAGGAGCCCGATCCGGCCGAACCGCCGGAGCGACCGCTCTCCGAGCGCGCCGCTCACCCCGAGCCCAACGCCGAGCGCTGCGACGGTCGTCCCGACGACGACGCCGACGTGACCGACGATGAGCAACACGCTGAGCGAGACCAGCGATGCGTCCGGGATCGGAAACACCGTTCCGCCGATCGAAACGGCCGTCAGGACCAGCGCAACCGCGACTGCGCCACCGCCCGGCACGACGAGCAGGCTCGCGCCCGCGACAGCCGGCCGACCGACGACGGTCGCAAGCGAGATCCCGACTGCCAGACAGAGCGCGCCGATCCCCCCGACCGCGACTGGGACCGCAAGCCCGTCGATCAGCTCCCCAAGGCTGGCAATCGCGACTCCGGCGACGACGACGGCGATCGCGGCGCTCGTTGACGTGGCGGTGTTTTGAGGCGTCATCTACGAGATGTCGGCGAGCGCGGCGCCGATCGCGCCGTCGATCGGACCGTCCGGCGTCCAGTCGATCATCGCTCCGCCCTCGCGTTCGATCGCGTCCGCACGCAGGCTCCTGCGGACCGCGGCGAGTCGCTGACCGGCCGTCGACCCGGTCGTCACGTCCGGGCTCACCACGACCGTCGGGTACTCCCGTCTGCACAGCGCTTCGGCGAGCTCGACCGGCCAGTCGTCGACGAGCGGCGTGCAGACGATCACCTGTGCGGCCGCCGGGAGCCGATCGAGCACGGCTCGTACCTCGGGGTCGTAGTCCGCCTCCGCTCGGGTCCGATCGAAATCTCGCGTCGCAGTACCGGCCGTCTCGCTTGTGCCCTCCGGATCCGGTCGGTCGTCTGGCGTCCGCTGAAGCGCGCGAAACATGCCCTCCGCGGCCGCGCGGCCGCGCCTGTCGGTCGAATCCACCCAGGCGAGCCCGTCCGGGCCGACCAGTCCGTCTGGGACGGTCGTCTCTCCTCTGGCGACCGCGACGGTCGTGACGGCGTCGGCCCCACGGAGCGCCTCGTAGAGCCGCTCGGCAGCGTACCCGCATAGGGCCGTTCCCATCGAGGCCCCGGGTCGCGGCGCTACCCGGCCCTTCCGAGAGCCGTCGACGACCAGCACGGTCCTCGTCGCCTGCTCGCGCCGGTACTGGACGGTAACGAGCTTGCCGGTCTTCGCGAGGTGACGCCAGTCGACCTGCCGGATCGGGTCCGTCGGCCGGTATGGCCGGGGCGCGTAGAACTCGCGTCCGGGGCCGGCCTCGTCGGCGCTCCGACGGCCGGCCCGCGGGAGCGGCACTCCGCGAACCGGTGGCTCTCGAACCGCAGTCGTCGCAGTCAGCTCCCGGTCGCCCGCGACCGGTACCCGTCCTGTGATTGTCGTCGATCCGGACAGCGACCTGATCCTGACCGCCGGGTCCTCAAAATCGAACGTCCCACGTTTGCTCTCGACGGCGTAGGTCGTCGTCGCGGTCTCGCCCGGCCCGAGCGACCGGGCGAGCCGCGGCCGCCCGTCGGTGACGGCGAGCGGCTCCGGCACGCCGTCGACGACGCGGAGATCCGTCAGCGTCCGGTCGCCCGCGTTCGTGACCGATAGCGTCACCGAAACGGATTCACCCGGCGCCGGAGCGGCCGCGTCGACGGTCCGCCGGGCGGTCACCGACGGCGACTCCGGGGGCTCCGAGATCGTCCCGTAGGCGAGATACGCCAGCGGAACCGCGGCCGCGGCCAGCAGCGTCTCGTTCGCGTAGACCACGCCGAGCAGGACCAACGCGAGCGTCATGGGCACTCCGATGGTCCACGGTCGAACGCGCCTGCGGACGGAATCGGCGAGCTCGGCTGTGGTTCGGTCACTCATCGGCCCGCACCCGTTCGATCGCCGTGATCGTTCGCTCGATCCGGCGCCGGCGCTCGCGACGGGGGACCAGCCACAGCCGAAGCCGGGCCACGAGCGGCGGCGACTCCGTCCCGAGGACGGCCGCGGCGACCGGATCGTCGGTCCAGGCGCCGGTCTCGACGGCTGCCCGCGCGGTCGTGCGGTCGGTCCCGGTCGCGGCCGCGTACGCCGCGGCGGCCGTCGCCGTCAGCTCGGCCGTGAGGTCGCCGGTTCCCTCTCCCTCGTCCACGACCCGATCGACGGTGGCGTCGACGCGGGCCGCCGTCCGCGCGGTCGTCTCGCTTCGGGGGACCTCCGGCGGTCGGCCCTGGAGTCGATCGAACGCCCCCGAGTCCGCTATCCGTGACCGACCGTCGGCCCAGGCGGCGAGCAGCGCGTACCCGCCCACGGCGCCGGCGGCAAGCAATACCCCTGCGGTCCGATCGATTCCGACGATCGCCCCGGCGAGCGTGTCGAACGGGGGTCTCTCTGTCAGGCCCGGCGCGAGCCCGAGCGCGAGTCCGAACAGGCTCGCGACTGCCGCCGCCGCGACGACGGCGACGCGGCTGCGGTCCATCACGTTCCCTCCGCGTCGCCGGCGGCGGCCTCGATCGCGGTGATCGCCTGGCGAACCCGCTCGACGCGTTCTGCGGGCGGTCGAGCCCCGTACTCGACGGCCCGGAAGGCGTCCCGGAGCGTCTCGACCGGTCGCCTCGGGAGCCCCTCGACCTCGATCGCGTGTGCTGCGAGCTCCTCCGGGGTCCGCGTTCGCCGCTCGCGGAGGCTCACTTCCTCGAGCAGCCGCGCCCAGGACGCCCTGACGACCGCCTCCGGATCCTCGGGCGACGGCGCCTGTCTTGTCTGGTCCGGCCGCTCGTCGTCGGCACGCAGCACCGATCGCCACCGCGCCCGTACTTCGGTGTGGAGCCGACTGAACACTCCGGCCGATCCGGTCCGACCGAGGCCGCTCGCTCCCCGGCCGACGGCGCCGTCAACCGCGGCCGCGGCGCCGATCAGTCCTTGCCGGAGGCCGCTCGCGGTCCGCTGGGCGGCCGTGCTGAGCCGATCGCGGGCCCGGACCGCGACGCCGGAACGGCGCGACCACCCGATGGCTCCGAGAGCCCCGACCCCGAGCGCGACTACGAGACCGGCGGCGGCGTTTCGCAGCTGGCCCGACAGCTCCGCCGCTGCCGAGAGTCCGTACCGACTGCCGACGACGATGTCGTTCGACGCCGGGAGTCTGATCGTCGCGGTCCCGTCCGGGCCGGTCCGTGCGACGGTCTCGCCGCCGATGGCGACGGCCGCGTCAGGGACCGGCTCCCCGTCTGCCGTGACCGTGACCGTCGCCGAGCCGAACGGCAGCGCGACCGGGAGTTCGGGGTCGACCGCGACCGACAGGGCTGGGAGATCGACGATCTGCTCTCCCGCGACGGCACCGCGCTCGACCGCGATCGCGACCTGACCGGACCGCTCCGGGAGCGTCACGGTCGCCCGGCCGTCCCCGTCGGTGGTCGCGACGGCCTCGCCGTTGACGGTCACCGTCGCCTCCGGGACCGGCGTTCCCGACACCGTCGCGAGGATCGTCACCGCCTCCCCGGGACGGGGATCGCCCGCGACGGTCACGGTCGCGTTCGTCTCCAGGGGAACGGTCTCGCCGACCGCCCGGACGAACGTCCCGCCAACGGCGCCGATCGCGTGGCTCCGGCCGGCATCTCCCCGCGCCACGCCCGTTGACCCGCCGACCGACGCGCCGACCGCCGCCGTCTCGGTCTCTTCGACGGTTATCTCGAGCTCGTCGGCGTAGGGGACGGTCCCGACGACGGTCCCGTTGCGGTCGGTCCTGCCGATCGGCTCGCCGTTGAACCGGACTATCTCCTCGACGACCGGCGACTCGTCGCGCGTCACCGTGACCGCGACCGTCCGCCCCGGCACGGCCGTCTCGTTGAGTGAGATGTCGATCGCCGGCGTCTCGTCGGTTCCGTTATCGGGATCGGGCCCGTCATCTGGCGGATCTCCCTCGGGTGGCTCCGGAGCGTCTGTCGGGTCGGCCTGGTCGGGCGTCGTGGCGCTTTCCGGCGCCGGATCGTCGCCGAGGTTTGCCTGCTCGGTCGCGATCCGGTCGGCCGGCGGCGTCGGATCGAACGGCACCCAGCCCACCTCGGGGAAGTACACCTCGACCCAGGCGTGGGCGTTCTGGCCTCGTACCGCGTACTCGCCAGTCCCGGTCTGCTCGCCGCTCGTGTAGCCGACCACGTACCGCGCCGGGATGTCCTGGGTGCGCAGCATCGTCGTCATCGCGGTCGCGAAGTACTCACAGTAGCCGGCCTCCATCTCGAAAATAAACGTGTCGGCGATCGACTCGCTCTCTCGGTCGGCTCTCAGGGAGTAGTTCTTCTCGGTCCGGAGCCACTCCTCGACGGCCGCGACCGCGTCGTAGGTCGTGTCGGATCCGTCGACGATCCTGGCCGTGCGCTCGCCCACCCGGTCGGGCGTGTCCGCTGGCAGTTGCGTGTACCGCTCGCGGAGTCTCTCCGGAACCGACCCCTCGCTCGCTTGGAGCACCGCCGGATCCTGGGGTGCGAGCACGCTCGTTCCGCTGTAGGTCGTCCCCGTCGGGACCGGCGACGCCGTCCGGATCGCCCGCTGGTCGGTCACTTCGAGCCCCTCGGCTGCGACCGATTCGGGCCGCCAGGCGGTCGGGAGGCTCGTCGCGCCGCGTGCGAGCGTGATCTCGTACTCGATTCGCTCGCCGGGCGAGCCGTCGACTCCCAGCGGGCCGTTGTAGGGATCGGTCTCGCCGGGACGCTGCCAGCCGACCCCGGTGTAGGTGTCGTAGGCCCCGGTCCGCCAGTAGGCCGGCCGCGGGGCCTCGACGGTGAAATGCACGGACGTGTCGTTCGAGGCAAACGTTTCCTTGTCGAACCCGAGCTCGCCGCCGACGCCGGTCTGTGTCCTGGGGTTCAGCGCGCCGAGTCCGCCGTCGGCGCCCCCGGTGACGTTGTCCAGCCCGTCGGTGTCGGCCTGTCCGACGTACTGCTCGCCGGGGAGGGCCCGGTCGATCGGACTCCCGGCGATGCCGGTCCCGCCGACCCCGGCGGCAAACGCTGCGATCGTCGCCGTGGCGACGACCGCGAGTGCGATCGCCGCCAGCCGAACCCCTCGCTCGGACAGCGAGTCCGGCCAACCATTGCGTAGCGGGGCCATCCAACCGGTTGTGTCCTGGCGCGGCGCTCACATAACGCTCACGCCCCGTCTCTCGGCTCACCGTTCCGGGTGCGTGTCGAGCGGGCTCGCGGTCGACACGAGCGGTTTTGTCCGTTCGAGCCCTACGGCCGGCGATGACCGACGACCCCGAGTACGATACGGACTTTCGCGAACACCCCGAGGCCTATGAAATCGGCCGCGGCGAGCAGGGCGTGTTTAAGATTCAGCCGTACAAAGACGAACTCCTCCCGCTGTGGACGATCAAAACCCTCGGAGACGCCGAGACCAGCGCGGCCAACATCTACGACCAGTTTGAGGCGTACAAAGACGCAGACGAGTTCCCGGGAATGGACCTCGCGCGGAAGTACCTCCAGATGGGCTGGACGCGCGCGCTCCGGTACGCAAAATACCCCGGCGGCCGGAAATATGACGACGACGGTACCGAACGCGAGCCTCAACGGTGGTACGACGAGGAGAAATACGAGATCAGCCAAGTTTACAAGGAGTATCTCGACCGGGTCCGCGAGGACGAGACGTACGCGCGCCGCAGGGAATCCTGGGGGGATAAGTGAACTTGCCCCACCCGACCGCGCTCGGGGCTCCTCGCCGCTTGCTTGTTGCGGGTGGGACTTCCTGGTTCTGCGTCGGAGCATGTCCCCGATGTGGACACAGCGGCTCCAGACTCCGCGGACGGCTTCCCTTCACGGGCGGTTCGGAGTGTCCCACTCATACCGATTGGACACTCGGTCACAACCGCCGATGCACACTCTGTGTCGCGCTTGAACACCGCCGGACTCGTGGCGAGTGTCTTAGCATCTCCCTCAACCTCAAGGGTCGCAGGGCCATGCCGGACAGTGGAACTGAAACAAATGACGGGCGCTGTATCCCCCTCCCTTCTCGCGCTTCCAGCCCTCGCTGCGGAAGGGGGCGTAGCGCCCTGCGCCGCAGACGATAATCGCCGGCGTACGCGGCCGTCAACAAAGTCGCCCCCGAGGGTACGGTGCCGCTCGAACGCGGCCCGACTGAACAGGTGTACGACGCCCCAGCGGAAATGACGGTTGGACTCTCCTGTTCGACGTGACCCCGGCGGCACGGGTGATCGCTCTCGTCACCGACGACAGCGCGTTGTCCCCGACAGAGGTCGCCGACACTGCCGACGAGCACGCCCACCGGGCCGCGTGGCGGTTGACGGCCGACGAGGACTGACCTCGGCCGTCTCTTTTTGAGTCCCTACTCGTCCGTGGTCTCGAAGCCCCACCGTTCGGCCCGTTCGCGTGCCTCCTCGCGGGCACGAGACTTGAGCTGTGCGATCCGTGCCTTGTCGTCGAGAAAGCTCGCTACCGCGTCGACTTCGTCGTCCTCGCGCGCGGCAGTTCGCAGCCGCTCCTCCGGGGCCGTCTCGCGGATCCGGTCGGCCAGACCCGGGTCGGTCGCGAGTCGCTCGGCCGGGAGCGCCGGCGGCACGGCGACGGCCTCGGCCTCGTGGATCGGCGCGAGCGTCTCGGGGTCGGTCGCGTACAACTCGACTCCGACCGGTCGGGTGCCGGCGAAGGCGTCAAGCGCCTCGGTTCCGCCGGCGTCGGTTCCGTCGTGGTAGGCCGCCATTGGGATGCCCTTCTCGAAGGTTACGACGACCGTTCCGCCCTCCTCAAGCAGCAGGCTCTCCTGGGATTCGAGCCGGGCGTACCCTGTCAGATCCGATTCGAGGGCCCGATCAAGAACCGTCCCGACATCCTCGACGACCCGACTTCGGACGAGCTGCCCCCGCGGGACGTTCATGACTGCTCGGGGATCACGGCGCTTTGGAACCGCTCCGCGACGTCCGCCGACAATCCCTCTCGAACCTCGAGCCCGTCTTCCGCCTGCCGGTAGGCGGCTGCGGCCGCCGACTCCGGGGTGTGTGCGAGTAGCGGCTCGCTCGCTCGCCGGGCGGCCCGGGCCGCGTCGCTCTCCGGGACCGACGCGAGCGTCTCGCCTTCGAAGTACCGCTCTGCCTTCCCGGCGATCTCGTCGATCGCGGCGTCGTCGGTGACCCGGTTGAACAGGAGTCCGGCGACGCCCGTGCCGTAGGTCGTCGCGTACTCCTGGACTTTCAGTCCGTCCGACAGCGAGGGCACCGTCGGCTGGAGCACCACGACGATCCGGTCGGCGAGCACGATCGGCAACACCGCCGTCCGGCTTCCCAGCGCCGCCGGCGAGTCGAGCAGGATCACCTCGGCGTCAGCGGCGATGGTCGCAACGACCTCCCGCAGCCGGCTCGGGTCGGCTTCGCGAAAGCCCGCCAGCGACGTGCCACACGGGACGACCCGCATCCCGAATCGGTCGTAGGTGGCCGCCTCGACGGCGGCGTCGCCGGCGAGTACCTCGTGTAGCGTCGGCTCGGCCTCAGTTAGTCCGGCGTGAAAGAGGATGTTCGCCATCCCGGTGTCGGCGTCAATAACGGTCACGTCGTGCTCGCGGGCCAAGGCCATCCCGAGCGCGAGCGTGCTCGTGGTCTTGCCGGTGCCGCCCTTGCCGCTGGCGACCGCGAACACCTCGACCATGTCGCTTGGTACCGCCGCCTCCGACATAAATTCTCGCGTGCCGACAGGACCCGCTGTCGGCGGCTCCCCGGACCGCCGCGAGCGCTCGCTCGCGTCCCCGGTGAGGCCCTACTCGATGCGATCCCGGGCCGAGGCCGAAAACAGCCGCTCGAACTCGGTCAGATCGTCGGGGTGTTCGTGGCCGGGCGCGGTGACTCTCTGGAAAAACTCGTGGTGCTCGGCGCTCAGCTCCCGGAGCTGTTCGTTCATGTCGGCCTCGTCGACGTCGGCGGGGTACGCCTCGTGTTCTTCGTGGAGATAGTACAGGGCCGGCTCGGCCTCGTCGAGCCAGGCGGTCTCGGCGTTCATCCTCTCGAGGGCCAGTCCCCGCTCGAAGGTCTCTCGGCGGTCCTCGAGGTCGGCGAAATACCTCTTGACCGCTTCGATTCGCTCCGGGTCGAGCGGGAGTTTGAACAGTCGTCTGTCCGCCATGCCCGCTCGGGCGGCCGGCGCGCACAAAAGCCTGCGGGGCGTGTCTCTCTCGCTACGACGGTTTCCCGCGTTGCCCGTGCCCGGCTTCCGTGGTCAGGCGTCGCGCCGGGGCTGATCCGGCGCGCCGTCGCGCGTCCAGGCGCGCTCGGCGGCCTCGGCCAGCTCGTACTCGGTCACGAGCTGCTCCTTGAGTCGCCGCTCCAGCTCCGGCACGGGCAGGTCGGCCGGAACCCGCCAGCTCCCCGCCTGGAAAACGACGGAAGCAGGTTGGACCGTCGACAGCGTTCTCCGGGCGAACCCACGACCGGTACCGTTTCAAAATCTGAGTCCGCCCTCCCCGATTTGAACGGGGGACAAGCCGATCTACAGTCGGCTGCTCTACCGGGCTGAGCTAAGGGCGGACACGAACAACTGGCCGAGTGCCGGATTTAACCATTTTCATTCGGCGCGGTCCACCTCGCGAGCAACTCCCTACCGGCTCCCGGTACGCTCAAGTCCCGCGTGTCACGGCGCGATCTCCGCCGAACTCGCCGAGCCGCCTGGGTGCCGAACGCGGACCCTCGTCACGAACCGGCGGGAACGAGTGCTCGCTCGCGGCGTCCGACGGCGGGAACACGCGTGTCAGACACGCGAGGAAGATTCATATGCCGCCGCAGACAACCTGTCTGACAACGTGAGCAAGATCACCTTCCGCGCGAACGACGAGCTCGTCGCCCGACTCGAGGAGTTCGACGCCTCGAAAAGCGAGGTGATGCGCCGGGCGCTTCGATCGTATCTCGGCGAGGAGGTCGACCGCTCGGCGGATCCGACCGACAGCGTCGACGAGCTGATTGCAGAGCGGGTCGACGAGCTGGTCGAACGACGCGTCGATCGCGCGTTTACGCGCCGTCGCCCCCAGGATATCAACGTCAACATCGCGCTTGAGGGCGATCCGACTGCGGCGTCAGACGCTGCGGAGGCAGCTGCAAACGTCGAAAACGCTGCGTCATACGACACGCCGGACGAGTCGTCACACGCCGACGAGGAGCGTAAGACGGACCACCCCCCCGCCGCCGAGGCAGCTCAGGACGAACGTAAGACGTGTACACAGTGTGGCGAAACCCTGTCGCCGTCCCACGTTTACTGCCCGAACTGCGGGGAGAAAGCGTCCCGCCGCGTGTTCTGCGAGTGCGGCGACGAGCTCCGGTCCGACTGGAGCTTCTGCCCCGGTTGTGGCCGTCGAACTCCCGCAGCCGATGTCCTCGATCAGTCCTAAACCCCCGAAAACGACCGCCACAGGTCGTTTACCCCGGTAAACGCCGACACGTCTTACGCTGATCGGTACTTTTATATACATGTGGTATGTTGTGTGTTGTGCGTAAGACGGTCGTCTTACACGCCGCGGCGCACGGCACGCATCGTGCCGCTGTCGTGTGGTTATGGTGTGTAAGACGTGCGGGCAATCGCGTCCCCGTCTTACCCAACCAGGGGAACAACAATGGAGCGTGTGACACTGCGGATTCCGAAACAGCAGATCGAGGAAGTCGAACAGATGGTCGATTCGGGCGAGTTCCCGAACCGGAGCGAAGCGATCAGGTCGGCGGTGCGAGAGATGCTGGCAGAGCAGGATACCGGTCAGGAACGCCCCTCTGAGAAACGCAGCCGCGAGGATCGCTCGTGGGCGAGGGTCTAACGATGCAAGACATCGTCAACGAGGCGCTCGAACGCGACGAGCAGGAACAGAAACAGATGGATGATGTCGAGGGCTTTGGCGACCCTCGGATCGTGATCGTCGGCTGTGGCGGTGCCGGTAATAACACCGTCAACCGGCTGTACAACATCGGCGTTGAGGGCGTCGATACGGTTGCGCTCAACACCGACAAGCAACACCTCAGGATGATCGAGGCAGACACGAAGATCCTCGTCGGCAAGTCCCTCACCAACGGGCTCGGAGCCGGTGGCGACCCCTCGATGGGCGAACGCGCCACCGAGATGGCCCAGGGGACGATCAAGGAGGTCCTCAGCGGCGCCGACTTAGTGTTCGTGACCGCCGGTATGGGCGGTGGCACCGGCACCGGCGCTGCGCCCGTGGTCTCGAACATCGCAAAAGAGGAGGGTGCGATCGTTGTCGGCATGGTCTCGACGCCGTTTAACGTCGAGCGCGCCCGGACGGTTAAAGCTGAAGAGGGCTTAGAAAAGCTCCGCGAGGAGGCCGACTCGATCATCGTGCTCGATAACAACCGGCTGCTGGATTACGTGCCGAACCTGCCGATCGGCAAGGCCTTCTCGGTGATGGATCAGATCATCGCCGAAACGGTCAAGGGGATCAGCGAGACGATCATCCAGCCCTCGCTGATCAACTTAGATTACGCCGACATGACCTCGATCATGGATCAGGGCGGGGTCGCCGTGATGTTGGTCGGCGAGACCCAGGAAAAAAACAAGACCGAGGAGGTGGTCAAGGACGCGATGAACCACCCGCTGTTGGACGTCGATTACCGCGGGGCAAGCGGCGGACTCGTCCACATCACCGGTGGTCCGGATCTCACCCTCCAGGAGGCCGAGGGCATCGCCCAGAACATCACCGACCGGCTGGAGGCAAGCGCCAACGTGATCTGGGGCGCCCGCATCCAGGAGGAGTACAAGGGCAAGGTCCGCGTGATGGCGATCATGACCGGCGTGCAGTCGGCCCAGGTGCTCGGCCCGACCACGCAAAAGCAGGCCGATAAGTCCCGTCAGGCGATCGAGGGCGTCGAAGACGGCTTCGACGCGAGCGAGAACGCTGGCCGGAGTCGTGGGCTGGGCGAGACTGACGGCGGTCACGACCAGCTCGACCAGCAGAACGGGCTCGACGTCATCCGAACCGAGTAATCTGTCGACCAGCTGGCCGTCGACCCGTCTTTTTTCGCCTGATCCGCCTCCGGTCGTCTCTCCACTTTGGCGACCGCGTCGGCGGAGCGGACGCCGGCGACGTGAGTAATTTGACCCTCGGGACGTGGAGGGGCGCGTGCGTCGTCTGTTTGTCGGCGCCGGGTCGAGGGACTCCTTGCGGAGGGCCGTCCCAGGCCGGCTAAGCTACCCGGCCGACGGTCACGTAGAAGGGAATCGTCTCGCGGTACCGGTACTCCTCGTCGCGCATCTGCTCGATCACTGCCCGGCCCATCGCGCGCCACCGCTCGCGGAGTCGGTCGAACGTCTCAGGCGTGGTGTCGCCGGCGAGCATCGTCGCCCGCTGCCCGTCGAGTCCCGCGCCGGTTGCCTTCCGGCGGGCGCTCTCGAGGGCGGTCTCGGAGTACGGCGGCTCGACGGTCAGCCGGTGGTCGTACCGCCGGACGGTCACGCCGGTCAGTCCCGCCCGCTCGAACAGCTCGCGGGCGCCTCCCAGCGTCGGGTCGCTCGAGATCCCCCGGAGGTACCGCCGGCGGGCCTCGCTCGCGAGCTCTGACTCCTCCGAGACGGTCGACTCGACGGTTACCGCGCCGTTGTCCGGTTCGATCGCCCCGACGCGGTCGCTTGCGACCCGTGTAAACTCCGCGAGCGCGGCGGCCGGCTCGGACAGGTTGACGAGCAGCGCCTGACAGACGGCTAGTTCGACCGCGTCGTCGGCAAACGGGAGCCGACCCGCGTCCCCGAGTACCCGCGGTGGGTCGACCCGCTTGAGCAGCGACCGGTCGGCGTCGACGGCGACGACCCCCCCTGGAGAGTCATCGCGGAGCACCCGGGTCAGCTCGCCGGTGCCGGCGCCGACATCGAGGGCGCTCCCGGTCCCTTCGAGTTCGAGGTCTGCGAGTGCCGCCCGCGAGTCGGCCCACATTCCTCGACGGGTCGTCTCGAGGTACTCGGCACTAAACCGGCGCACGCCGCCGGTAGCGTCGGCCGCCGGATAACAGTTTGTGACCTCGCGCGTCCGACGGCTCCGAAAGCGGCAGTGAGCCACCGGGACGCTGTCCCGACGGAGCCTCGGCAGACTCAGGCGAACCCGTAGGGCAGCAGGAACAGCACCGCCGCCAAGAACGGAATCAGCGCGAGCAACATTACGACCGCGTAGCCGAACATCTCCCGGGCCTTGATCCGGGTGATCGCGAGCAGCGGGATCGCCCAGAACGGGTTCAACAGGTTGGTGTGGGCGTCCCCGACCGCGTAGGCCATCGTCGCGTGGGCCGGCTCGACGCCCACGTTCTGTGCGGCCTCGAGCACCGACGGCCCCAGCACGATCCACTCGCCGCCGCCGGAGGGCACGAAGAGGTTCACGACCGCGGCGGTCAGCCACGCGAACACCGGGAACGTCCCCTCCGTCGAGAGGTCGATCAGCCCGTCGGCGACGGCCCCGGCGAGCCCGGAGCCGGCCATCATCCCCTGGAGCCCGGCGAAGAACGGAAAGAGCAGAACGATTCCCGCCGCCGCCGTGGCGGCCTCGCCGAACTTCTCGCGGTAGGCGGCGGGGTTCGTCCAGAGCAACAGGCCGGCCATCAGGAAGCCGAAGTTCACGACGTTCAACGCGAGCGCGCTCCGGCCCTCGGTCACGAACAGCCACGCGATGTACCCGACCCCGCCCGCGGCGACTGGACCGGGGCAGTGCTGGACGCGGCCGAGAAGCGCTCGGGCGAGGCCGAGCGTGCCCGGGTCGGGTACTACGGGTCGATCACGCACGTCGACTACCAGCTCCGCCGGGACGACCGCCGCCGTCTGTCGGGTCACGCTCCCGCCGTCGGTCTCCGTTCCGAACAGCTCCTCTTCAGGGATGTACTCCGTAATACCGCGGGCGCGCTCACCCGAGGGGGTGATCAGTACCAGCACGAGCGCCGCGAACCCGACCGACAGCGCGGTCAGCGCGATCCCGTATGGGTGAAGGATCGTCTCGCTGGCCGGGATCGTCCCCGAGAGCATGTCGAAGGCCGTCCCCTCGCCGACCGCGCTCGCGTCGGTCAACAGGAGCGGCGCCGACCCCGACAGGCCCCAGTGCCAGGTCAGGCCCAGTCCCATGTAGCCGGCGACACACAACAGCGGGTAGTGCACGTCGATGTCCCGCTGGTGGGCGACCTTTCCCATCTCGCGGGCGAAAATCGCCCCGAGAATCAGGCTGAACCCCCAGTGGATCCAGGCCACCGCCATCGAGAACGCCGCCACCAGCGCGACGGCCTGCCGCGCTGAGCGGGCCCGTTCGGCCAGCCACACCAACAGGTCGTTGGCCCGCGGGTGATAGGCCAGCGCGAACCCGGTCATCAGGATTAGCGCCATCTGCATCGAAAAGCCCAGGAAATCCCAGAAGCCGCCGTACCACAGCTCGACCATCTCGACGGGGCCGTCCGGATCCGCCCCGCCGATCATCCCCAGCTGACCGAGCCCGACCCCGGCGACGAAGACGCCGTAGGTGAGCAGGATGGCAAACAGGAACGGACTCGGCATCCACCGCTCGACGACGCGCGACAGGCGATACCCGACCCGTTCGAGTACCGGTGCCTGTGTGTCTGTCGATGCCATATGTCCCCAACTTCTCCGCCCCCTGTATTAAAATTACGTGCGAAGTATAAGAGATGATCTAATAACTCCTGGAATATGGTTGTTTCGTAAATCTCGGCCGGATCAACAGGAACCGCAACCGGAGAGTGGACCAAAAATTTGAGATCGGATGAAAGACGTTTACGAGAACTGTTACGATCGGAGTTCCCTCACGCGGTCGACGTTCCAGGCGAAGCCCTTGCCGTCCTCGGTGGGCGTCTCCAGCACGAACGGCACGTCGCGGACCGCCTCGTGGTTGACGAACGCCGCCATCCCGTCCTCGCCGATCAGCCCCTCGCCGACGTGGGCGTGTTCGTCCTTGTTGGTGCCACACCCGTGTTTCGAGTCGTTGAGGTGGACGCACGCGAGGTTCTCGAGGTCGACGACGTCGTCGAATTCCGCGATGGTCGCGTCGACGGCTTCCGGCGTCGAGAGGTCGTACCCCGCGGCGAACATGTGGGCGGTGTCCAGGCAGACTTCGAGGTCCTGTCCGGACCCGGCGAGGACGGTCCCGAGGTGTTCGAACTCGCCGCCGAGCTTGGTCCCGCCCCCGGCGTCGGACTCGACGAGGACGGTCACACCCTCCGGGACCTCGAGTTCGTCCAGCGCGCCGGCGGCGTTTTCGAGGCCCCCCTCGACGCCGGCGCCGGTGTGCGCGCCGAGGTGGGTGTTCACGTACTCGATGTCCAGCCTCGCGGCGGCGTCGAGTTCCTGCTGGAGACCCCGGATGGACTTCTCGCGGAGGTCCTCCTTGGGGGTCGCGAGGTTGACGAGGTAGGAGGCGTGGATGACCCAGGGGCCGATGTCGTGCTCGGCCGACCCCTCGCGGAACCGGGTGGCGTTGTCCGCCTCGATGTTCGGTTCCTGCCAGACCTGCGGGGAGTGAGAGAAGATCTGGCCGCAGTTGCCACCGAACTCGCGCTGTTCGTCGACTGCGTTGTGGACGCCGCCGGCGATCGAGGCGTGGGCGCCGACTCTGAGTGTCATGCCCCTGCGTCCGGGACGGGGCCGTTTAGCTGTTTGCAGGCGCTGAGCCCCCGCCCTCAAGGAGCGCCCGCAGGGCGCGAGTAGGGCGGGGTAGTTCACTGACTTCGCATCCCGGTCACGCGGTCGGGTCGGTCCGCTCGCGCGTCCACACGTCGGTGGCGTACTTCCCCTCGGCGCGGTCGCGTGCCCGCTCGAGTTCCGCGTCGGTCCACCCTCCCTCGTGTGCGTCGGCCCACGCGCCGAGCGCGGCTTCGAGCGCCGCGACCGCCTCGGCGCGGTCGACGCCGGCCTGCTCGCGGACGGAGGTGACGCGTTCGCGGAACGCCCCGGGGTCGGGTGGGTCGGCGAACGTCCCGAGGTGGCGTCCGACCTCCCGGGCGTAGGTGACCGAGCCGTGCTGGATGACGCTGTCTCGCTGGCGGTACTGTGCGTTCCCGCTGATCTTGCGCCCGCCCGCCAGCACGTCGTGGGCCGGATGCAGCTTCCGAAGGTAGCAGGCCGGCTGGTGGACCGCCGGCCGCTCCTCGTCGGCGTAGGCGGCGTCGACGCCCAGCCGCTCGAAGGCGTCGAACAGCGGCTCGCACAGCAGCGCGTAGCTGTCCATCAGGTCGCCCGGCAACTCCGCCGCGGGCGCGATGATGGAATAGGACGGTCGATGGTGTCGGGGTCCTGGTGGTAGCCAAGCGAGAGCGTGCTGGGGTCCCACCGGTAGACGCGCAGCGTCCGGGGCCCGCCCCCGGCGGCCGTCCCGGCGGCGGTCTCGTCGAGCGCCATGTTCATCGGCCCGTCCCAGGCCTCCTCGCGGATCAGCCGCCACTCCTTGCCTGCGAGGTCCGTCATGGCGGGCGGTATGTGCCGGGTCCGGATACCGGTTGCGTCCTGCCGGGGGACCGACAGAAGCAATTGGCCGGCCCGCCCAGCGCCGGCATGCCCGCGTTCGGCCACGAGGTCGAGGTGGACGTCCGGTACAGGGACATCGACACGATGGGACACGTGAACAACGCCGTCTACTCCACGTACCTCGAACAGGCCCGCATCGAGTACCTCGAGGACGTGGTCGGCGGGGACCCGCTCGACGTCGGCGCGGTGCTCGCGGACCTGCACGTCGACTTCGAGCGCCCGATCCGGTACGGCGAGTCGGTCGTCGTCGGGACGTGCGTCGGCGAACTCGGG
>PXQL01000088.1 GCA_003021335.1 Halobacteriales archaeon QH_10_67_13
GTTGTTGACGACGTGGGCCTCGATCCCCGTCTCGCGCAGCGCGCGCACCGCGTGGACCGAGCAGTAATCGAACTCCACGCCCTGGCCGATCCGGATCGGCCCGCCGCCCACGACCACGACGCTCTCGACGTCCCGGTCGACCCGGAGCTCGTCCCGCTCGAGGCTCGTCGTCGGCTCCCGCGTCGAGTAGTAGTACGGCGTCGCGGCCGCAAACTCCCCGGCGCAGGTGTCGACCAGGTTGAACCCGCGGTCGGTCGTCGACGCCTCGACCGCGGGGACCGTCTCGGCCGTCCCGTCGATTCCGCCCCTCCCGTCTGCTGGCAGCCAGCTCGCGTGGGTGTCCCCGAACGGGGCGCCGGTCAGCGCGGCGATCTCCCGGTCGGTGAACCCGACCCTTGCTGCCTCTTCGAGATCGCCCTCGGCGGCGGCCTGGGCTGCGGCCGCGACGTTCCGGTAGCGCTGCAGATACCACTCGTGGATCCCGGTCAGCTCGGCGGCGGTCTCGACCTCGTACCCGCGAGCGAACGCCTCGAGGACGGCGTGGGTTCGGTCCGGCGTGGGCCGGACGAGATACTCGGTTTCGAGGGTCTCGTCGTCGATCTCGGTCCAGTCGGCGGCCGGCTCGTACTCGACGGAGCGCAGCGCCTTCAGCAGCGACTCCTCGAAGGTCCGCCCGATCGCCATTGCCTCCCCGGTGGATTTCATCGCCGGCCCGAGCTCGAACTCGACGTCCCGGAACTTATCGGCCGGCCACCGGGGAACCTTCGTCACGACGTAATCGATTGCCGGCTCGAAGGCTGCCGTCGTTTGCCCGGTGATCTCGTTGTCGATCTCGTGGAGGCGCTTGCCCAGCGCTACCTTCGCCGTCACGCGGGCGATCGGGTACCCCGTCGCCTTGGAGGCAAGCGCCGAGGACCGCGAGACCCGCGGGTTCACCTCGACGACCCGGTACTCCCCGCCGGGCGTGCCGTCGTCGCGCCACGCGAACTGGATGTTACACCCGCCCTGGATGCCCAGCTCGCGGATCACGCGGATCGCGACGTTGCGCATCGCCTGGTGACCCCTGTCGGGGATCACCTGCGAGGGCGTAACGACGATCGACTCGCCGGTGTGGATCCCCATCGGATCGATGTTTTCCATGTTGCAGATGATGATACACGAGTCGTCGGCGTCGCGCATCACCTCGTACTCGAGTTCGATCCAGCCGTCGATAGACTCGGTGATCATCACGCGGTCGTCCCGCGAGAGGGTCAGCCCGCGTTCGACGGCCCCCCGGAGCTCGTCCATCTCGTCGATCACGCCCGATCCCGCGCCCCCCAGCGTGTAGGTCGTGCGCATGATCACCGGCAGCCCCCCGACCGCCGCGACCGCGTCCTCGAGCTGGTCGACCCCCTCGATGGTCTCGGACTCTGGCACCGGCTCGCCGAGCTCGTGCATCCGCTCCCGGAAGGCGTCCCGGTCCTCGGTCGCGTAGATCGTCTCCAGTGGCGTTCCCATCACCTCGACGCCGTACTCGTCTAAGATCCCCCGTTCGGCGAGCTCGGCGGTGACATTCAGCCCCGTCTGGCCGCCCAGCCCGGCGATCACGCCGTCTGGCTCCTCGGCGCGGATCACCTCGGCGATGGCCGCGGGCGTGATCGGCTCGATGTAGACCGCGTCCGCCATCTCCGGGTCGGTCATGATCGTCGCGGGATTGGAGTTGACCAGCACGACCCGGGCACCCTCCTCTCGGAGCGCTCGGCAGGCCTGCGCGCCGGAGTAATCGAACTCGGCCGCCTGTCCGATCTGGATCGGACCGCTCCCGATGAGCAGGATCGTACGGTCTGTCTCGGGCATTACCGGCCCGACTACACACATCGCAATAAATCCGACGATGCGGTACGAAACTCGAAGAAGGGCTTCGAAAATCGTACTCGCTGGCCGGGCCCCCGGGCGGTCAGTCGGCGGGTTGGGCCTCGGGGGTGCCCGCGTCAAGCTGTCGGGCCCCGAACTCGTCGTCTGCCCGGAACTCGACCGGCCGATTGAGATTGCCCTCAACGACGGTCCAGGTTCGGGCCGACAACAGAATCCGGGCTCGCTGGCGGGAGTCGTCGGTGCCGGTCGATACGCCGAGTCGTCAGTTGTTCTCGTCGAAGCGGTACCGGTAGGGCTGGTCGCGGATCACCTCGACCTCGTCGGTCCGGGCGCGCCGACCGAGGACGGTCGCGACCCGGTGGGCGCTGGTGAACTCCTCGCCGTGCTCGTCGAGTACCTCGAGGATCTCCCGCGCGGTCAGCGGTCCGTTCGCGTTCGCCTCCGTGAGCACGGAGCGGATCCGCTCGAACTCGCCACCTCGAGAGCGCATACACGTATACTATGCCTGCTCGTACTTCAAACGGCGTCAGACGAGCGTCAGACGCCCCGGCGGGCGAAACCGCCAGAGGGCGACCCCCAGACGCGTCGGCGCGTGTCGGACGGTCACCGGCCAAGGGGGCTTGTGGGGTCGCCGAAATCGAGGATCGTTACGACGCCGACGGGTTAAAAGACCGGCCGGTCCGGCCACCGCCGGGCCCGCGAGAAGTGGGCGGCGCTCGGCGACCGCGCCCGGGAGGCACTCGAGGATTCGGCCGTGTGGCGGCGCGCGTCGCTGTCGAACCCTCAGACTGCGAGGCCGGCGGCCTGCCCGACGGCGAGAGCCTCTGCCCCGAGGAGCAGGCCGCACTCGACGCCTTCGAGGAGTGACCGACTCGGCGGAACCGGCGGGGGGACGGCGGCAGGGCCCGACGAAGAGAGCGAAACGCTTAGCGGGTCCGCTCTGCGAGTGCTTACGTGTCTCACTCCGAGGATCCCGGCGACGGGGCCCGTCTAGCCGGCTGGGAGGGCGAGGTCGACCCGCCCGAAGGGCTGGGCTTCGTCGGCCGGGAACTGCAGGTCCGGGGCCAAGCCGTTGGCGCTCACGTCGTCGACCGGTCGGCGGTACCCGAGGATTACCCGGCGACCATCGACACGTCGCGGGCGCTCGCGATCCAGTTTCGCGTCGACGATCCCGACGAGACGGAAGATCCCGAGCCGATCAGTGCCTACTTTGCTTGGCCGGCTGAGGGAACCGACGACCGGCTCGCAGCACTGCTCGAGCTCCAGGGACTCGACGAGCTCACACAGCTCCACGGCGAGACCGCTCTGCTGGCCCTCGAGGAGGAGTACTACCTGCCGGCGACGCCGGACCCACACCGCGGCGATATCCGGGGCGTGTACGGCATCGGGTTCGGGCTCGCCCCGTACGTGATCGTCGCCGCCGCGGGCATCTTCGGAGTCGGACTCGACGCCCTGGCTGGCTCGGCAGCGTTTCTCGCGGCGTGGGTGGTCGCGACCGTCGTCGTGTTGCCGGTCTCGACGTACCTCGACGCGGCACACCTCGCGACCGCGACCACCTGGACCGGCAGCCCGGTGCGCTGGACGATCGCGGCCGCCTGGTTGTATCGGGCGTAGAAGAGGTCACCGCTCGTATGCCGCCTCGCAGGTGGGACTGCAGACATGAACCGTCCGGACGCTGTCGTCCTCGATCCAGGTGATCACCCGGTGACCCGGCCCGTCGATCGGGTCGCCACAGACCGCACACTCCCGCGCTTTGCCCTCGTCGACATCCGACGTCGGATCGGTCATGTCGGTCCGACCGGCGCCTCTCAGCGCCGGCTCTTCCCTCCCGCCCGGGAGCGCTCGGGTTCGGTTTCTATCCGCTCGATCGTCCGCTCGACGGCCTCCTCCTCGGCCGGGTCGACCGCCTCGGTCTCGAGCAGCGCCGCCAGGCGCCGTTCCAGTTCCGTCTCGTCGATCTCGCCGCGGGCGTACCGCCTGCGGGCCGTCTCGAGAGGGTCATCTCTCTCGCTGATCGACTCCTCCCCGATTGACCGGCCGACCTCCCGCTCGATCGTCCCTTCGATCGCCGCCTCGACTCCCCTCGCCGGGTTCGGGCCGACCGCGAGTGCCGAGACCGGCACGAGCAACAGCCACCCGACGACGAAGACGACGAGCGCCGCCGAGGGCCCGAGCTCGATCGCCGCGAGGATCCCCGCCGGAAGGGTAACGACCGCGAGCAGCGGCGTCAGTCGGCTCCGTGGCGGCATGCGTATTTGATGGGTACCCCGGCTGAAATAAAAAATCCACCGCCGCCGGAGGATCGAAGGGCTTAATCACCGAACTATTATTTCTTCATGTGTGGGACCGTGGGGTAGC
>PXQL01000089.1 GCA_003021335.1 Halobacteriales archaeon QH_10_67_13
GTAGAAGTATCGTCCGATCATCCCTGAGATCCAAAAGCCGACGATCGGCGCGACGATCCACCAGACCGCGATCTCGCCCAGCACCGACCAGTCCAGCTCGCCGGCCGCCAGCCCGAGCCCGGCGATCGACCCGACCGCGGTCATCGACGTCGAGGCCGGCACGCCGAACAGGTTCCCGACGAACAGCGCGCCGCCGATATAAAACAGGACGACGATACTCGCCGTGAGCGTAAAGACCGACGGGTCACTGACGAGACCGACCCCGAGCGTGTCGACCACCCGTCGCCCGACGGTCCAAGCGCCGACGAAGAAGAACACCGACATCAGCCCGGCCGCGGCGAGCTTGCCGATCACGCCCGCCCCGACGGCGGGCGCGAACGCCGGCCCGGTGGTTGCGCCGCCGATGTTGTATGCGACAAACGCCGCGACGACCAGGCCGACGATCAAAAGCGGCGAGGAGATACTCACACAAGTGAGAAAGCAGACCGGAGCTTCTAACGCTTTCTATCTGGCCCCCACCGGGCGCCGTCAGTCGTCGTCCCCGGCCGCGGCGTCTGCCTCGTGGTCGGCCTCATCCTCGGACTCGCCTGCCCGGCCCCTCTCGACGGTGCCCCGTTCGTCCATCATCGTCGCGGCGCGGCCGGCCCACCCCCCCCAGATACGAGAAGCCAAAATAGAACCCGATCTGTCCGCTCGCCCGGGCCAGCAGCGGCGTCCGGGTGTCGCTGCCGCCCTGCAGCGCCCCCGCGAGGGTGACATACAGCACGGTAAAGGGCGCAGTCAGCCCGTACGTGATCGCGAACCCAGCAGCCGCCGGCAGGGTCGCCGGGTCGTCGGTGAACAGCCCGGCCAGTTGCTCGCCGAAGATCGCGAGCCCGACCCCGAGCGTGCCGACGGTCACGAGTCCGAAGGCGGCGGTCGCCCAACCGTTGTACCGCGCGCCCGTCGGGTCGCCCTCGCCGAGGGCCTGCCCGACGAGGATGCTCGAGGCGATGTTGAGCGCCCGCGAGAGCGGACTGGTCACCTGCTGGAAGACCCGCCGGCCGATCTGGTAGGCGGCGTTTACCTCCGCGCCGAACGACAGGAGGAGGGCGTTGAACGGAAACTCCACGGCCGTCGCGACCAGCCCCTCGGCGACCTTCGGCGTCGAGACAACGAGCAGCTGTTTCGCGATCACCAGCTGCCGGGGCCACGCGAATCCCGCGTCGGTCCAGCCGGCGCCGATCAGCCCGACGAACGCGACGGCGGTAAAGATGTTTCCGGCCGCGGTCGCGAGTCCCACCCCGACGATCTCGAGTCTGGGGGCGCCCAACAGCCCGAGCCCGAGCACGAGTGAGAGCGCGATATTCAGGCCGTTCGAGGCCAGGTTGACGTACATCGGCGTCCGGGTGTCGCCGGTCCCCTGCAGCGCGCGGGCCCCGATCAGGGCGACGTGTCTGGCCGGCGAGGTGGCGTAGACGATCGCGAGGTACACCCCTCCGAGCGAGGCAACCTTGGCCATCTGGTCGGTCTCGGCCCAGAACCCCAAGATCGCGATCGCCCGTTCGCTCAGCGCGAGCCCGAAGACGACGAACGGAATTCCGGCGAGTGCGCCCAACACGAGTGCCTGCGTGATCGCCTCGTCGCGGTTCGCGGTCGCCTCGCCGCCGGTGTCCTGACCCGACAGCGCGATCGCGCCGGTTCCCAGCCCGAGTCCGATCCGGAGGGGAAACCGGGCGTACAGGTCCGCCAGCCCGATCGCGGCGACCGCGAGCGGCGAGAACAGCGCGGTCACGAAGATGTCGGTGGTCCGCATCAGCGTCCGGGAGACCTGCTCGACCATCACCGGCCCGGAGAGTTCGGCGATCCGCCGCCAGACGCCGAACAGGCGCTCCCGGTCGATCCGCGCCCCCGCGCTCATGCACAACTTTCGCCCGGGACCGTCTTGAGCGGCTTGATCCGCCCGGTGTCCTCGGCCCGCCAAAGGGTGCCGACCCGTCGCCGGCGCCGCCGTACCCGAACGCAAAAGACGCCGCGCCCGCTCCTGTCGCCGTGGAGACAACACGACACTTCGTCGCGACGGTGTACGCGGTCCACGACGGTGCCGTCGCCCTGCACGAGCACGACCGCCTCAAGATGTGGTTGCCCCCGGGCGGACACGTCGAGCGTGACGAGCTGCCCCACGAGGCCGCCCGACGGGAGGTCTGCGAGGAACTCGGACTGCCGGTCGAGCTGATCGCCCCCGTCGGCGAGCTCTCCTCGGCGACCGCCCGGTCGATTCCCCGACCCCAGGCGTTTCTCCTCGAGGACATCAACGTCACAAACGGCGATGTTGGGCACCAACACGTCGATTTCGTCTACTACGGCACTCTCCCGTCCCGGGCGATCGACCCCGGCCCCGACGAGGCGCCGGCGAGTGCCTGGGAGTGGTTCACCGCCGCGGACCTGCGGGCCACCGAGAAGCACCCCGAGGACGTCGCCGAGGTTGGTCAGCGCGCGATCGCGGCGGCCGACTGACTACTGCCGGCGCTCGCAGACCGACTCGGCCCACGCAACCGCCTCGTCGAGTACCTCCACCGGCTCCCCATCGAATGGGACGGCGCGGACGGTCTCTTCCTCTCCCTGCTCGGCGCTGGCCTGCTCGGCGGGGACGAGCCGCGCGATCACGTCCCCGGCCGCCCGGGCGGTGTCGTAGGCAGCCGGCCGGCGGCCGGGGTCCCTGTCGAGCATCACCGCAAAGCCCGCGAGACTCGTGGCTGTCGCAACCGCGGCCTGGTCGGCCCCCCGGCCGGGCAGTTCCGCCGGCGTGACGGGGTCGTACCCGCGCTCCGCGAGCGCCGCCGCGAGCGCGTCGAGCTCCGAGTCACTGCTCCCGCCGCCGCTGGCCTCGCCCGAGCCGAAGACAAGCACCGACTCCGCGAGCGCCGCCTCGACGCCGGCCAGGCCCTCCTCCAGGGCGGCGACATCCTCCTCCGGGGCACCGAGCGCGGCCAGGTAACCCTCGCTCGCGACCCGTTCGACCGTCTCGAGCTGTCCCCGGAGGTCGCCGTAGCCCTCGGGCTGGCCCCACCGCTCTCTGACCGTCGGGCGCTCCCCGACCGGCGCGACGTCGAGGGGCTCCTCGGCGTGTTGGACCGCCTCGAGGGCGGCCCGCGCGCTGGGAAGCGTCGAGAAGTACGTGATCTGCTGGTCGACACACACTTCCAGCAGCTCCCGCTCCCGGGAGACGACGAGATCGATCTCGCCGGCCCGAAGCCGGTCTTTGATCGCCTCGAGGTCGGGAAAGTCGTCGATCTCCCGGACCTCGAAGTGCTGTTCGAACCCGGCGACCGGCATGTCGACGACCGCGGTCCCCCCGAGGGGCACCGGCTTGCCGACGGCCATCTGGGCTTTCTGGTAGGCCTTGCCGAAGGTGTCTGCGGTTCCCATCACTTCGCCGGTGGATTTCATCTCCGGACCAAGACGCGGGTCGCTGCCGGGCAGCCGATCGAACGGCAACACGACCTCCTTGACGCTGACCTGCTCCGGTACCCGCTCCTCGTACTCCAACTCGGCAAGGGTTGCCCCGGCCATCACCTTCGCCGCGGCCTTGGCGATCGGGACGCCGGTGGCCTTCGAGACGAACGGTACCGTCCGCGAGGAGCGGGGGTTGGCCTCGAGGACGTACACCTCGCCGTCCCGGACCGCAAGCTGGACGTTCAGCAGGCCAACGGTGTCGAGGGCGTCTGCGATCTCCTCGACGACTTCTCTGACCCGACGGTTGACCGCCCGGCCCAGCGACCGCGGCGGGATCATACACGCCGAATCTCCCGAGTGGACCCCGGCGGCCTCGACGTGTTCCATCACGCCGCCGACCAGG
>PXQL01000090.1:0-640 GCA_003021335.1 Halobacteriales archaeon QH_10_67_13
TTAGTCGATCAAGAGGGGCAGCTTCGCTCGGCCGAGCAGGACTGTGCCGACCTGCTGACCACCCGTCAGCGCCGGATCCACGAGGAGCGCCGGCGCACTGGCTCGCTGCTGCAGGAGTACCTCTACGCCGACCTCAAGACGACCTATCCGGTCCTGGATACGACGGTCCAGCAGATAGATCGGCTCAGAGACCGCCGCCGGGCAGTCACCCGCGCGGTCACCGCTCGGGTTTGAGCGACAGTACCACACGTCGGGCGCTTCGAAAGCACTTTACGCGCAGATAGGCCACATACGATCGCACGCTGTGTGGGGTCGATGACGCTCCCAGCTCTCACAGGACTACCGAGTGCGGCGTCAGCCGTACGGGCGGGGGAGCGAGCCTGCACACAGGAGGATCACAATGCCAGTATACGTTGACTTCGACGTTCCAGCCGATCTTCAAGAGGACGCGCTCGACGCCCTTGAGGTGGCTCGGGACACGGGAACAGTAAAGAAAGGAACCAACGAGACGACCAAAGCTGTCGAGCGCGGCACCGCCGAGCTCGCGTACATCGCCGAGGATGTCCAGCCCGAGGAGATCGTGATGCATCTCCCGGAGCTGGCCGACGAAAAGAACGTGCCGTTCGTGTTCGTCGGTGCT
>PXQL01000090.1:710-3985 GCA_003021335.1 Halobacteriales archaeon QH_10_67_13
GGCCATGCAGGTCAAGTGCCGGATCCGCGAGGGCTCGAACAAGGGCCGGATCATCACCCGGAACGTCCTCGGGCCGGTCCGCGAGGGCGACGTTCTCCAGCTGCGCGAAACCGCCCGCGAAGCGGATGCCATCGGAGGGCAGTGAGATGGTCTCGAAACGCACCTGCGATTACACCGGCGAGGAGATTGAACCCGGTACCGGAAAGATGTTCGTCATGACCGACGGCACGGTGCTGTGGTTCAAAGACTCGAAGGCCGAGAAAAACTACTTCATGGGTCGTGAGGCCCGCGATCTTGAGTGGATCCACGAGGACGAGACCGACGCATGAGCGACCGCGAGCGCACGTTCGTAATGGTCAAACCCGACGGGGTCCAACGAGGCCTGATCGGCGAGATCGTCTCCCGGTTCGAGGATCGGGGGTTAAAACTCGTCGGCGCGAAGTTCGCCCAGCTCGACCGCGAGCTGGCCGAGCGACACTACGCTGAACACGAGGACAAGCCGTTCTTCGAGGACCTGGTCGGGTTTATTACCGCCGCCCCGGTATTCGCGATGGTCTGGGAGGGACAGGACGCCGTCCGCCAGATCCGCTCGATGATCGGCGCGACCGACCCCGCCGAGGCCGCCCCGGGGACGATCCGCGGCGACCTGGGACTGGATCTCGGCCGGAACGTGATCCACGGCTCGGACCACGAGGATCCCGGCGCCAACGAGCGCGAGATCGGCTTGTTTTTTGACGACGACGAGTTGACCGACTACGAGCGCATCGACGAGACCTGGCTCTACGAGTAGGGTTCGTCACTTCGCTCGGGCTCTTGTCCGCGGTTCCGACGACTCGATTATGTCCCCGAGTTATCGCTCGTCGACTGGCGAGCGGTTACCGCCTCGGGGGTAAGCCGCGTCCGCGCACCGAGTGACTCGACGGCGAGTGCCCCGCAGGCGTTCGCGACGGCGAGGGCCTCCCCGCGGTCTGCGCCGTCGAGCCGAGCCGAGAGGTAGCCGGCCGCGAACGCGTCGCCCGCGCCGGTCGTATCGACTGGATTGCTTCGAAAGCCCGCATGCGAGTGGACGGTCTCGCTGCTCTCGAGTTCGGCGCCGTCGGCTCCCTGCGTGATCACCGCCGCACCCGCGGCCCGGTCGAGCAGCCCCTCGCGATGGGCGGTCGCCGCCTCGCTGTCGTTGAGAAAGACGACATCGGCGCGTGCGAGTACCGTCCCCGTTGCCGGCCGGTCGACCCGGCACCCAGGGTCGACGCTGACCGGCACACCGGCCGCGACGGCCCGTTCGGCCAGCCGACGAGCGGTGTCGGGATCCTGGCCGGTCAGGTGGAGGTGATCGGCCGCGGCGAGTCGCCGCTCCGGAAGATCCGACGCCTCGAAGGCCTCGTTCGCGCCGTCGGCGGCGAGCACCGTCACCTGTCCCCGGTCGTCGACGAGTAGCCGCTTGACCGTTGTCTCTCCTGCGCCGGTGCGAAGCAGCGAGCAGTCGACGCCGGCGGCAGCGAGGTCTGCGACCGCCCGCCGGCCGCGCTCGTCGTCGCCGACGGATCCGAGCAGCGCCACGTCGTGCCCGAGCCCGGCGAGTCCGGCGGCGACGTTGGCGGCGCTGCCCCCGCCGGCGCCCCGTTGCTCGGTGACGGTCCCCTCGCCGTCGGGGTCGGGAAGCCGCGGCACTCTGAGCGTCAGGTCCCAGTTGACGTGTCCGGCACAGACGATCCGGGCCATCAGACACACCCGCCCGCACGGACTCTGGGTCGCCGACCGCCGTCCATACTCCTCAGTCTGTCCCGAGTGTCATAAGCTCGGCTCTCCGTCCGGCGTCGCGAGAGCCCCCCAGTCGTCGCAGCTCGGCGGCTACAGCTTCTTTGTCATCTCGACGATCGTCCCGGTCACACCGGTGCCCTCGTGGCTTGAGAACTCATGATCGTACTCCCGAATCCGGTCGTACCCCTGTGCCTGATAAAAGGGAACGGCGTTCAGCGATGCCGAGAGCCCGAGCGTCTCGATGCTCCGAGACCGGGCGCGGCGCTCGATCGCGGCGTAGAGCCCCGTCCCGACCCCCTCGCGTGCGACGGCCGGGGACACGTAGACGGCGGTCACCTCCCCGTCCGGATCGGAGACGTACCCGTCCGGGGCGACGGCCCGGAGTGTCCCGAACCCGATGACCTCGCCGTCGCGGTCGGCAACCAGACAGACTGTCTCGGCGGCTTCGATCGTCGCGGCGTAGTCGGCCGATCGGCAGCCCCTTGCCCACGCCGTGACCTGACGCCGGTCGTACGCCTGCGGACCGAGCCCCTCGATCGACGCGCGGTGGACCGCCCGGATTGCCTCGGCGTCTTCGACCGTCGGCTCCCGGATCTCCATGCGAGCCTGTTTTTCTCGGCGAACAAGACCGTTCGGGTGACTCCCGTCGCCTGTCTTCCCGATCGGTCGGGCGCTCCGAGCCGTGAAGAAAAGGGTTAACACCCGCGCCGCAGTACAGCCTTTATGAGTCAACAGACGAACGCGCGGACCTGCGTCTCCTGTGGAATCAACGTCGTCGGGACCAGCGCCGCCTCGTTTGACTGCCCCGGGTGTAACAACCAGATCCACCGGTGTGCGAAGTGTCGCAAGCAGAGCACGCTGTACGAGTGCCCTGACTGTGGGTTCACGGGCCCGTAACGATGGGGAAAGTCGCCGCCCAACTCAAGGTGATGCCGGAGAGCCCGGATGTCGATCTTGACGCGCTACAGGAGGAACTCGAACGGGTACTCCCTGAGGGCGCGAAAATAAACGGATTCAAGCGCGACGACATCGCCTTTGGGCTGGTCGCGCTGTTGCCGACCGTGATCGTCCCCGACGAGGCCGGCGGCACCGAGGCCGTCGAGGAGGCCTTCGCCGGCGTCTCCGGCGTCGAGAGCGTCTCCGTCGAGGATGTCGGCCGGCTGTGACGCGACCGGAACGCTCCTTTTAATATCCGGCCTCGTATAACGAGGATACCAATGCCCAACTCGAACGGCCCACAGCAGGGGACCCGACACAAGCTCCAGAACGACCCCAGGGACCGGGGAACCTCCCCGCCCCAGCGCGCCGTCGCGGACTTCGACGAGGGCGAGACCGTTCACCTCTCGATCGATCCCAGCGTCCAGGAGGGGCGGTTCCACCCGCGATTCGCCGGGCAGTCCGGAACCGTCATCGGCCGGCAGGGAGAGGCATACACGGTCTCGATCACCGACGGCGGAACGGAAAAGACGATCATCGCCGCCCCGGCTCACCTCGTGACCCAGGAGTAGCGATGA
>PXQL01000091.1 GCA_003021335.1 Halobacteriales archaeon QH_10_67_13
GGGACGGTCCGAGCCCTGCACGAGGTGAGTTTCGCCGTCGAGCGCGGCGAGTTCGTGACGATCGTGGGGCCGAGTGGCAGCGGCAAGTCGACGACACTTCACCTGCTCGGGCTGCTCGATACGCCGACGACCGGCACGATCGAACTCGAAGGGACCGATATCGAGAGCTACTCCGACCGTGATCGGACGAGCGTCCGGAAGGACACGATCGGGTTCGTCTTCCAGAGTTACGGCCTGGTTCCGACGCTCACCGCCTTAGAGAACGTGGCCGTACCGCGGATGCTCGACGCCGACCCGGCGGCGACGGAACAGCGTGCCCAGCGGCTCCTCGAGCGCGTGGGACTGGGCGACCGGCTCGGCCACTACCCGGACGAACTCTCCGGCGGCCAGAAACAGCGCGTCGCCATCGCCCGCTCGCTGATCAACGAGCCGGAACTGGTACTCGCCGACGAGCCGACCGGGAACCTCGATAGGGCGACCGGCGAGCGGGTACTCACCCAGCTCACCGACGTGACCGACGATAATGTCACCGTCGTTGCAGTCACCCACGACGAGTATGTCGCCGAATTCAGCGACCGAACGCTGAGACTCGTCGACGGCCGGATTCGTCCGGAGCGGTCCGATCCCTCCGGGGGCGATTCCCCGACCGCCGAGACCGATTCCGTCCCGGACCGGCAGAGGGACCAGTCCCGGTCCCGGCCTCGCCCCTCCGAGGACACGGCTACCGGCCGTCCCTCGGACGAGCCTGACCGCTCGGCCGCCGAACTCGCCGAGACGGACCCCGACCGAACCGATCGAGGGGAGTCACAGTGAGTTTTCTCCGTCGGTACTTTCCGCGGACGTACCTCGCGAGACGAAACCTCTACCGGGCGAAAACCCGTACCGCGCTGGCGATCCTGACCGTCGCGATCGGTGTCGTCGCAGTCGGTGGCCTGGGGCTGTTCGGGCTCGCGTTCGAAGCCGATCAGAAGGAAAATCTCGGCGACTTGGCGACGGAAATCACCGTCGAGGGCCCGGGAGGAGTGTTCGGGGCGAGAGGTGAGGACGCCCCGAGCTTCGATCAGCGTCGCGTAGAGACGATCAAAGGCGTTGCGAGCGAGTACGATGCGAACGTGACCGTCTTCCGGCAAGGGGAGTCGTCGTTAGACGATCGGCTTACGAGCGACGACTTCCCGGCGCAGGCGATCGGCGTCGAGAACCCGGAGCCGGTGTACGGGGAACTCGTTCAGGAGGGTAAAATCCCGGACGACTGGCGAACCGGTGCGATCGTTACCGAACTCGTCAACTCGTTTAAGGACACTCCGCTCGAGGTCGGCGACCCGGTTACGGTAAACGGTCGGCTCCAACGCGTCGTCGCCGTCATCGAGGACCCGGTCGGATTCCAAGGTAGCTCCGGGGAGTTAGAGCGCGTCGGTACGTCCGCGCTGCTTCCGATGACCCTCGTCGAGCCGAACAACGAGGACCAGCCCTACAAAGGCGTGCTCATCGACGCCGAGAACACGAGAGAAGCGGACGAGATCTCGAACCGACTCGAGACGGAGCTGAACGGCCCGCTTCGAGAGGAGCAGGCCAAGTTCGGGATCGAGAGCGTTGAAAAGGAGGCCGAAACCATCGATCAGCAGCTCACTTCCACCACTCGGTTCCTGCTCGCGATCGGAGGCATCTCGCTCGTGATCGCTGGAATCAGCATCACGAACGTCCAGCTGATGAGCGCCCGAGAGCGGCGCCAAGAGATCGGTGTGCTCCGTGCCGTCGGTTACGGCCGACTCGACGTGCTCGCGATTATGCTCATCGAGGCGGTGTTCATGGGGCTGCTCGCCGCCGTTATCGGTCTCGGTCTAACGTTGGGTGCTGGCGCCGTCATCAACGACGTCTTTCTCGGCGATCCAATGGCGTTCCAGTCCGACACGCCGGTTTATCTCGCCGGTGCGTTCGGATTTGGCGTCGTGATTTGCGTGCTCGCCGGCATCTATCCGGCGTGGAAAGCCTCGCGCGAGCGTCCGGTTGAGGCGCTCGAGGGCTGAACGGACCCCGAATCTTGAATTCGGTGGCTCCTGTGTCGATGTCGTGAGTGCACCGCGGTGCGGTCGAGGAGTCGAGCGGGGGGTCATCAGCCAGCGCGAAGTTCAGACTCCATCGGCCGGTGGACTCGCCCCCGGGAGCGGACGGTACCGGGTTACTTGGAGCCGTCGGCAACTTTTCGAGCCCGTCCCTCGCTCGAGGGGTTGCTTCGCCGGTCCCGGCCGTGAAACGAACCCTCCTCTCGCGAGTCCCGTTGAATAAAGATTGTGCTCCGGTTTCTCCGGCAGTAACGCGACTCACTCACCTATACCGAGACAACCCAAGCTACGCCCACAGATGAACCGACGCCAGTTTCTCGCCGGAGCGAGTGCCGGACTCGCGGTGACCGCGGCCGGCTGTACCGGGGCCGTCCCGTTTCTCGGAGATGCGGATCAGTACGACACCGACGACCCAGAAGCCGTAGCCGAGTCGTGGGCGTTGCTCACCGAGACGCTGTGGAACGACCCGGACACCTGGTTAGAGCAACGAGCGAACGTCTTCCACAGCCGTTCGGCAAGAATGGACGACGATATCGAGCAGGACATCGCCTTTTTCAGAAACAACGGCGAGCGAACGGTCAAAGAGATCGTCAACAGCAACACCACGGTTCGGAATCCGACGCCGGCACAGATCAGAGAGTTTCTCCTGTCGACGGCGAGTGCCAGCGACGGACGGTACGAGTATCTCTCGGACGAGTTTATCAATCGACTCGGATCCGAAGAGATCGAGTCGGCGTTCGTTGACGTGCGATTCCAGACCGATGTGCCGGCGACCGAGGAGCCAATAGCAATCGAAGCACGCTGTCTCGTTGCGGTCGAGGACGGTGAGTGGCAGGTACTCGAGGCCGCCGAAGAGTCAGGGTTCTCGTGACAGCCGACAGCGGTCACCCCGTCATGTCCGGTCGCGCTCGCCGGGGAGATCGGTGCAGATCCGGTTGCAGTGATCGGATCGAGACGCTCCCGCCAGCGGAGAACGAATTAGTGTCGACGAGGAGGGCCCGTTCGGCGACGATCCACCCGACGGGCGCCGCCGCGGGGGATACCCTCGATCCCCTTCGATAAGGATAAAATATCTTATATTCTCAGACTCGTCGCGGCCGCCATAGCGTCGCAGTCAAGGTGGTCGTCTCACTCGACGGCCTCGAGCCGAGCGTACTCGCCGTCGGTCAGCTCGATCTCGGCGGCCGCGACGTTCTCCGCGAGGGGCTCGAGACACCGGCGAGTGCTCGAGTAGCCACGCCAGCGCGACCTGATACGCCGTCGCTTCCCGCTGGGCGGCGATCTCTTCGAGCGCATCGTGGGCGGCGCCGAACTCTCCGCTGGCGAGCGGATACCACGGCATGAAGCCGATCCCGTAGGACTCGCAGGCCTCGAGGACCCGCTCATCCTCGCGGTATGCGAGGTTGTACCGGTTCTGGACGGTCGCGATCTCGACGATCTCGCGGGCCCGCTCGAGCTGCCCGACCGAGACGTTCGAGAGCCCGACCTGCTCGATCAGCCCCGCATCTTTCAGCTCGGCGAACGCGTGGACGCTGTCCTCGAAGGGTGTGTCCGGGTCCGGGCGGTGCAGCTGGTAGAGATCTATTGTCTCCACACCCAGCCGGTCCCGGCTCGCGAGCGCCTGGTTGTGGATGTACTCGGGATCACCGTGGGGGAGCCACTCGCCGTCGCGGGTGCGCAGCAGGCCGGCCTTGCTCGCGACCAGCGCCCGCTCGGGCGCGGCCGTGGCCCCGAGCAGCCGCTCGCTCACGCCCGGACCATAGGAGTCGGCCGTGTCGATGAAATCGACGCCTAACTCCAAGGCCCGCTCGATCACCCGCGTCGCCGCCCGCTCGTCGGCCGGCGGACCGATGATATCCGGACCGGTGAGTCGCATCGCCGACCCCCGGAGCAAAAACACACGCGCTTCCTCGGCCGGGGGCCCGGAGTGAAAAAGACTAGTACCGTGGGTCCCCCAGCGATGGTATGAGCGACACAGCGCAGTTCGATCCGGCGGGGATCGAGGCCAAGTGGCAGCGCGCCTGGGACGACGCGGGCGTCTTCGAGACGCCCGAGGACGCCGACGATCTCACCTACGTGCTCGCCATGTTCCCCTATCCCTCCGGCGAGATGCACATGGGCCACGTCCGCAACTACGCGATCACGGACGCCTACGCCCGGTACCGGCGCATGCAGGGCGACGCGGTGTTGCACCCGATGGGGTGGGACTCCTTTGGACTGCCCGCCGAGAACGCCGCCATCGAGCGCGACACCGACCCCGAGGAGTGGACCCGCGAGTGTATCGCGAACATGAAATCCCAGATGGACCTCATGGGGCTGGGATTCGACTGGGACCGGGAGGTAGTGACCTTCGAGCCGGAATATTACCGGTGGAACCAGTGGCTCTTCCTGCGGGCCCACGAGGCCGGACTCGTCGAACGGCAGGCCGCCGAGCTGAACTGGTGTCCCGACTGCGAGACGGTGTTAGCAGACGAGAACGTCCACCAGCACCCCGAGCACGAAGACGGCGTCTGCTGGCGGTGTGATACGCCCATCGAGCACCGTGAGCTCGACCAGTGGTTTTTCAAGACGACCGAGTACGCCGACGAGCTGTACGACAGCCTCGACGAGCTCGGCGGCTGGCCCGAGAACGTCCGGGAGATGCAGCGCAACTGGATCGGCAAACAGGAGGGCGCGACGCTGGGCTTCGAGCTGACCACCGGCGACACCGTCGACATCTTCACCACCCGGCTCGATACGATCCACG
>PXQL01000092.1 GCA_003021335.1 Halobacteriales archaeon QH_10_67_13
ATCCTGCGCTCGGCCAAGGCCCTGCCGAAGCTCCGGACGATGGACAGCTACGTCGGGCAGTACTTCGATCACCCGAAGCTGCGCCAGCTCGCGGAGTACAAGCTCGTGTTCTTGGGCGGCTCGCCGTACAACACCCCGGGGATCTACACGCTGATGAGCCACGTTGATATGAACCTTGGCGTGTATCACCCCGACGGCGGGATCGCGAGCGTCGTCGACGCCTTCGTCGAGGTCGGAACCGACCTGGGCGTCGACCTTAAGACCGGCACGGAGGTAACCGGCATCGAGCCCCGCAACGACGAGTTCCGCGTGCGCACTGACGGGCCCGACCGGACCTTCGATCGGGTGGTCTCGAACGCGCCCCCGCCCTTCGTCGAGAGCGAGCTGTTGCCCGAGACATACGACCGTCGGGAACAGTACTGGGAGACCCGCACGTACGCCCCCTCGGCGTATCTCATGTACTTCGGCGTCGAGGGCGAGGTCGATCTCGAACATCACGCGCTCGTGTTGCCGACCGACTGGAAGCCACACTTCGACGCCATCTTCGAGGACCCGGCCTGGCCCGAGGACCCGGCCTATTATGTCCACGTCCCCTCGAAGACCAACCCGACGGTCGCCCCCGAGGGCCACGAGGTCGTGTTCGCGCTCGTGCCGCTGGCTCCCGGTCTCGACGACGGCCCCGAGCGACGGGAGCAGTTCCGGGAGCTGGTACTCGACGACCTCGCGGACAACACTGGCGTCGACTTTCGCGACCGGATCGTCCTCGAGGAGACCGCATCGGTCTCGGAGTTCGGCGAGCGGTTTAACGCGCCCGGCGGGACGGCCCTGGCGCTCGCACACCCCCTCGATCAGACCGGGCCGCTCCGGCCGGGCCACCGGGCGCCGGGGCTCGACGGACTCTACTACGTCGGGGCCTACACCAACCCCGGCATCGGCATGCCGATGTGCATCCTCAGCGGCGAGCACGCTACCGAAGCCATCATCGAAGACGCCGAGGGCGGGATCGGCCCGTCCGTGGTGCCGACCTCGACGCTCCGGTAGTCGCCTCGGAACCCCTCGAGAGCACGGACTGCCCGCGTCAAATCGGAGGCGCCGCCCCGAGAGCGGCCTCGGCCGCTCGTGGGTCTGCCCGTCTCAGTACTCTCGGAGCCGCGACTGGACGCCCGCGACCAGCGTGGACTTGCGCCGCAGCGCCGCGAGCGAGACCGGCAACTCCTCGACAAGCGTCGCGACGGCGCCGTGGAACGTCTCTGCGGTGGCGGGGGTCCCCTCGAAGGCGTGGCGAACCCCCTCCCGGACCTGCCAGACCCCAACCGGCGCCCAGTAGGCGTCCCGGGCGTGCCGAATAACCAGACAGGTCGCCCCCCGGTCCTTGTCGGCGAGTTCCTCGAGGACGGCCAGGCGGGCGGCGTGGTAGGCGCCGGCGGTCTCCTCGACGTAACCGGTGCGACCCTCCGAACCCTCGCTGTCCGCCGCAAGATGGTACTCCCCGTCGGGCGCGGGGTTCCAGATGCTGCCCGGCGCCTTCAACTCGAGCAGCTCGAACTCCCAGTCGCCCGGCGCGAGGATCACCCAGTAGTCGTTGCCGAGGTAGCTGTTCTGCCAGACCTCCACCTCGTCGACGCTCGGGGCCGAACGGAGCCGCCCGCGCTGGTAGGTCCCGACGGCGTCGTCAACGGCCGTGATCGACCACCGCGTCGGAACGAGTCGACGCTCCTCTGTGCGACCCAGCGCGCCGGCCGAGAGGATCGTGTTGATGTCGTAGACGTCGAATCCCCGCCGGTAGAGGTACCGCATCGCGCCCTGGGCGGCCCAGTCGTCGTCCGCCAGCGTCTTCTTGACCGGCTGCGGGACGTGTGGGTTCTCCGCGAGGGTCGCGTCGGTCGCCCGTGCTTGGGGCCCGGTCGGCGTCGCGATGTCGTCGACCGAGAGATCCAGCTCGGGGCGGCCGTCGAGATCGACCTCCACGTCGACCGGCCGGTCGGCGATCGCCACCTCCCGCTGGACGCCGGTAAAGCCTTCCCAGGCGTCCGCGGCCTCGACTTGGGCGGGCTGTGAGGAGTTCAGCAGGCCGGTCCGGCGCTCGAGCACGTCGTCGATGCCGAGCCCCTGCTCGTACCACGCCCCGTCGGTGGCAAAGTCAGCCGGATCGGTCGCTTGATCCTGTGCCATCGGGGCGAGCACGCCCGCGGACACCCGGGGGTACTCGGATCGGCCGACGAAAATCTCCGGAGCCGTGGCGCCAAAGAGCGACTCGCCCTGGACGGCCTCCTCAAACTGTTGCTCGACGGTCTCGAGGTGGTCTGTGATCGCGTAGGATTTTTCGCGAGCGAGGCGGCGCCGCTCGGCGGCCTCGTCGCGGTCGAACCCCTCGATGAACTCGTCGAGACGCATCACTTGCCGTTGGCTCCCGGGAGCAATCAATCTGTCTGGTGCGACCGGCCTGTAGACGGGGGCGACGGGCGGTCAGCTGTGGATGCCCATCGCCTCGATCTGCTCTTGATACCGGTTACGGATCGTCACCTCGGTCACCTGCGCGACATCCGCGACCTCGCGTTGGGTCTTTTTTTCGTTGCACAGAAGCGAGGCGGCGTAGATCGCGGCCGCGGCGTAGCCGGTCGGAGACTTCCCCGAGAGCAGGCCCTTCTCGGCGGTCGTCTTGATGATCTCGGCGGCTTTGCTCTCGACTTCCTCGGAGAGTTCGAGCTGCGAACAAAATCGGGGGACGTACTTTTTCGGATCGACCGGCTTCATTTCGAGACCCAGCTCCTGGGAGATATACCGGTAGGTGCGGCCGATCTCCTTGCGCTCGACCCGCGAGACCTCCGAGATCTCCTCCAAGCTCCGGGGAATGCCCTCCTTCCGGCAGGCGGCGTACAGCGCGGCGGTCGCGACCCCCTCGATCGAGCGCCCCCGGATGAGATCCTCGTTGAGGGCCCGCCGGTAGATCACCGACGCGACCTCCCGGACCGACCGCGGAACGCCAAGCGCCGAGGCCATCCGATCGATCTCGCTGAGTGCGAACTGGAGGTTCCGCTCGCCGGCGTCTTTCGTTCTGATGCGCTCTTGCCACTTGCGCAGGCGGTGCATCTGGCTGCGCTTTTTCGAGGAGATCGAGCGCCCGTAGGCGTCTTTATCCTTCCAGTCGATGGTCGTGGTCAGCCCCTTGTCGTGCATCGTCTGGGTCGTCGGTGCCCCGACCCGAGACTGCCCCGGATCGATGTTCCCCTCCTCGACGACGAGCCCGCAGTCCTCGCAGATCAGCTCTCCCCGGTCGGCGTCCTTGACGATGTTCTCCGAAGAACCCTCAGGACAGGTGGGAGTCCCCCTCTGTTCGGTCTCGGCCTCTGTCTCGGACTCGCGTTGGCGCTCCCGCTGGCGGCTAGGCCGTGTCATTACGTTTTTACGATAGCAGGACTGCGAGACTTAAACTTTGGGTAAGTATCTTGTGGTCGCGCATCGGTCATAATGACGAGGCGAAATCACAAAACCCGGCGAGCCCGAACGACGGGTCATGCCGGTGATACGGTGCGATCCGGACCGGGCGCGGAGCCGGCTCGAGGCGGCGGGCGCGGCCGTCGAGTCGGGCAACACGCCCCACGAGCGCTGGCGGGCCGAACACGCCGGCGCGACGGCGGTCGCGTACGACGACAAAGTGGTCGTGCAGGGCGAGGAGACCGACCGGGTGGAGGGGCTGCTCCGCGGGGCGAGCGGCCGGGTCCACCTGTACGTCGACGGGGCGGCCAGGGGGAATCCGGGGCCGGCCGCGATCGGCTGGGTGCTCGTGACCGACGACGGCGTGCTCGCGGAGGGCGGCCGCCGGATCGGCGAGACGACCAACAACCGCGCAGAGTACGAGGCACTCGCCGAGGGCCTGGCGGTCGCCGCCGAGTACGGCTTCGAGACAGTCCGGGCCCGCAGCGACTCGGAGTTGGTCGTCCGGCAGGTCACCGGCGAGTGGGCCGTCAAGAACCCGGCCCTACGCGAGCGCCGGGTACGGGTCCGGGAACGGCTCGCGGAGTTCGAGGAGTGGTCGCTCTCACACGTTCCGCGAGAGGCCAACGAACGCGCCGACCGGCTCGCAAACGAGGCCCTCGATGAGTAACGAGCTGTCCGAGACGGTAATCGAGCGCGCGACACAACTCACCCGGTGGGCCCGCCGGGCGACGGGCCCGGACGCCGCCGAGTACCGGGAGCGCCGCGAAAAGCTGCTCGAAGAGCGCGACTACGTCGCGCGCGTCCGGGAGGGACCGACCGACACGCTCGTGCTCCACCCCGCGGAGTGGGTCGAGGACGGGACCGTCCGGGTCGATCGGATCG
>PXQL01000093.1:0-3958 GCA_003021335.1 Halobacteriales archaeon QH_10_67_13
CCGCCGGCGAGGACGCGACCGCCTCGACTGGAGCGTCGGCGAGTTCGCCGACGAACACGGCCGGATCGGCCCGAAAGAGCCCGTACAGCGCCCCGACCGTGACCGCGGCGCTGAGCGTGACCGCGCCGAGATACGCTGCTGCAGGCGAGTCGATCCAGGACACATGTATCGTTTCCGCGAGTAGGATTAAAACCCCCGACATGCGAGCACCCGCGGCCGGGTGTCGGCAATATAAGTACGGCGCGGCCGAATGGTAGATGTGTATTATATTACGCGGGGGCTCGTCGAGACGCTGCTCGGCTTGGGCCGGGAGAGCGACCCAGACCCGACGACGGTGCCGCTGGCCGTCACGCCGGCCGGCGAGCTCCGCGGAACGGATCTGTCCCCGGAGACGCCGGTGTTCACCCACTTTTATCTGCCAAACAAGGGCGACGCGCTCAACGCGGTGTTCGGGGTCGACCTGACGACACCGGCCGGGCAGACCCCTGGCGTGTTCGTCTCGCATCCGCGGGGTGACCTGCGGGTGTCGAAGCGAGACGACCTCCGCGAGGTCGTGTTCGTCGGCGTTCCGCCCTGGGACGAGTCGGGCCTGGAGGCGTTCGATCGCCACGGAACGAGGGTGGAGTTTCGAACCCTCGAGGCGACCCCGCCCGAGGAGACCGTCGAGTGACCGCGGGTCAGACGACCAGCCGCTTCTCGTAGTCGGTGAGGTTCTCGAAGCCGTCCTCGGTGACGACCACGAGATCCTCGATGCGGACGCCCCCGACCGCGGGATCGTACAGCCCGGGCTCGATCGTGATCACGTGGCCGGGCGCCAGCTCGGGGCCGTCGCGGCCGACGCTTGGCCGTTCGTGGACCTCGAGGCCGACGCCGTGACCGGTCGAGTGGATGAACCCGGTCTCTGCGGTCTCGTCGATCCGTAGCGTCGGCAGTCCGGCCTCCTCGTAGACCTCGCAGGCCGCGTCGTGCTCTGTGGAAAGATGTCCACGACGATCGACTCGCCGGCCGCTAGCGGACCGCTCCCCCGGTCGTGGGGATCCGCGGCGTCGCTCCCGCAGGCGACGATCGTCTCCTCGAGCGCGTACCCCTGTTCGAGCAGGCTCGTCTCGATGGCGCGGGTGACCCACTCGCTCGTGAGGACGTCGCCGTCTCGAACTAGAAGTCCGTCCTCGATCGTCGCGTCGGCGATCAGGCTCTCGGCGCGGGCCATTGCGGTTTCGGTCGCACGCTGGGCGTCTCTGATGTGTTCGATCTCCGCGTCGGTCTTGTGGGCCCTGAGCTCGCCGATCGCATCCTCCTCGTCGACGGCGACCGCGACGCCCCGCTCTCGGAGCCCGTCGGCGATTCCCAGGGGGAACCGTTCGGGCGCAGCCACCGACTCGACGTCGCGGTCGGCGAGGAAGGCGGCGAGAACGCGGTCGCGGGCCTCCGTCGGGCCGTGCTCGGCGGCCAACCCCCGGTAGTCGTAGTCGGAATACCGGGAGACGGTCTCTGCCCGGGACTCCGATTTCGCCCGGCTGTACTCGAGCCCCCGTGGGAGGAGATGTACCGCTCCGTCGTACAGCGTGAGAAAGGGATCGGGGGCGTCGAACCCCGAGAGGTAGTACTGGTTTGCGTCCGTCGAGGCGGCGTGGATGAGATACCCGTCGACGCCGGCGTCCTCAAGGTACGCGTCGAGCCCGGAGAAATCTGGGTCCATACCGATCGGTCGACCCCGACTCACTTAGTCGTGAGGTTGCCGGCCGCGGCCGGCGACGGCCGGCCGGGACGCTCATTGTGTCCGCCCGCCTCCATCCGGTATGGAAGCGACCGTCTCGTCCTCGGCCGTCGGCGGACGCGTACCCGCGCCGCCCTCGAAGAGTTACACTCACCGGGCGATCCTCGCGGCCGGCTATGCAGACCGGGAGGGGATCCAGATCCGGAACCCACTCGACAGCGCCGACACGCGGGCGACGACACGGGTCGTCGAGGCCCTCGGGGGATCGGTCGAGCAGACAAATACGGGTCTACGGATCAAGGGGTTCGGTCCGCGACCGACGGTCCCGGAGACAGTGCTCGACTGTGCAAACAGCGGGACGACGATGCGGCTCGGAACGGCCGCCGCGGCGCTCGTCGACGGAACGACCGTGCTAACCGGCGACGGATCGCTGCGGTCCCGGCCTCAGGGACCGCTGCTGCGAGCCCTGGAGACGCTCGGTGCCCGCGCCGAGAGCACCCGCGAGAACGGCCGGGCGCCGCTGGTCGTGGGCGGGCGGATGACCGGCGGCTCGGCCGCGATTCCCGGTGACGTCTCTTCGCAGTTCGTTACGGCACTGTTGATGGCCGGGGCGGTCACCGACGCCGGGGTCGATCTCACGCTCCAGACCGAGCTCAAGTCCGCGCCCTACGTCGCGATCACACGGGAGCTGCTCGAGGACTTTAGCGTGCGGGCCCGCCAGACAGGGCGGGGATACCTCGTCGACGGTCGCCAGGAGTACGTCCCGCCGGAAGACGGGTACGCGGTGCCGGGGGATTTCTCCTCGATCTCGTACCTGCTCGCCGCAGGGGCAATCGCCGGCGGAACCGTCACCGTGGCTGGCGCGCGTCCGTCCGCGCAAGGTGACGACGCGATCGTCGACGTCCTCGGCGAGATGGGCGCACCCGTCGAGTGGGACCGGGAGACCGGCGAGATCACCGTCGATGGGGCCTCGCTTTCGGGCACCACCGTCGACGTCGAGGACACGCCGGACCTGTTTCCGACGCTCGCGGTCCTCGGGGCCGTCGCGGACGGGACGACGGCGCTTGTCAACTGCGAGCACGTCCGGTACAAAGAGACCGACCGGGTCAGCGCGATGGCGGAGAGTCTCGACCGGCTGGGGGCGGTCGTCGAGGAGACCGAAGCGACGCTGACGATCCACGGCGGTGAGTCGACCCTGGAGGGGACCACCGTCGACGGCCGGAGCGATCACCGGATCGTAATGGCGCTCGCCCTGGCCGGGTTGATCGCGGAGGGCGAGACGACAATCGTCGGTGCCGAACACGTCGAGGTCTCGTTTCCGGGCTACTTCGAGGCGCTCGCGGAGCTTGGCGCCGATGTCCGCGGGATTTGAACGCAGTACGGGTGACCAACCTCTTTACGTGCGGATCCCCGATCGGAAGTCGATGAATGGGAACAGCTTCGGGCGGCTCTTCCAGCTGACGACGTACGGCGAGTCCCACGGCGATGCGATGGGGTGTACGGTCTCAGGCGTGCCGGCCGGCGTCGAACTGAGCGAGGCCGACATCCAGGCCGAACTCGACCGGCGCAAGCCCGGCCAGTCGATGATCACCACCTCTCGGGGGGAACCGGACGAGGTCACGATCAACTCCGGGCTGCAGGACGGCTACACGACCGGCACGCCGATCGGGATGGTGATCCAGAACAAGGACGCCCGGTCGGGCAAATACGAGCCGTTCGTCACCGCCCCCCGACCATCCCACGGCGATTACACATACTCGGCGAAGTTCGGCACGCGCAACTGGGGCGGGGGCGGGCGCTCCTCGGCCCGGGAGACGGTCAACTGGGTGGCCGCCGGCGCGATCGCACGACAGGTACTCGCCCAAAGCGAGCACGACGTTCAGATCAAGGGCCACGTCAACCAGATCGGCGACATCGAGGCGCCGTCGGTGAGCTTCGAGGAGATGCTCGAACACGCCGAGGAAAACGAGGTTCGGTGTGCCCATCCTGAAACGGCCGCGGAGATGCGCGACGCGATCGATCAGTACCAGCGCGAGGGCGACTCGATCGGCGGGTCGGTGTATTTCGAGTGTCGCGGCGTGCCCCGGGGACTGGGCGCCCCGCGCTTTGATAGCGTACCGGCGCGGCTGGGCCGGGCGTTTTTCGCCACCCCGGCGGTGACGGCCGTCGAGTTCGGGATCGGGAAAGCCGCGCGGTCGACGCGGGGCAGCGACCGCAACGAGGACTGGGAGTTCGACGACG